>NZ_CP012712.1:3490000-3845000 GCF_001295365.1 Parageobacillus thermoglucosidasius | reverse complement strand
ATTGAGCTAGGGGCCCTCATCGGGTTACCGAACTCAGTCAAACTCCGAATGCCAATGACTTATCCTTGGGAGTCAGACTGCGAGTGATAAGATCCGTAGTCGAGAGGGAAACAGCCCAGACCACCAGCTAAGGTCCCAAAGTGTACGTTAAGTGGAAAAGGATGTGGAGTTGCCCAGACAACCAGGATGTTGGCTTAGAAGCAGCCATCATTTAAAGAGTGCGTAATAGCTCACTGGTCGAGTGACTCTGCGCCGAAAATGTACCGGGGCTAAACGTACCACCGAAGCTGTGGGATGACCAACGGTCATCGGTAGGGGAGCGTTCTAAGTGCGCCGAAGCGAGACCGGAAGGACTCGTGGAGCGCTTAGAAGTGAGAATGCCGGTGTGAGTAGCGAAAACAGAGGTGAGAATCCTCTGCACCGAAAGCCTAAGGGTTCCTGAGGAAGGTTCGTCCGCTCAGGGTTAGTCGGGACCTAAGCCGAGGCCGAAAGGCGTAGGTGATGGGCAACAGGTAGAGATTCCTGTACCACCTCCTCACCGTTGGAGCAATGGGGGGACGCAGGAAGGTAGGGCGAGCAGGCTGCTGGAATAGCCTGTCCAAGCGGTTAGGCCGCCAGATAGGCAAATCCGTCTGGCAATAAGGCGGAGCCGTGATGGCGAGGGACCGTTGGTCCCGAAGTCCCCGATCCTACACTGCCAAGAAAAGCCTCTAGCGAGGTGAGAGGTGCCCGTACCGCAAACCGACACAGGTAGGCGAGGAGAGAATCCTAAGGTGCGCGGGAGAACTCTCGTTAAGGAACTCGGCAAAATGACCCCGTAACTTCGGGAGAAGGGGTGCTCTCTTGGGTCACAAGCCTGAGGGAGCCGCAGTGAAAAGGCCCAAGCGACTGTTTATCAAAAACACAGGTCTCTGCGAAGCCGAAAGGCGAAGTATAGGGGCTGACACCTGCCCGGTGCTGGAAGGTTAAGGGGAGCGCTTAGCGGAAGCGAAGGTGCGAACCGAAGCCCCAGTAAACGGCGGCCGTAACTATAACGGTCCTAAGGTAGCGAAATTCCTTGTCGGGTAAGTTCCGACCCGCACGAAAGGTGTAACGACTTGGGCACTGTCTCAACGAGAGACCCGGTGAAATCATACTACCTGTGAAGATGCAGGTTACCCGCGACAGGACGGAAAGACCCCGTGGAGCTTTACTGCAGCCTGATATGGAATTTTGGTATCGCTTGTACAGGATAGGTGGGAGCCTGGGAAGCCGGAGCGCCAGCTTCGGTGGAGGCGGCGGTGGGATACCACCCTGGCGGTATTGAAATTCTAACCCGCACCCCTTAGCGGGGTGGGAGACAGTGTCAGGTGGGCAGTTTGACTGGGGCGGTCGCCTCCCAAAAGGTAACGGAGGCGCCCAAAGGTTCCCTCAGAATGGTTGGAAATCATTCGGAGAGTGCAAAGGCAGAAGGGAGCTTGACTGCGAGACAGACAGGTCGAGCAGGGACGAAAGTCGGGCTTAGTGATCCGGTGGTTCCGCATGGAAGGGCCATCGCTCAACGGATAAAAGCTACCCCGGGGATAACAGGCTGATCTCCCCCAAGAGTCCACATCGACGGGGAGGTTTGGCACCTCGATGTCGGCTCATCGCATCCTGGGGCTGTAGTCGGTCCCAAGGGTTGGGCTGTTCGCCCATTAAAGCGGTACGCGAGCTGGGTTCAGAACGTCGTGAGACAGTTCGGTCCCTATCCGTCGCGGGCGCAGGAAATTTGAGAGGAGCTGTCCTTAGTACGAGAGGACCGGGATGGACGCACCGCTGGTGTACCAGTTGTCCCGCCAGGGGCACCGCTGGGTAGCTATGTGCGGAAGGGATAAGCGCTGAAAGCATCTAAGCGTGAAGCCCCCCTCAAGATGAGATTTCCCATCGCGTCAAGCGAGTAAGATCCCTCGAAGATGACGAGGTCGATAGGTCCGAGGTGGAAGCGTGGCGACACGTGGAGCTGACGGATACTAATCGATCGAGGGCTTAACCACGAACAACGGAGAATGCCGCCTGGCTAAACGGTTTCTTCCAGATGGACGGTTATCTAGTTTTGAGGGAATGAATTAGTAAAAAAACTCTTGACATGATAATATTGGTCATTATAATAATACTTGTCCAATCAATAAAGAGTTTGTTAAGAAAGAAACAATCAGTTCCTTCATCAATTATTCCGCAGTAGCTCAGTGGTAGAGCAATCGGCTGTTAACCGATTGGTCGCAGGTTCGAATCCTGCCTGCGGAGCCATCTTGGAGAGCTGTCCGAGTGGTCGAAGGAGCACGATTGGAAATCGTGTAGGCGTGAATAGCGCCTCAAGGGTTCGAATCCCTTGCTCTCCGCCATTAATTAGTCACTATGGCCCGTTGGTCAAGTGGTTAAGACACCGCCCTTTCACGGCGGTAACACGGGTTCGAATCCCGTACGGGTCACTTTCTTTTTGTGGAGGATTAGCTCAGCTGGGAGAGCACTTGCCTTACAAGCAAGGGGTCGGCGGTTCGATCCCGTCATCCTCCACCATGAATAAACTTCCTCAATACGCAGAGAATTCTAAGAACAACAAACATTACTTTCTATCGTCGCGGGGTGGAGCAGTCCGGTAGCTCGTCGGGCTCATAACCCGAAGGTCGCAGGTTCAAATCCTGCCCCCGCAACCAAATTGGTCCCGTAGTGTAGTGGTTAACATGCCTGCCTGTCACGCAGGAGATCGCGGGTTCGAGTCCCGTCGGGACCGCCATAGTTGAAAGGCTCTTAGAGAATGGCTCGGTAGCTCAGTCGGTAGAGCAAAGGACTGAAAATCCTTGTGTCGGCGGTTCGATTCCGTCCCGAGCCACCACACTTATTCTTTAGGAAGCGTACTTCATGTGCCGACTTAGCTCAATTGGTAGAGCAACTGAATCGTAATCAGTAGGTTGCGGGTTCAAGTCCTGCAGTCGGCACCATGAATACGGAGGGGTAGCGAAGTGGCCAAACGCGGCGGACTGTAAATCCGCTCCCTTTGGGTTCGGCGGTTCGAATCCGTCCCCCTCCATTTTCCATTTAGGGGCATAGTTTAATGGTAGAACAGAGGTCTCCAAAACCTCCGGTGTGGGTTCGATTCCTACTGCCCCTGCCATTATAATGTTCGACATTATATGGCGACTATGGCGAAGTGGTTAACGCACCAGATTGTGGCTCTGGCATGCGTGGGTTCGATTCCCACTAGTCGCCTTTTCTCCTGCATATTATTTTTTTGGGGTATAGCCAAGCGGTAAGGCAACGGACTTTGACTCCGTGATGCGTTGGTTCGAATCCAACTACCCCAGCCACATGCGGAAGTAGTTCAGTGGTAGAACACCACCTTGCCAAGGTGGGGGTCGCGGGTTCGAGTCCCGTCTTCCGCTTTCTTATGGCGGCATAGCCAAGTGGTAAGGCAGAGGTCTGCAAAACCTTTATCCCCGGTTCGAATCCGGGTGCCGCCTCCATATGCGGTTAGTGTTTGGATGGCGGTATTGAAGGTATGCAATTGTAAATCTTACGTTAGGCAATTATGTCCGCTTTCCGTTTGACTCTCTTATTTTAAAAATAAGGCTTGACTTTATATCATTTATATTTTATAATTTCGTATGTGCTTACGCCGATGTGGCGGAATTGGCAGACGCGCACGACTCAAAATCGTGTGGGCTTTGCCCGTGTGGGTTCGACTCCCACCATCGGCATCGAAAAAACTGATGTATCAAGGATTCCTGCAAGATGCGGGAATCCTTTTTTATTTTATCCTCATACGATTCCTCATTAAAAAATCTGATTCAATATTCCTCATACGACTTGCTGAAAGGGTGATATTTTGGCAAGGCGTAACAATAATTTATCCCCTGATGAAATTTTTGAAATGCACGCAAATTCTATCCAATCTGATGCTATTGATTTTCAAATAGCACTGGAAAAATTTCTTGAAGACTGTGAAATACGAAATTGTCGCCCTCAAACAATACAATACTACCGAAATGAAATGTCCGTATTTTACAAACTTCTTCGTGAACAAGAAATTGAAGTAAACATTTACAGAATGACACCTGAAATCATTAAACAAAATGTCATTCTGTATATGAAGAATCAAAAGAAATGCAAAACAGTAACGATCAATACTCGGCTGCGTGCATTAAGAGCGTTTTTTAACTTTCTTGAACGAGAAAAAATCATTTCTAAAAAACAAAATCCTTTTCATGAGATTAAGTTACTTAAAGACCGAAAGAAAGCAGTGCCGACTTATACAAAAGAAGAAATTCATATCCTCTTTAAGCAACCAAATTTAAGAACATTTACTGGCGTAAGGGATTTAACGTTGATGATGCTTTTACTTGAAACAGGAATAAGAGCATCCGAATGTGTCGGGATTCGACTAGGCGATATAGATTTTCAACGTTCACGAATCTTAATTCAAAATACAAAAGGTTATAGGCAACGATATGTACCGATTCAGAAGCAAATGAAAGAGCAGTTAAAAAAATATTTAGCAATTCGTGGCACATTAGATCATGATTATCTATTTGTTTCAATTGATGACACTCCTTTAACCAAACGTCAAATGCAGGCACAAATTGAATCATATGGCAAGAAGTGTGGTATCCATGCGACTTGCCATAAATTCAGACATACCTTCGCACGACTTTCTGTTGAAGCGGGCGCTGGAATCTTTGAACTTCAAGCGGTTTTAGGACATACCTCGATGGAAATGGTTAAACATTACGTCAATCTATTTTTTGATGATGTAGTTGAAAAACACCGAACATTTTCACCTATTGAAAATGTGTTTTCAAGTAAAAGAAGGAGGTAATCAAATATGGAAACTTTCGGCACACTTGTTTTTCTAAACGGACAACCATTTCTTGAACTCGAAATTGGGGAACTTGTACAGCTGAACAATTCATTTACTGTAGAAGATTTAAACGGTCAACCAATTATACTGGATGACAAATATGCAGGACAACAAATCGTAATCAGAAAGGCGGTAGCGTAAATGAAAACAATTAAAGTGACGGAAAAGGAACTTGCGACATTAAAATCAGCGGTTTGGGCGCAATTACAAAATATCAATCGTGACATCCGTATTGCACAAGAGAAAGGGAGAGATGCTTCATTTCTTCTTGAATTGAAAAGAGAATTTGAGGAAGTATTTGAAGCATTAAAGTATGCAAATTAAAGAAAGGACGAAAGGGGATAAGGAAATGAAAGCATTAGAAACAAAAGAATATCTAATTCTTGCAGACGTGAAAACCACAGTGTCTTTAAAAATTAAAGCGAATAACAAGCAAGAAGCGGAAATGATTGCACAAAGCCAACTAAATGATTTATCGGTAGCGAATGTGAAATTGGAACTTCAGTATTTAAATAACGAAATAGTGAAACCGAATGTCGAGGATTTTTATATTGAAGTATCGAGCATTGAAGAGAGATTATAAAAAATAAAAATCCGCTATCCAGTTTATTGGAAGCGGATTTATTTTTACATAAAAAAGTTCACAAAATTGTCACATTTTATGTATTGAAAGAGAATAATAGAATATGATATGCTAAAGTTTGACAACTGAAAATAACGCACAAATACCCAATCTAACATAATCATACCAAAAATCAATATGAATGTCAACATCAATTGCCTATATAATGCACGTTATCATGGCAATTGAAAGGGGGTGATTATTTTCCGAACGAGTAGCGGCAGTTTGGTTGTCAGTGTTGGTGGAGTTTAGGAGATAAAAAATAAATTAAGCAAAGGGGTAATGAGTGTATGAAAATAACAGGTACAAAAAGATACATATGGGATGCACCAAAAGAAAGACAAATACAATATTTGAATTATTTATTTTCGAGAAGGAGCACCACTATTGATAAAAGTAGATACAGAGTAATTAAAAATATTTTCCAAAGTGCTAGTGGAATAAAGTTAGATGATTTAGATACAACAGCCCGAAAACGATTAATAATGAAGCTATTCTATTTCAAGTTTAAAAATTCATGCTCTAATGCAAAGTATGTGAGAGCCGGCAAGAAAAAAGGATATGAAAACGTAAAATTTTTACTTGGTGAATGGAGTAGTATAATCAGAAATCTAAAAAAATATAGACCTGACCTTGTAGAGTTAGGCATTGAGATTTGCAGGAAGTATATAGAAAGTGGGTTTGCTGGAGAATATGCTCCAGTCGTACACCGCATAGGTGGCAAGGGGACTGATTACGAATGGAACAATATAACGATTATTGCTAAAAAAGAGCATGACGAACTAACGAAAAAGGAGCGACAAGGGCAAAATAATTAATACATAACTATTTTACTTTACATATCATACATAACATATCCATTGAGAAGCGGGAGCGGATTAATTCCGCTTCCCTTCTAAACAATTAATCAAGGGGTGTGATGATATGAATAAATCAAAATACTTCTTTTGTTACGATTTAGCATTGAAACGAAAAATCGACACGTACGGAATACGATATATTACGACAGCAATTTCAAGTTAAGTCCATATAATTGTGTAAAAAGAGAAATAGAAAAAGAGCCATGTTGCTTCCCCTTTGGTAGAATAAACAGTGGACCAAAAACACCAAACATAAGGAGGAATGCAACCATGGCTCAATATCATATTACCCTAAATGATGAACTTTTGCACGGGTTATTCACCAGAGATGAGGGATTAGCTAAGCTATTGGAACAAGTCCTCAATCAAATCCTCGAGGCACAAGTGGAAGAACAGCTGGGAGCTCGCCGTTATGAACGAACGGAAGAACGAAAAGGCTATCGAAACGGTTCGTATCCACGCCAGCTGACGACCCGGGTGGGACGGTTGACCTTGCGCGTTCCACGGACAAGAGATGGGGAGTTCTCTACGGAGCTGTTCCAACGGTATCAACGGAGCGAACAAGCACTGGTACTGGCACTAATGGAAATGGTGGTAAACGGGGTGTCTACCCGAAAAATCACTCAAATCACGGAGGAATTATGCGGCACTTCGTTTTCCAAGTCCACGGTCTCCTCACTGTGCAAGGGACTGGATCCGATTATCCAAGACTGGAATTACCGTTCCCTTCATGAACACGTGTATCCGTTTGTGCTAGTAGATGCTATTTATACGAAAGTCCGGGAGGATGGACGAGTACGCTCCAGTGCCGTGTTGATCGCTACAGGAGTGAATGAGGAAGGATATCGGGAAATTCTTGGCCTGCAAATCGGAAACAGTGAATCGGAGTCCAGCTGGAGCGAGTTCTTCGGATGGCTGAAAGATCGGGGACTCCGGGGAGTGGACTTGATCATCTCGGATCAGCACGGTGGGCTGGTGCAAGCCATTGAAAAGCATTTCCAAGGCGCTACATGGCAACGATGCCAGACACATTTTATTCGCAATATCCTCGACGCCGCACCAAAGTATATGCAGGATGCCTTGCTCGAGGAGATTCGTGGGATTCTTCATGCTCCAAATAAGCAAACGGCCCGGCTGTTATTGGAACAAGTGCTGGCCAAATGGGAAGAAAAAGTCCCAAAAGCCATGCAAATCCTCGAAGAGGGATTCGAAGACGCCACCGCCGTATTGGACTATCCGGACCGTTATCGGCGGCGTCTGCGCACGACCAACGGAGTGGAACGGCTGAACGAAGAAATTCGCCGCAGAGAACGGGTCATCCGCATCTTTCCGAACCGGGAATCGGTGTATCGCCTCGTTGGTGCCGTGTTGATCGAAATCGATGAAAAATGGATGTCAGGGCGCAAATACTTGGATATGGCTGAATATTGGCAGTGGCGGAAAACGAAAGAGCAAGGAGTCCGATCGGTGAATCAGGTGGCTCCGGCGATCAAGAGAGTGGGATAACCTCTACGCCGTGTCAAGGAGAACGTGGAATACCGGAGCGAAGCGAGGATATGCCGCGAAAGCTCCTTGACACGCCTGTTCCTTGACAACATGATCATTTGTCCGGGAAGGCGACCGGCAGGGGGACTTGCCGGTCTTACCTACCATACGTCAAGTCATCAGGTCCATGTTGTCTATCAAAGGGGAATTTACACAATAATTTGGACTTGACCATTAAATACAATTAAAGGATTTGAAGGAATGGGAGTTTCTTTAATCGGCTTGATTTTCATAGGTATAGGGCTGATTCTTTTCCTTGTTTCTATTTTAATTATTTTTTTTGAAGAGAGAAGGAAGGAATCTTCTTAAAACTTAACTTTTTGCCTCGAAATAGACAATAAATTCTCGCCAAACTAGCGGATGCTTTATTTTTAAAGGAGTGTTAATTACTGCGGATAACGTATTATGGAAAGGAAAAGTGGCGGACAGGAACCATCAAGAAAAGAAGGCTGTTTTTCTGAGAGAGTTTAATGAGTTCGTGGCCAAACACCCAAAATTAGAATCTATCATTGTCCCGATTGGCGATGGTTTAACGGTTGCAAGGGTATTATAAATAAATGGAAAATTGGAATATGATAACAGATGATCGGTGGCACTGCATCTGTTATGTTGCCTCCTTATGCTCACTTCGCACTTTTGCGCCAGTTTTGCAATACCGTCTGTAATATACGGATGAAAAATAATGATTGACAACATGAACTGTAATCATTATTATTACAGTTAGGAGGAAGGTTCATTATGAATAGCGATTTTTCGATTGCTGTTCACTGCGTTGCTTATCTGGCCAAAAAGCAAAACCAACGAGTGACCAGCGAAGACATTGCCCAAAGTGTTTCAGTCCATCCGGCAAGATTAAGAAAAATTTTAAGCATATTGCGGAAAGAAAATATTATTACTTCTAAAGAAGGGGCAAAAGGCGGCTTCACTTTAAACGATCCGCCTGAACATATAACGTTAGATAAAATTTTTAAAATCACCAGTGAAGAAACGCTTGTGCCGAAATGCCCTGATTCCAATGAGAATTGTCCGATAGGCAGAAACCTGTCCAATATACTCATCCGCGTTTGCCACAATGCGGAACAACACTTTTTAAACTATTTAAAAGGTGTGACAATCAAAGATATTATTGATGAAATTAATAATAATTAGTTTTTCTGCTTGAATAAAGGACAACCGTATTTTCTGTCAGATGGACGCTAATTTTTTTTAAACATAACTGTAACAAAAAATATTTCAGTTTAATAAGGGGGGATAAGAATGAAGAAAAAGCGGGTTGTCGTCGGAATGTCTGGCGGAGTGGATTCCTCTGTGGCCGCTTATCTTCTTAAACAAGAAGGGTATGACGTCATCGGTGTATTTATGAAAAATTGGGATGATACCAATGATGATGGCGTATGCACAGCAACGGAAGATTACGAAGATGTTAAGAGGGTTGCCAATCAGCTTGGGATTCCCTACTACAGCGTGAACTTTGAAAAAGAATATTGGGATCGTGTATTTACGTATTTTATGGATGAGCTGAAGCGAGGGAGAACACCTAATCCAGACGTTTTATGCAACACAGAAATTAAGTTTAAAGCGTTCGTTGATTACGCCCTTTCGCTGGACGCTGATTATATCGCGACAGGCCATTATGCAAGAATCAGAAGGGAAAATGGCCAAGTCACCTTATTGCGCGGAAAAGATCTCAATAAAGATCAAACGTATTTTCTTAGCCAATTAACCGAAAAACATTTGGCAAAAGTGCTGTTTCCTCTTGGCGAATTAACGAAAGATGAAGTGCGAAAAATCGCTAAAGAATTGAACCTTGTTACCGCTAATAAAAAAGATAGTACAGGAATCTGCTTTATTGGGGAAAGAAACTTTAAAAGATTTTTAAAGAATTTTTTACCGGCACAGCCTGGAGAAATTCGCTCTCTGGATGGGGAAGTGCTAGGTACTCATGACGGGTTGATGTACTATACGATCGGCCAACGAAAAGGGCTTGGAATTGGCGGAAAAGGAACAGGCGAACCTTGGTATGTTGTCGATAAAGATTTAGAAAACAACGTTTTACTCGTCGCCCAAGGCAAAAACCATCCTGCGCTGTTTTCTACGGGCCTTATTGCATCTAACATTAGCTTTATTAATGGAGATGTTCGTCCACACACATTTGCATGTACAGCTAAATTCAGATACCGTCAAGAAGATCAAAAGGTAACCGTTCATGTTCGTCCGAATGGAACGGCTTTGGTGGAATTCGAAAAACCAGTTAAAGCGGTTACCCCAGGACAAGTAGCGGTATTTTATGACAATGATGTTTGCCTTGGCAGCGCGGTTATTGACGAAGTGATCAAAATGGATGCCGCAAATGCCACTATCGCATCTTAAAACCGGCATAGATCACTGCACTATTGAACAGATGGATGGCCGCTTTATGTATACACGCTTTGCTAAGATAGATAATAAGTATTGTGCAAGTAATGGAAGTTTCGTTTTCAGTTGGCTATCCATGCAAAGAGTCGTTGAATGAAAATAAATTAAAAATTTAATTGGAAGGTAGATGTGCAAATGGAAAAGTTCAAAAATCACAAAGGGTATTCACGCATGTATCAAGAAAACAAACTGACTTTAGGATTGTTCTTTCCGATTGAATCATATATGGGTGACGTCCCAGAGATGAATATAGAAAAGCAAATGAAGTTAGCAAAACGGGCGGAAGAACTCAATTTCGCTGCATTATTTGTGAGAGATGTACTGTTGCGCGATCCTAATTTCGGTGATGTCGGGCAAATGTATGATCCGTTTGCGTATTTAGGATATGTTGCCGCCAACACAGAAAAGATTGCGTTAGGAACAGGAAGCATTATTTTAACATTGCGCCACCCTCTTCATGTCGCTAAAGCGGCGGCTTCGGTAGACAGATTGTCTGGGGAAAGGCTCATTCTTGGTGTCGCAACAGGTGACCGCCCAATCGAGTTCCCGGCATTCTCGGTGAATCCGGAAGATCGGAGCGAGCTGTTCCGGGAATCAGTGTCTGTCATGAGAAAAGTATGGAGCGAGCATTTTCCGACGATTAATTCTGAACGAGTGCATATGACAAGTGGAGATATGTTGCCAAAACCAAAATTGTCAGACATCCCATTAATGGTGACAGGCCACAGCGGGCAGTCACCTGAATGGATTGCTGAACATAGTGATGGATGGATTTATTATCCACGTCCGCTCAAATTCCAAAAAGCGTTAATCGACAATTGGCGTTCGTTAACAGAAGAATTTAAGCCATTTACCCAATCGCTTTATATTGATTTAACAGAAGATCCAAATCATGTGCCAATCCCGATTCATCTTGGATTCCGCACAGGGCGGAATTTCGTGATTGAATTTCTTGCCGCTTTGCAAGATGCTGGCGTGAACCATGTCATTATTAACTTAAAATATGGGCAACGCCCTGTTGAAGAAGTTATCGAAGAATTAGGCGAATTTGTGCTTCCGCACTTTCCAGCATTATCATGATGAAATACCATCTTCAATCAATATGAAGAAAGGGAGGATATAAATGAAAGTTTTTGTCATTGGCGCCAACGGACAAGTTGGTCAACAAGTGGTGAACATGCTTCATGCGCACGAGCGGCACACCGTTCGTGCGATGGTTCGGAAACAAGAGCAATTGGAGGCTTTTCAGCAAAAAGGAATTGAAGCGGTGCTCGCTGATCTTGAAGGCACTGTCGATGAAATTGCCGAAGCGGCCAAAGGTTGTGACGCGATTGTATTCTCCGCCGGTTCCGGTGGGCACACAGGCCCAGATAAAACATTGCTTGTTGATTTAGATGGTGCTGTAAAAGCGATGGAAGCGGCAGAAAAAATCGGAATTGACCGGTTTGTCATGGTGAGCACATTCCAAGCCCACAACCGTGAGAACTGGCCGGAAAATCTTAAGCCTTATTATGTTGCCAAACATTATGCTGACCGTATGTTAATAAATAGCGGGTTGAATTATACCATTATTCGTCCTGGTTATCTTCGCAATGAAAAAGGCACAGGATTGGTTACGGTAGCAGAAAACTTAAATGTCGGAAGCATTCCGCGGGAAGATGTCGCAAGAACCATCGTTCAAGCACTTGATGAACCAAATGTGTATAAAAAAGCATTTGATTTAATGTCAGGGGATACGGAGATTGCTGAAGCATTGAAATCGCTGTGATGAAGCATACACCGGAAGGGAGAATTTGGAAAGATGGCTTACAAATTTTATGCAATGGACTTTGCTTTTTATAACTCAATGGGCATTTATAGTTTTGAAGCGCGGTGTGAAATGTTAAAAGAGATCGGGTATGATGCGACCCATTTATCCGTCTGGCACGGAGAACGGTGGAGAGATGTCGAGAAGCTCAAAAATGTGAAGGAAAAATATGGTCTGGATGTCGCTGGCGTGTACGTGGTGTTAGACCTTTCATTAGGGGAAGACCATCCAAGAAATACGGGCATTTTAAAAATGCTGGAGATCATGGAAGGCTGCTCAACGGTCGAGCTGGCGATTCAATCAGTCGGACATCATATCCGCCCTTCAGACCCTAAAGGGGATGACATCGCAGCGAAGTGGCTGGAAAAAGCATTGAAGATTGCTGAACGAAGAAACATTAACATCTTGCTTTACACACATCTGTCATTCTGGATTGAACGCCATGAAGATGCTGTAAGACTTTGCAAGCGGCTGAACCATCCTAATCTTGGCATTGTTTTTTGCGGCTATCATTGGTATGCCGTCGATGGCACAAACCTGTCGGCTACCCTTCAAGCCGTAGCTCCTTACTTGAAACAAGTGAACATTTCTGGAAGCAGCCGCAATCCGCACGGTTTTGGCGGAGTGGCGACAATTGAGCCATTGGACGTTGGCGAGTTAGATAATTTTGCGTTACTGGGACAGCTTAAAAAGATGGGATACAATGGAATGATTGGTTACCAAGGTTGGGGTGAAGGAGGCGACGCTTACAGTAAGCTGAGCCGTTCACTCAAAGCGTTCCGTGATATGGAACGCAGACTGGAGGAGCACCCGCATTGGGCGGATTTAAAATTAACTCCATAATCGCTGCCAAATCATGTTGTTTTGTTAAAAGATATCATAAAATGACTCACGTTTTTCTTCAAGCAGTGGATGACATCATCCACTGCTTTAGCTTGTTATTAACGATTTGTTGGAAACATCTTCTCCGTAGATTTTCTTTTTGATAGCTAACCCCGTTGGTGTGCCTGCCAAACCGCCTAAACCGGTTTCTCTTAATTCACGCGGCATTTGCCTTCCGATTTCTCTCATGGCATCAATCGTTTCATCAGCGCTGATGACATTAGTTATGCCAGCTAATGCCATATCTGCAGCAATTAAGGCATTCGCTGTGCCTATTGCGTTTCTTTTAACACATGGTATTTCTACCAGACCTGCAACAGGATCACAAACTAAGCCAAGCAAATTTCCTAACGCTATTGCAAATGCTTCAGAGGATTGCTGCGGCGTTCCGCCTGCTGCTTCGACAGCGGCTGCTGCCGCCATGGCGGAGGCGCTGCCAACTTCAGCTTGACAACCTCCTCTTGCTCCGGCAATAAAAGCCCTATTTGCGACAACCATGCCAAATAGCGCGGAAGTGAAAAGAAAGTGAACCATTTGTTCATGAGTTAACCGCAATTTATCTTTGATGCTAAAGAGCACCCCTGGAATGATTCCGCTTGCGCCTGCAGTAGGAGCTGCACAAATAATCCCCATAGATGCATTCACTTCATTCGTGCCAATGGCGCTTTGAACACCTGCCATCATAGAATCTCCTGAAAGCGTTCTCTTTTTTTCGCGATATTTCGCGATTTTAACAGCATCTCCGCCTGTTAAACCAGTCAGGGAAAATACACCTTCCCCTTCAACACTCTTCTTAACGGCATTTTCCATCGTTATTAAATTTTTCTTCATTTTTTCGAAAATTTCTTCACGTGAGGCTTGGTTTTGTTTCATTTCATGTTCAATCGCCAATTCGGAAATGCTTATTTGTCTTTCATTTGCTGTATTAACAATTTCCTTTATACTCATGTACATAATGATTCCCCCATTTTTATTAAAGTAAAATGATGTTCGCTTGATCATCGATATGAGACAGTTCCTCTTTTCCGGCAGTTGGCAATGGTGAATCCAAATCAAATTCATATAGATATTTTCCATCTGCTTCAAAGTGTTTCGCCATGTTTACTTTCACATTATATTTCGCAAAAAAATGAAGCATAATAGGTTTGAAATCTTTTCGCTTCGTGATGGCCAAGCAAACTGGCAAAGTTCCTTGAAGGTCAAATGAAAAACCGTCCATTTCAATATGTTTTACTTCAATGATTCCGCCACCAACAGAAATACCAATAGTTCGAATACTATGAGTTTCATCTTCTAAATAAACATCGGCAGTATTAGGGTGTCCTATAGGACTATCATCTTTTTCTTCAATGAAAGTAATGTCAATGCCTTTAGATTTGGCAATTTCAATCGCCTTAGGCACTCTTGGGTCATCTGCAGCAAACCCTAACACGCCGGAAATAATGGCATAGTCAGTCCCATGCCCTTTATGTGTTTCGGCAAATGATTCATAATATCTTACTACCACTTTCTTTGGGAGGCCTTTGAATAATTTGTATGCAACATTTCCAATCGCTAACGCGCCAGCAGTATGAGAGCTAGAGGGACCTACCATAATCGGTCCGATAATGTCAAAACAACTTTTGTAATTGACGGCTTTACACATTATTGCTTCCTCCTTGAAAAACGTATTTTGCTGGACATTTGCCGCTTGAACGTGCCTGTTTTTCTTCTACTGAATGAATTGTATAATTCTTAATACAACATTCCATAAATGCCTGCAATTCAGCAGGCAGCTGTAATGAAGGCTGCGTTTTCGCAAATGGATGATTACCAAAAAGCTAGTTGCAGTGTTGCCATACCTGTTACAAGAGTTTGGAATCCAAAAAATCATTCCAATTACCGCCCATCTGTATTGGCAGCAAAAATGGAAACAATAATACCAACTTGCGTAAGTGGTTCAATGGCAACGGCGACAGTAGGAGAATCACCGGCAAAATTCATTTTTTATCATATTGGGTTGCCATCGCATTCTCTAGTGCCTTAACAGTTACTGTTGCGCTTATAATAATAAATTATTATAATGATAATTTTTTATTATTCTATGTAAAGAATATCATGAAAGAAAGCGCTTTTCAATATAGAAGCAATTATTTTTTATATTAAACTCACGGTGCTGAATAAAATGCTGGAATTTGCGGAAAAATGAAGTTGCCTGCCTGCATGCCGGGAGTGAAGCGGTTTTGCAGGAATCGCTGATGACGGATACTGCGCCTCAGCGTTTTTGATGCGGTTGAATGGCTGAGGTTCTGCCGAACACCGTAAAGCATATACTTGGCGTGCTTACATTTGGATTTTTGCATGAGGGGGATTCATCATGATGAAGGATGATAGTGAGGAAATACTTTAATATCGAAGAATAGAAAAAAGATAGATTAGATGGTCAAAAGACAGATAACAGGAAATAAATGGACTGCCAATAAAGAAATGTACTGGATCAGGCTTCTGCGATGGAGTCCATATGGGATTGCTTGAAAAGAAGAAACTAAACGCGCAGCGGAGCCGCTTGTCATTGACTGCAGCACGGAGCTTTGGCAGGCGATAGATAGGGGCGGAGCCAGCCCAACGAGTGCTTGGAATCGATTGGATAGTGTGAAAATCTTCAGCAGGATAAAGCTCAAAAGCTGTTTTTTTCAGCAAATCTTGCATTCATTTACCAGCATAGACAAAAAAGAGACAATGGCAATGGATAACTTCGGAGAATCTCGCCTTGCCATCTTCGTTTGACTAAGTAATATTCACATAACAAGAGATTCTATGAAAAACTTAGATTAAGCGGGGGGAGGTTTATAACTCTTTCTATTTTGTCTTGATGGAATAGTCATTTTAAGAAGGCTTAGCAGGGATTTTTAAGCCGAACAAAGTTTTAATAAAATTTTATCGAAGTTGTTTTTTTTCTGAGTGATTAATCATTTGAAGATAGCGATAAACACTTGCGACGGACACGCCCAATGTATTAGCTACATCAACTACTGCTCCTTTAATATTGAATATTCCTTGTTCTTTTAATTTTGATATAATGGATACCTTTTGCTCTTGCGAAAGCTTTGCTCCAGATTCGAGGATATTTTTATCTACTAGAGAATAAATCATATCTTGAATATTAATGGTTAAGTTTTCAATAGGCTTTTCTTTTTCTGTCGCTTTTTTAAGATCTTGTGTGGAGACATCCAATTGTGCTAGTTTTAAAACTTCTTTCGCCAAATGATAGTGGTGGTCTGCATCAAAATTAACACACAAAAGGCCAAGTAATTCATTATCTTCTCCTTTAATAAAGAGGGTAGAAGAACGAAATTCTTTACCATTAGCGCCTTTAGAGCGATAGTTGGCCACAAAATCTTTTTCTAAATATACTTTTTCATTAATTAATTGCCTTGCATAGTCCGTTAATGGAGCCCCTAAATTTCTCCCGCTCAATTCACCGTTGATTATATGAGCAATATGTGAGCCCCCATCTGGATCCAATACATGTAAAACAAACTCATAAGAAGGACCTAATATGACACTAAAGTAGTTCATTAAATTCGTATAATGTCTGATTAGTTCCTTATCCAAATGAAAACACCTCCGAAGAGAAATTGTAAAAACATTATAAAAAAGAACATTAATAATAGCAAGTTATTTAATATAAAAAAATTATAACGATAATAAAAAATAATCAAATCGTCAATTTTTTTATATTGAAAAGCGCTTTCTTTCGTGATATTCTTGATTCAGGATAATAAAAAATTATTATAATAATAATTTATTATTGAATCTTTAACTATTCAGCCAAGTGTTTATCCATTCTTTTAAGTTATTGGAAGTGTCATTCTTCATGCAATTGAAGGAAACTCTTGCACGATAGCAGCTATTGAAATGAATTACTCCATTGCTGGAATGGCACTGCCAAGTTCTATAGTCAATTAAATCACTTCTGAAAGGATGTGTCAGCATGAAAATTGGCGTAGTAAAAGAGATTAAAAAAGGAGAAGCACGTGTAGGAATGACTCCGGAAAATGTCCGGAAGTTAGTTGCGGAAGGGCATCAAGTTTTCGTTCAAAAAGATGCAGGCCTGGAATCTGGCTATACCAATGATGAATATGCAAATGCCGGGGCAAGCATCGTCACTCAGGAAGAAGCTTGGGATGTTGATATGGTAGTCAAAGTGAAGGAACCATTGCCTGAAGAGTATCGCTACTTTAAAAAAGATCTTATTGTATGGGGATTTTTGCATCTGGCCGCTTCAAAAGAATGTGTGGAAGCAATGAGAAAGGCGGGAACGACGGCAATTGCAGCAGAAACGATTAGCGAGAATGGCGTTTTGACATTATTAAAACCTATGAGTGCGATTGCTGGCCGCCGTGCCGTATTTATGGGAGCTTATTATTTGGAAAAACAACATCAAGGGCAAGGAATTTTATTATCAGGAATTGCGGGGATTCCTGCCGGGCATGTTGTCATTTTAGGTGGAGGCAATGCAGGGATTAATGCGTGTGATATGGCCATCGCAATTGGCTGCCGTGTGACTATCTTAGAAATAAATCAAGCACAAATTGCGTATTTGAAAGAAAAATATAAAAATGCTCCAGTTGAAGTGGTGGAATCCAATACGGAAAATCTTGAGAAACATATAAAAGAGGCAGACTTATTGATTTCAACCATCTTAATACCTGGAGCGAAACCGCCAAAAATTGTTAAGGAATATATGGTTCAATCAATGAAGCCGGGAAGTGTTATTGTTGATATTGCCATTGACCAAGGCGGCACAGTAGAAACCATTGATCACTATACAACACATGATAATCCTGTGTTTATTAAACATGGTGTACTGCATTATGCCGTGCCAAATATGCCAGGAGCGACCCCGAGAACTGCGACGATGGCATTATCCAACGGCAATATTGAGTACTTGTTGGCCATTGCTAATAACGGGTTGGAAAATGCAATGAAACATAAACCAGCGTTAGCATCTGGCGTAAACATTTATAAAGGAACTATTACTTATGAAAATTTAGGAAAAACATTAGGGTTAGATTATAAACCATTAAAGGAGATGGTAAAGAATGATTAACAAAATTTTGCCGCTTACCATTCATGATATAAAAAAAGCCCAACAAGTCCTTTCAGGAAATGCGCGCAAAACTCCTCTTGTTAAATCGTTTTATTTGACAAGTAAAACGGGCGGAGAGATTTATTTAAAGTTAGAAAATATGCAGTTAACCGGATCATTTAAGTTCCGCGGCGCATTTAATAAAATTTCAAATTTAACTGATGACGAAAAAGTGCGTGGCGTGATTGCTTGTTCAGCTGGCAATCATGCGCAAGGGGTTGCATTATCTTCCCATTTGCTTGGGATTAAAAGTAAAATTGTCATGCCAATTTCTGCACCACAAGCGAAAGTTGATGCAACAAGAGGATATGGCTCGGAAGTCATTTTACATGGCGAGACTTTTGACGATGCGAAGGCTAGATGTGAAGAAATTATACAAGAAACAGGAGAAACATATGTACATCCATACGATGATGTTGAGGTAATGGCTGGCCAAGGAACAATTGGTTTTGAAATTCTTGATGATATGTGGGATGTAGATACTGTCATTGTGCCTATTGGCGGAGGCGGCCTGATTTCAGGAATTGCAGTGGCGCTGAAATCTTTTAATCCTTCTGTCAATGTTGTCGGTGTCCAAGCCGACAATGTTCACGGAATGAAAGCTTCTTATGATAGCGGAAAAATTGTGGAGCATTATAAAGCCCCGACTATAGCTGACGGATGTGCAGTGAAAATCCCGGGAAAATTAACGTTCGAAATTGTTAAAGAACTAGTGGATGATATTGTAACAGTATCAGAAGAAGAATTGGAAGTAGCCATGAAAGACTTGCTGCAACGCGGAAAAACTGTCGTTGAGGGGGCCGGGGCGTTAGCTACCGCTGCTCTCCTTGCAGGCAAAGTGGATAAATATGCAAAAGGAAAAAAAGTAGTAGCGGTGATATCAGGCGGAAATGTCGATTTGCAGCGCATTTCAAGTGTATGTGAACATTTCTTTGTTGCTAATGAAATAACCGCGTAAAACAAATAAATTGTATGAAAGCAAAACCTGGAGAGAATATCTTAATCAGTAAAAGAGGGGGCATACACGTGGCCAGCCTGTTTAAAAAAAAATCTGTTACGCAATTGTTAAAGGAAAGCAAAAGCGAGACTTTCTCGAAAACGTTGGGAGCATTTGATCTGACCATCTTAGGGATTGGCGCAATCATTGGTACCGGCGTCCTTGTATTAACCGGCTTAGTGGCAGCAAGAGATGCCGGTCCGGCAGTAATTTTTTCCTTTATCATCGCAGCGGTTGTTTGCGGTTTTGCCGCATTATGTTACGCAGAAATTGCTTCTACATTACCTGTTTCAGGCAGTGTATACACATATTCATATGTAACGATCGGTGAGTTTGTAGCCCATTTAATGGGGTGGACGTTGTTATCGGTATATATTTTAACGGCATCAGCGGTAGCTAGCGGATGGACAGGCTATTTCTATAACTTAGTGAGCGGTTTTGGCTTAGAAATACCTAAAGCACTGTTAACGATTCCGTCGCAAGGCGGGATTGTTAACTTGCCGGCAGTAATCATTACATTGGTGTTAACATGGTTACTATCACGCGGCATGAAAGAAAGCAAACGTGTGAATAATGCAATGGTATTAGTCAAAATTGGGATTGTTGTGCTGTTTATTGCAGTCGGTGCATTTTATGTAAAACCAGAAAACTGGGTGCCATTTGCGCCGTACGGTTTAAGCGGAATCCTTGCCGGAGGAGCAACAGTGTTCTTTGCTTTCTTAGGATTTGATGCACTGGCGACTTCGGCGGAAGAAGTGAAAAACCCGCAGCGTGATCTTCCGATTGGCATTATCGCTTCGTTGGCTGTTTGCACCATCATTTATATTGCGGTTTGCCTTGTGATGACTGGCATGGTTTCCTATAAAGAATTAAACGTGCCAGAAGCAATGGCTTATGCACTAGAAGCGGTTGGGCAAAATAAAGTAGCGGGTGTAATTGCGGTTGGCGCTGTCATTGGCATTATGGCAGTAATTTTCGCGTACATTTATGCAGCAACACGTGTATTCTTTGCCATGAGCCGTGACGGTTTATTGCCAGAATTTTTTGCGAAAATCAGCAAGAAAACGGGAGCGCCAACATTTTCAACTTGGCTGACAGGAATCGGCAGTGCTTTCATTGCTGGTTTTGTTGATTTAAAAGAATTGTCGAACTTGGCCAATATCGGGGCATTGCTGACATTTTCGATGGTTGGGGTATCTGTTATCATTCTTCGCAAAACACATCCGAATTTGCAGCGTGGATTTAAGGTTCCGCTCGTTCCGGTTTTGCCAATTATTTCAATAGCGTGTTGTTTATTTTTAATGATTAACTTGCCATTAACGACATGGATGTACTTCAGTGTTTGGTTAGCCATCGGAGTATGCGTTTACTTTGCATATTCGAAAAAAAAAGCAGTCATATCTGACGACAAAAGATTAGAGATAAAAAAAGCAGAATGAAGGAAACAGCGTATTTTCCGCATTCTACTATGTTGTTTTCCAATTGTTCCAAAACCAAAACTTTATAAAAAGGATATGTCACTTTCTTATTTTACACCATAAATAATGTTCAGTAAACTGACACATACTGTGTAGAAATGACCGTGCAGCAAAAGTCTCTTTTCTTTGGAAGATCTTCGGTGTATCATGTTTATCATGTGTATCATGTGTATCATGACTGCTTATACGAGGCTTAAAGGTCGTATACCAAAAACACAAAGAAGACAGGAGTGATTACTTTGTCACAACAGGGGCTTAAAAAAGAAATTGGTTTCTTGGCTGCTTTAACTACGGTGATTGGTACTGTAATTGGAGCTGGTGTTTTCTTTAAGCCAACTGCAGTATATGGTGTCACTGGGACGGCAAGTTTAGGGCTGCTTGCCTGGCTTGTTGGCGGCGTGTTAACTATTTGTGCAGGATTAACAGCAGCTGAATTATCGGCAGCCATTCCGGAAACAGGCGGCATGATGGCCTATTTAAAGCGTACGTATGGAAATTTAACAGCATTTTTATTAGGATGGGCGCAAACGATCATTTATTTTCCAGCAAATATTGCTGCGCTGGCGATTATTTTTGGAACGCAAACGGTAAGCCTGTTTGGATTAAATGCAAATGAACATAGAATGATGATTGTGGGAATTGCGATTCTTACGGCAACCTTTATCACTCTTATGAACTTTTTAGGCGCTAAAGCCGCCGGGGGCATTCAGACTGTTTTTACTATATGTAAATTGCTTCCTTTGGCTCTTATAACTATTTTCGGATTGCTGCATGAAGGCGATGTGACTTTCCAACTGTTTCCAATTGAAGCAGGGCCGGACAAATCTTTTATATCCGCCCTTGGTTCCGGGCTGCTGGCAACCATGTTTGCCTATGATGGGTGGATTCATGTGGGGAACGTCGCCGGAGAAATGAAAAATCCTAAGAGAGATTTACCTAAAGCAATTATATTAGGATTATCGATTGTTATGATCGTTTATTTATTAATTAATGTTGCATTCCTGTTGGTCATGTCTGCGGCAGCTCTTGCCGGAACTGATACGCCTGCATCTGATGTAGCAACCATTCTTTTTGGTAAAATGGGCGGAAAACTAGTTAGTATCGGTATTTTAATTTCGGTATTTGGCACCATTAATGGATATACGATGACGGGAATGCGAATCCCTTATGCAATGGCATTGGAAGATAAATTGCCTTTCAGCAAATGGTTTGCCACACTGTCTGATAAAACGCGAATCCCTTATAATTCTGGAATATTCATCTTGCTCGTTGCGATCATTATGATGGTTTTAGGCGGATTTAACACATTAACAGATATGTTAGTGTTTGTGATCTGGATATTCTATACGATGACTTTTCTTGCGGTGATCATTTTGCGCAAAAAAGAACCGGACCTTGTGCGCCCTTACAAGGTGCCTCTTTATCCTGTCATACCTATAATAGCGATTATTGGCGGGTTGTTTATCGTTATTAATACCTTATTCACACAAACATTCCTTGCGTTATGCGGAATCGGTTTAACCGTTTTAGGTCTTCCGATTTATATGCGCAAAAACGGATTGAAAAAACTTAAAAATAGTTAAGGATTCAATGGGGATACGTGTAAAAGCGCAAAAATGGATATTTTTCCAAAAAATTTTCTTAACCCTCGATGACTCCGGCAGGAATTGTCGAGGGTTTTTTTGCAGAAATGGGCTGCAGGCAATCAGTCCGCATTTTTCGCGGGAATGGCCCGCTTGAATGCTGCTGGCTGGAAACGGTGTCCGATCGCTTATTTTGTTTTGGCTCTGTTAAAAAATAATGTTGATAATCTAAAATTTAAGGAATCTTCCACTGATGAATGGTTTGTAAGTTAAACCGTGAATATCTTAATAACTTATTTCTGCCAAATTTTTTTAAATAACTTGGTATATGTTAATGCAAGTACGGATTGCAAAATTAAGAATAATGATAAATAAAATATTTGCACATTATTGTCTAATGCACTTAATATTGCCATAATCAAGCCGGCTAAGATAAAAAGCCCACTCAGGAAAGGCGCTGCTTTCATTAATATTTCAAATTTTTTGTTCATTTTATCTATTCCCCTTTATTGTTAAGAATCCGCAAATGGTTATTTTTAATCAAAAAATTGCATATGCGGTTTTTCACTTCTGTAATAAGATAATCGGTCGTTCAAGCTGCCTGTGTGAAATTCGAATTTATGCCCATCAGGATCTGTAAAATAAACGGAGCGTTTATCTCTTTCGTCTCTCTGTCTGCCCGGAAGAATATTGACGCCCAACTCTTTCAACTTTTGAACCGCGCTATCAAAATCTTCTTCTTTAACAGAGAAAGCGATATGCGTGTATGAATGCTGGATTTCGTTTCGCGGAATATCTTGTTGGACATTTAACGCCAACCAAATCCCGTTTAAGTCAAAGTAAGCTAAATTTCTGCCTTTGACCAACAGCTTTGCGCCGAATACATGTTGGTAAAAACAGATGGATTTTTCCAAATCAGACACGGAGAAAGTTAAATGATTAATGCCTCCGATTAGCAAGAGTATAATACCTCCACGATCAGAATTTTCAATTATTTTTAATGTTACTCTTATTATTACACTAAATCCCCCAACATTATCAAGGGATTTTTTTCGTTTAGGGAAACAGGAGAAACCCCCTTTTCTTATAACCAGTCAGGATATTGAAGAGGGGAAGGAAAAAAGATACAATACATGAAAAAGAATTGGTGGGGGCGGACGCTTATGACAAATCATATAGTTCATAAAGAGGTTGTTACCTTAGATTTTTATAAGCCAGAGTATAAATGGCAGTTAGAGAATTACTATTTGCCACAAGAACAGCTTAAATATACTTCATTGCCATTGGACGCAATTGCTGAATGCGAAAAGGAGGCTGGCTGTCACCCTGTCGTTATTCTCTTTCATCATAGTCCTGCTGGATTTTTTGTGTTACACGAATGGGAGGGGGTGAAGGAATATAGCGATAATAGAGATGCCATTCTTTTGCGGGCATTTTCGGTTCATTTTTCTTTCCAGGGCAAAGGAATCGCTAAACAGTCGCTAATGTTGCTGCCATCTTTTGTGAAAAAGCATTTTCCTAACAAAAATGAAATCATATTAGCTGTAAATCATATGAATAAGGCAGCACAGCATGTATATAAAAAAAGCGGCTTTAAGGACAAAGGATTGCGAGTGATGGGCAAAAAGGGAGAATTGTTTATTTTGCATATGAACCTATAAGAAATGATTCCCGGTTTAAGGGTTCTATATCCCGATCAAGTATCCTTTTTTCTTGTTCGGCTAACGGATCTGTTTGGCTGAAGAAGAGATCCTATTACGCTTAACTGTAATGGTGGGGGTATATTAATGGTGCATATTATTTTGGGCGGTTTTATAGTTTATAGCTTGCCAAACTTGTGCAAGGACGTTTAACGGTATTTATGTTAACTGGTTCGGTAATATTTGGCTTACTGACATTTGCTTATGGTTTTGTTACTAATTCTTATCTTGCATTATTGTTAATGCTATTCATGGGTTCTGCATATCAAATAAAGAGATTTGACACAAGAGACAATGTTTCAAAACAGCGCAGACGAAAAGACATTGGCGAAAATACTTGCTGCTAAATCCACATTAGTACAATGCATCTTTATTTTTTCTATAGTTGGTATCGGGTCATTAACAGACCTTATAGGATCTCGCCTTGTATGCATTGTATCAGGGGGATTGCTAATATTTTCTTCAGTATTTTGCTTTGTTCATTTACAACTTCAATGAAAAGGCATGTCCTTGGAAACTGATAAAGCAAAAGCAATATAAAATGGCACTTTTTTTCTTATGAGAACAGAGTTCCTTTGTTAATAACGGAGTTTATAAGTGTGCGATTTTTGAAATAGACACCCCCTGATGCTGTTGCATCAGTAATTCGAAAACACGTGAGAGAATGAGAAGTGTAATCGCAGACATTAATCATTAACGATAATCGAAACTTCTTTTGGTCATAGAGTGTTGAGTTTGGTAAGATGGGGGATATATGTTGCAAAAGTAGTGGATAACAGGAATATTTCTACGGGCACTAACTCATAATTCCAAAT
Source organism: Parageobacillus thermoglucosidasius (assembly GCF_001295365.1). GTDB lineage: Bacteria > Bacillota > Bacilli > Bacillales > Anoxybacillaceae > Parageobacillus > Parageobacillus thermoglucosidasius. The sequence continues at coordinate 3,820,289 of NZ_CP012712.1, read as the reverse complement.
GCAAACCTAAATGACCCAATTGTCATCACGAAAATGCCTTATTCTGAAAGAAAAGACCTTGATTAGCAAAAAACAACGCGGGAGAAAAAATATGATATGCCAATTAACCATTGCTGTTATGTTAGCGGGTTTTCCATACAAAAAAGGCCGATGGATTTCGGCCTTTTTTTTGCTGGTCTAATCTCAAAAATGTATTTCAGAGAAACTCTTTATACAAATGTTTAATATACCATCTCTTCTCTAACTTCAAATTACCATTTTATTCTAATTTGTTGGACAAATGGATGAATTGTGTCAAATGTTTTTTTGGAAATGCCGAAGTCCTTTGATACGTTTAGGCTTTAGCGAAGTGGGCGTGAACGGTCGGAAGGGGCATGTTTTCCGTTTCCATTGACAAACGTAGAGAAAAAAGAGAAACAAGAACTTTTAGCGGACACTCCCCCTATTCATACACCTTTTTGCACTGAAAGTGAAAAACTATGTATTAATTTCGATTACATAAAAAAATATAGTATGGATAGAAAGAATGATTGCGTTTTCAAAAATATGACGAAAACGGGGGAATGCAATGATGAAATCGTGGCTAGAATTAGAAGGAAAGGTAGCAATAGTGACAGGAGGGGCATCAGGGATTGGGCTTCATATTGCAAAGCAGCTAGTTAATAACGGTGCTCAAGTGGTTGTTGGTGATGTAAATGTTGAGACGGGCAAAAAAGAAGACGGGATTTATCACATTCAATGCGATGTCACAAACAAAGAAAGTGTGCAAACAATGGTTTCCAAGACAATTGAGATTTTTGGAAAGATAGACATTTTGGTGAATAACGCAGGGGTAAATTTGCCACGCCTCTTAGTTGATTATCGCGGAGAAAACAGCGAGTATGAATTAAGCGAAAAAGATTTTGATTTTATGGTGGCGGTTAACCAAAAAGGACCTTTTCTCTGCTCACAGGCTGTTGTAAGGGAAATGTTAAAGCAAAACAAAGGAGTGATCATTAACATCTCATCCGAAGCGGGAATGGAAGGCTCGGCTGGACAAAGCTGTTATTCTGCCACAAAAGGCGCTTTAAATAGTTTTACTCGTTCTTGGGCAAAAGAATTAGGAAAATTTAACATACGAGTTGTCGGTGTTGCACCTGGCATTAACGAGAAAACGGGTTTAACAAATGTTGAATATAACCAGGCGCTCGCTTATACTCGCGGTGTGAACGTGGATGAGCTTGAAACAGACTATGCCAAATCTATCCCGCTTGGCCGGGTCGGCAAGCTGGATGAAATAGCTGACTTAGTATGTTTTCTTGCTTCCGATCGGGCAAGCTACATTACAGGTACGACCATAAACATTACTGGAGGAAAATCCCGGGGATAGATTATTATTTGTGACGGCTCTTGATTCCACTTATTAAAGGTGGGATGGAATAGTGGATTGTTATGCAGAAGACAAGGTATATCAAATCCTCTGTTTGGGGGTGAAAAAGCAATATTACACACTTGATTCTTTAGCACAAAAGCTTGGAGTAAGTACAAGGACGATTCGAAACTATATTAAGCAAATAAATAAAGACTTAAAAGGGATTGCTTATTTCAAAAACATAAGAGGGAAAGGGTTCTATTTATATATAGAAGATTATGCAAAATTTGAAGAGATATTCAAAAAAATTTCCCGGCAAGCACACATCATGGACACACCGCAAAAACGCCTTGCTTTTATTATTCAACATTTAATGACAGAAGACGATAGCAACACGATTGATGAATTAGCGTTCAACATGAATATTGGCAGAACAACATTGATTAATGATTTAAAAAAAGCTGCTGCAGTATTGAATCCATATGGATTAAAAATTATTGGAAAGCAAAATAAAGGCATGTATTTAAGTGGTGAAGAACTGAATTTGCGCCTTTTTATTATAGAAAATATTTACGACTATTTATACAGTGATTATCCGCTTGATAAAGAGATTAAAGAAATTGTTTTACAAACAGCTCAGCGTTATGCGATAGAGTCTGCTTCACAGGAAATGCTTTCAAAATTTGTTACGTTGATGTTAGATCGGTTATTAAACGAACATCCGCTGGATCAACTGAATGAGAAATATTACAAATTATTAGAAACAAAAGAGTTTAAGATTGCGAAAAAAATTGCTTATTTAATAGAGAGAACGCTGAATATTGCAATCCCTATTCCAGAAATTATTTTTATCACATTGCCGATTGTCGGCAGAAGGACACCGGCGAATACCAAATCCATGGCAGATATTACAATTACTGAGGAAATTAAAGGATTAATGAATTTAATTATTGAGAAACTTGATGCAGAGATGAATCTTAAGATCAATAACCAACCTTTGTTGAAAGATCTTGAATATCACTTGACATTTATGATCAACCGTTTGATATTTGACATTCGCTTAAAAAATCCTTTGTTAGGCGATATCAAAAGGAAATATCCGGTGGCGTATAAAATGGCTGAAGTTGCGGGGAAAGTGATTGAAGAAAAGTATGATATTCCTGTTTCAGAGGATGAACTTGGTTATTTAGCTTTATATTTTGGGGTATTCATCGGAGAAAACGAAAATAAAGAAAGACACTTGCGGAAAGTAGCGGTGGTTTGCGGTACTGGAAGAGGAACAGCGCGTATAGTCATGATTCAATTGCAGAGAGTGATTGGGAATCATGTATCGATAGATTTGTTTTCCGATCATGAAATTACGAAAGAAATCTTATCTGATTATGATCTGGTGTTTTCTACGGTTTATATACCGTTTCCATTAGAGCAGCCTTTAATTCAAATAAGTGAGATTTTTGATGAAGCTTATGTGGCAAAAGAAGTGGAGAGAGTCGCTTTCTATAGAAAATATAATCTGCCTAGTGTTAAGTTAAAACATTCAATACTTAGCGCACTCCTTGGTGAAGATCGCTTTTTTATCTTAGATCACAATAAGGATTACTGGGAAAATATTTGTGTTATGGTGGATAGTTTATATGAAAAAGGTTACGTGGATGCAGATTTTAAAAAGCGCCTTAAAGAACGGGAAGAAAAGGGAACGACGATATTTGACAGTTATATTGCACTTCCTCACACGCTTAATTGCGCCAGCGAGAATGTCGTTTTATCATTAGGTGTTTTTCCCCGTCCTTTGCAAACGTTTTCCGGAAAAGAGATTAAATTAGTTTTTTTGCTCGGGGTACCGCAACATATGAAACAGGATTCCAGTTTATTAGTCAAAATCTATGATGAAATTATTACAGTTGCCAATGACCGCCAATTGATAAATAGATTGGCGCTTTCGAAAAGCTATGATGAAATATCCCATTTACTTGAACATAACGTAAGGGGATGGTGAAGAAATGTTTATCGTCATGCTGTTCATGGCAGCGGCATTTATGATTCAGCTGGCACTTGGATATTTTCAAATTCGAAATTTTACAAAGACATATATCGAATTGCGGCGCAAAGGAAAGGTGGCGATTGGCAGAAGGCCGGGAAAGTTTCGGGCAGGCACTATTGTTTTATTTGCGGTCAACAATAAGGGAGATATCCTTGATGCGAAAAAAATGCAAGGTGTTACTGTGTTTGCCAAATTCAAAAAATTGAAAGGATTTGAGAATAAAAATATCTTATCGATAAATGATAATGATTTAAATAATTTCAATAAATTAGTGCGCATTGCTGTTAAAGATGCAATTCATAATTACAAAGTAATCATGAATGGTGGGGAAATACCAGAAAAGTTAAGTGTTTACAGACGGATTATTACAAAAGCGGAAAGTCTCTTGATGGCAAAAAAATAATTCTGGGGTGAATAAAATGGATTTTTTAGTGAAGTTTGCTGAAGGATTTATGAATCTTTTTAAAACAGGTGCGGAAACTTTTATTTCATGGATGACCAATATCATTCCTATAGTCTTGCTTTTGTTAGTAGCTATGAATACGTTAATTCGATTAATTGGGGAAGAAAGAGTGAATTGGCTGGCCAAAAAATCTGCAAAGAATCCGATAATGCGTTATATGGTACTTCCGTTTTTTGGAACTTTTATGTTAGGAAATCCGATGTCTTTGTCATTGGGGCGTTTCCTGCCTGAGAAATATAAACCAAGTTATTATGCATCTGCTGCTTATTTTAATCACACTAACAACGGTTTGTTTCCTCATATAAATCCAGGTGAGTTGTTTGTTTATTTAGGCATTGCCGCTGGCATTGAGAAATTAGGCTTAAGCACTACAGAATTAGCGGTACGCTATTTGCTGGTAGGTTTAGTTGCGAATTTAATGTCTGGCTGGGTCACGGATTTTACAACCGCGTGGGTATCCAAACAACAAAATATTAAATTAAGCGATGAAGTCAAACTGCAATGAAAAAAAGGAGGGTTATTCCGTGGAAAAACATCCATCCCGAAAAAAGTATAGATCCGTTAAAGTTGTAAAAGGAAATGGCGGTTTTGGCGGCCCGCTTATTATCACACCGACTGAAACCCGGAATAAAATTGTCTATATTACTGGCGGAGGGACCAGACCGGAGATTGTAGATAAAATTGCTGAGTTAACAGGCGCAGAACCGGTTAACGGCTTTAATACCACTGTTCCAGATGAAGAAATTGCTGCAGCTATCATTGATTGCGGCGGCACGCTCCGCTGTGGAATTTATCCGCAAAAACGGATCCCAACCATCAATATCATGCCAACAGGCAAAAGCGGGCCTTTAGCAAAATATATTACGGAAGACATTTATGTGTCAGCTGTCGGGCTCAATGAAATCCAGCCTGTTGAAGAGGAGATGGAAGAGCGCCAGCAGGAGCAAACAGCACAGCCGATAGAGAAAAAATTCAAGTATAGTGCGGATAAGAAGATTTCGGAGACAAAAGCATTAGAAGAAAATAAAAGTTTGTTAACTAAAATTGGATTAGGAGTAGGTAAAGTTATTAATACCTTCTATCAGGCGGGGCGTGATGCTGTTCAAACGCTTATTACTACTATCATCCCATTTATGGCATTTGTATCACTATTAATTGGCATTATCCAAGGATCAGGGGTCGGCAATTGGTTTGCCAAAATGATGTCACCTCTAGCAGGAAATATCTGGGGGCTTATCATTATCGGTTTTATTTGTTCATTGCCATTCTTGTCGCCTTTACTCGGTCCTGGAGCTGTTATCGCACAAGTCATAGGGACATTAATTGGCGTAGAAATTGCTAAAGGCAATATCCCGCCAAATTTAGCGCTGCCAGCATTATTTGCTATTAATACACAAAACGCTTGCGATTTTATTCCTGTCGGTCTTGGTTTAGCTGAAGCAGAACCAGAAACAGTCGAGGTAGGGGTCCCTTCGGTACTGTACTCCCGGTTTTTAACGGGTGTACCGCGTGTGCTATTGGCTTGGGTAGCAAGTTTTGGTCTATACTCTTAGTTTAGTACATTTGCATAATTGGAAAAAGCAGATTTATAGGAGGAGGGTGGCAGCACCGCTTCATCTAGTGCTGGATCATTATGAGAACGATTTACGAGAACACCATTAAAAGTATTGGTCCAATGGCCGAAGAATTTTTATCAGAAAAAATGTTGATCTTGTTTGGGGACAGAGCACCCAATGAACTTAAAGATTATTGCTTTGTCATTGATGTTGTTGAAGTAAAAGAGAAAATTCAAACGGGAGATGTCCTTTATATCGATAATGAAAAATTCGTAATTACATCTGTAGGGGATGTAGTCTGTCAAAACCTTGGCAGCTTAGGTCATATCACTTTGAAGTTTGATGGTTCCACAACTCCTCAATTGCCAGGAACATTACATTTAGAACAAAAGGAATTGCCGAAAATCGGAGTAGGCACCCAACTGAAAATAATGAAAGAATGATAAAAGTTTGTGGAAAGTGAATATATTGATGATATGCGGAATCGGTAATTTTTGTTTGACTTTCAGGATACAGGGTTAAGCTAATGATATACATGATTCTATAGAAGGGCGGACTCAATCGATAAAGATGAATCCGCCCTATATTATCGAGGGGCAGAATGAGGTTTTATCTACCGATTTTGCAAAAACAGAACAAAGTTTATGTTAATAGGGGATTGCTGCTAATCCGTCAATGATAGTTATTATAAAGAAATGCTTATTTATTTTCTGGCAACTTTTAATGTGCATCCTGATTCAAAAAAGAGTGAAAAACTGCATATGGTGAAGATGCAGCAGCTTCATTTATTCAGGATAAGGTTTTTAAAAGTGCGGATCGATTGCATAAGGCAAGCATATCCGTTGTGCCGGTTGAATATTGTGATGGTGTCCACCCCTTGGAGAGTGGTTGTTAAGCCACTGTTTATGATTTCCAAGGCGGTGGATTTTTTATGTGCATCCCTTTTTTTATAAACATGCATTTGAAAGGATGATTGTTGCCAGATAGAGGTGAAAAATGACCTTTTACCTTTATGATGAAGACAACAGCGGACATAACGAATACAATTTAATAAAGATGAGTGTAAAGGAGGGGGAAGAAAGGATGAGAATTTTTTTATACAGAAGCATCATTGGTATATTGATCGGTTCTTTTATTTCAATCATTGTAACTAGCTCTATCATTTATTTCGGCCATTTGCCTGTCATTCATGGGGAAAGTTTTTTAAAAAATTCATTTGCTTCCATATTTTGCGGGTGGCTTTTTACCGTGTCTTCTCTTTATTTTGAATTAGAATCACTCCGCCTGTCGCAACAAACGGCTTTGCACTTTGTTACAGTGATTGTTCTATATTTTATCTTGTCCTTGGGAATTGGATGGATCCCGTTTGAATGGAAAAGTATCCTTCTTTCTGTAGCAATATTTATTGCCATCTATATAGTTGTATGGGTTTGCTATTACTTGCATTTCGAAAAATTGGCAAATCAAATGAATGAAGAGTTAAAGAAAATATGAATAAAAATTCCCCTTCAAAAGCGCAGATTTGAAGGGATTTTTTTATTTTGCCGCAAAATTCTTCACAAAACATTTCTCATCATGGAAGTGCAAAAGAGCACCTCTTTGGCGGTACTTACATCTGCAGGAAAGGTGCCCCTTGTAACCGTTTCATTTTTCGCTAAACGCAATCTGTATGCCAATCAACGCCAGCAGCGAACCTTTTATCATGTTCATTCGTTTGGCTATGAACGGATTAGCAAGCAGGACATGGCGCAGTTTCTCGGAAAACACGCTGACAACGGCAAAAATTATCAAAGCTTGAACAAGAAAAAGAACTCCTAAAATAACCATCTGTAACGTAATATGTCCCAGCTGTTTATTCACAAATTGCGGCAACAATGCTAAAAAGAACAATGATACTTTTGGATTAAGCAGATTCATGAGAATTCCTTTTTTATACAATGATCGATATGTTAATGGCTTAGTATGGCGGATGGCAAAACTTGCCTCTTTTTCTTTAAACGATTGCCATGCTAAATAGAGCAAATAAGCTGCACCCGCATATTTAACGATGGCGAAAGCCAAAGCAGATTGATAAATGATTGCCGAAACCCCAAGCGCTGCAGCCGTGATATGTACAATAAGGCCGGAACAAAGTCCCAGCGCTGTGGCGATTCCCGCTTTTTTGTCCTGTGAAATACTTTGGGCAATGACAAACAGAATATCTGGCCCGGGCATTAACGTCAGCAATATCGCCACTCCTAAAAAGGATATAGTTAGTGTCAAATCCATTGGCAACACCTCTTTTGGATGGAATGAAGTACTATTCTTTGTTTTCTTTCCTTGCCTTCTCCATTTATTTCGCGATGAACCGGTTTTATTCCTTTCTTCGTGGAGGATGAAAAATGATGTTTATTGTTCGATATCGTTTGGAAATGCATAATTCCAATTAATTTTTTCTGATCTGTATACTTCGGGAATTTTAGGAAGATGATGTATAAAATTTTGTGTAAAGCATTTTGCTAGAACAAAAGAAAAAAGGTAGGGTATTCTCTGATTTGGACCACAACACATTCCAGAGAAAGGAGTACCCTACCTATGTCTAAAAGAAGTATACCGAATGTCGACTGGGCAAATCAACTGGAAAATGCCATTCGTCAGTTTGTAAAAGAAAAATTAGAACTGATTATGCGGGAAGAAATCAAAAATTTCCTCGAAATCGAACAGGCTGGAACGCCGAATATGAGAAACGGCTACTATCAGCGAAATCTAGATACACAATATGGCCGGATTGAGGGTCTTTTGGTTCCAAGAGACCGAAACGGGGAATTTCAAACACAGTTGTTTGCCCCTTACCAACGGCACACCGGCTGGCTGGAGGAAGCAATCATTAGGATGTATCAAAGTGGCATGAGTACACGGGAAATTGGCAAGTTTATCGAACGAATTCTAGGAAGCACCTATTCTCCTGCGACGATCAGCCGGATTACCGATGTCGTGAAGGAAGACATCGAGAAATGGCACGCTCGTCCACTACACCAGCGTTATTCGGTCTTATATTTGGACGGCTTGTACGTGAAACTTCGCCGGGATACGGTAGAGAAAGAAGTTATTTATGTGGTATTGGGGGTGAACGAAGAAGGGTATCGTGAAATTCTTGATTTCTTCGTAGGAGGACAAGAAAGCGCCTATGTATGGCAGGAGATTCTCCAACAGCTCTACAAAAGAGGCGTCAAGGAAGTGCTTCTTGGCGTCTTCGATGGCCTTCCGGGGTTGGAGGAAGCCTTTAAGGCGGTGTATCCGAAAGCCGATGTGCAGCGCTGTGTCGTGCACAAAGTCCGCAACACCCTCAGCCGTGTTCGGAAAAAAGATCAATTCGAAATGGCGGAGGACCTGAAACTCATTTATCGTTCTCCGAATAAAGAAATCGCATTGGAGATGTTTCAACAGTTTCAATCCAAATGGTCTCACAAATACCCAAGGGAAGTCCAATCGTGGGCCAATGAGTTGGATGTTCTTCTCACCTTTATGGACTATCCAAGCAGTATTCGAAGTGTGATTTACACGACCAATGCCATCGAACGAACGATCAAGGAGATTCGGAAACGTCTAAAGCCGATGAACAGTTTGAGCAGTTTAGAAGCCGCTGAAAAAGTCGTATATTTGACCGTTCAAGATTTTAACGAGAAATGGGCAGAACGAAAGTTGCGAGGATTTGCCGAAGCGCAGGAAGCCCTCGAGCGAATGTTTGAAGAACGTTATCATTAACCAAATAATGTAAATAGATGAGATGAGGGGATTCTCCCTTTCCCCCTCAAGAGACTGAATATTCAGTCCCCTGGGGGGGAACCAGCCCCCCCTCTATTCCAAATCTATTTCAGAGATACCCTATCTATCTTACATTACACAAAATTCTTGACGGTACCTTTAGGAATTTTAGGAATATAATCTGATTTATTATATCAGACTTTTATCATAAAATTATAATGAATTATATTATTTTTATAATATTGTTCGATTAATTAGGTATTTTGGCTTAGAAAAAGGAGGTGTGATTTGGTCGAAAACATATGGTTATGTTTTCCTATATCATCATGGATGAAAATGGAAAGGATCGTTGTTCGGTTTTGTGTTTGTGCTAATTGGGGGAGATAAAAACGAAAACAGTTCAATTACAGAAGGTGGAATAGAATTGAAAGCGCTAAAACTGGGGACAAAAATTAATCTCATTGTGTTGTGCGTAATTATTGGTTTATCGGGAATTATTACGGTCGTTGCGAATATCCAAATTACCCATGGAATGAAAAACGCGACGGTGGAAAAAGTAAAAGCTGTTCTTCAGCTTGCTTATCAATATATTGATGAGAAATACAAAGGCGACTGGATGATAAAAGATGGCGAGCTTTATAAAGGAAATGTAAAAATGAATCATAATGATGAAATCGTTGATCAAATCGGAAAACTGGTCGATGGAAATGTTGTTATTTTCCAAAATGACGTTAGGGTAGCCACCAATATCAAAAAAAATGGCAAGCGGGTTATTGGTACTACTGTTCCCGAAAAAATCGCAAACATCGTGCTGAAACAAGGAAAAACTTATTTTGGAGAGGTAGAAACGTTAGGAGAAACATTTCAAGCGGCCTATATGCCGATTAAGAATGCGGATGGAGAAAGCATCGGCATTTTTTGCGTAAGTACGCATCAAAGACATATTGATGCCACGATCTCTTCCCTTTTCAAGACATTAATTATTTCAACGCTTGTAGTGCTGATTATTTCTACCCTGATCGTTTTATGGTTTACACGAAACATTCATCGCCGATTAACCGTTGTCTCTAATGCACTCCAGCATGCAGGAGAAGGGAATTTTACCGTAAATATTCAAGATGATGCTCAAGATGAAATTGGGCAAATTATACATAGTTATAATAAAATGCGGGAAGATTTAAAAAAGTTATTTAAACATGTTACGATTGCGGCAGAGCAAGTCGCCGCTTCTTCAGAGGAGTTAACGGCGAGCGTGGAACACACTGCGCAGGCGACAGAACAAGTTTCATCAGGTACTAGGAAAATAGCGAGCGGAGCAGAAACGGAAGCAAGTAAAATAGAGGCGAGCGCTACTGCTCTTGAACAAATGGCACAAGGGGTTACCAATATTGCCAATCATTCTGTGGCGATTACCGATTTATCCAAACAAATGATTATTCAGGCGGAAGATGGGGGAAATTCTGTTCAAAAAACGGTCGAGCAAATGAATGAGATTCAGCAGTCGGTGTCTAAATCAAAAGAAATGATTAATGTGTTGCATGAACGTTCGAAAGAGATTGGCACGATACTGGATGTCATAAGTGAAATTGCCGATCAGACGAATCTTCTTGCATTAAACGCCGCGATTGAAGCGGCAAGGGCGGGAGAACAAGGAAAAGGCTTTGCCGTTGTTGCAGATGAAGTGAGAAAATTGGCGGAACAGTCCCGGGAGTCAGCGAAGCGAATCGCTGAACTGATTTTTGGCATCCAGAAAGATACGGAAAATACCGTACAAATAATGGAACAGGCGATTCAAAGCGTAAAGGGCGGAATGGAGATTTCACAAGAAACGACTCAGAAATTCAATGCAATTATGGAAAGTACAAGAGATGCTTCTGCACAACTGGAAGATATCACCGCAACCGTGCAGCAAATTTCTGCGGGAATTCAAGAATTGAGTTCGACTGTCAGCGAATTGGCGTCTGTTGCGAAAAAAAGCACTACGATATCCGAAGAAATCGCTGCTTCTGCGGAAGAGCAATTCGCATCGATGGAAGAAATAACATCGACCGCAAAATCGTTGGCGAACATGGCTGAAGAGTTACAGGAACAGGTTCGCAAATTTAAGTTTGAGGGAGAATAAGGTTGTTTTTGATAAATCAGAAACATAATGGAAGTTTCAGTGTTGTTTGGATTTTAATGATAAAAAAGGCGCTCAAGGGCTCATACAAATGTGGAGCCTGTTTCTTTTTTAGTAAATGTGTTTTGGGTTGAAAAAGATTTTACTTCTAGAAACAGGCTGTATTCCTTTTGCTATGTGCCGATGTGTGAATGGAGCCAGCGGATGAAAAAAGCAGTTGCTCCTTTGTTTCACTTGTTTGTTTTTGATATTAAGAATATAAGATGATTTACGGATGTTAGTTTTTTCTATTACAATTATATCCATCATGTTAATCCATTTATCTGACAAATGAAGGAGGGATGAAAAAGGAATTTTAATAGATTAGATGCTATTGTTCACATCTGTTTTGTGAAAGTGGATAAAAGGATAATGATGATGTTTATTATCATATTTACGCCATTTTTAGTTTGCAAAAGCTATTTATTTGCTTTTTCCAAATTTCCTGTTACAAGTGGCATTGGACGCAGAAAAACCAGCGGTTAAATTCGGATCTGTGAAGATAGCAATGGTAGAAGGTGAGTATAATGAAAAAGTTAAATCTTGGAATGAAAATTAATTTGTTTGTGCTAAGCGTGATTATTGTTTTAGCAGCAATTATCACGGTGATCGCGGATGTTCAAATTACGAATGGGATGAAAAAAGCAGCAATTGAAAAAGTAAAATCCGATCTTGCTTTAGCTTATCAATATATTGATAAGAAATATGAGGGAGATTGGGTGCTAAAGGATGGCGGCCTTTATAAGGGAGATACAAAAATCACTCATAATTATGAATTGGTCGATGAAATCGGAAGACTCACTGGCGGGACGGTTACTATTTTCCAAGAGAACACGAGAGTAGCAACGAATGTAATAAGAAACGGCAAACGGGCCGTTGGTACAACGGTTTCAGATGAAGTCGCAAAGGTAGTGTTAAAAGAAGGAAAAACTTATTTTGGCGAAGCGGAAGTGGTAGGCGAGAAATATCAAACTGGATACATGCCTATTAAGAATGCAAACGGGGAAAATATAGGCATTTTTTACATAGGCGCACCCCAAAAATTCATTGATTCCACTATTTCTTCTTTTTTGACAACATTTATTCTTTCAACGTTTATTGTACTCGTTGTTTCTGCTCTGATCATTTTATGGTTTACACGAAAAATCCGCATAAGATTGTCATCTGTTTCTAGAGCCCTTCAACAAGCGGGAGAAGGAAATTTTACTGTTGAAATTGAGGATCGCTCACATGATGAGATCGGCCAAATTGCAGACAGCTACAATAAAATGAAAGAAAATTTGGCGAATTTGTTAAAACATGTTACGACAGCAACGGAGCAAGTGGCCGCATCTTCTGAGGAACTGACGGCAAGCGCCGATCAAACTGCCTTAGCAACAGAACAAGTCGCATCAGGTATTCAGCAAGTGGCGAATGGAGCGGAGATTCAGACAAGCAAAGTGGAAGCGAATGCCACTGCCTTGGAACAAATGGCGCAGGGGGTTACTAATATCGCCGATCGTTCAACAGTGATTACAGATTTATCGAGACAAATGACGATACAAGCGGAAGATGGGGGAAATTCTGTTCAAAAAACAGTCGAACAAATGAATGAGATTCAGCAGTCGGTGTCCAAATCAGAAGAAATGATTAATGTGTTGCATGAGCGATCCAAAGAGATTGGCACGATACTGGATGTCATAAGTGAAATTGCCGATCAGACGAATCTTCTTGCATTAAACGCCGCGATTGAAGCGGCAAGGGCGGGAGAACAAGGAAAAGGCTTTGCCGTTGTTGCAGATGAAGTGAGAAAATTGGCGGAACAGTCCCGGGAGTCAGCGAAGCGAATCGCTGAACTGATTTTTAGCATCCAGAAAGATACGGAAAATACCGTACAAATGATGAAACAAGCGACACAAAATGTAAAAACGGGAATTGAAATCTCACAAGAAACAATGCAAAAATTCAGCCTAATCTTGCAAGGCATGAAAGATATTTCGTCACAATTGGAAGATATTTCTGCAACGGCACAACAAATTTCCGCCGGAATTCAAGAATTGTCTTCCACCGCTAACGAATTGGCGGTTGTTGCGAAAGAAAATGCAGCAACATCCGAAGAAATTGCCGCGTCTACCGAAGAACAGCTCGCTTCAATGGAGGAAATCGCCTCAGCGGCAAAATCGTTGGAAAATATGGCAGAAGAACTGCAAAAACTTGTTCGCACATTTAACATTTAACGTTTGTGCTAGTATAATAGAGAATTCAGTGTTAATTTACAAGGATGTTTAAAAGCAGTCCAAAAAGAAATGGGCTCTCATAAGGATGTCCCTTGAGAGCCCATCATATTCTTGTCTAATCCTAGACCACGCACCGTTTTCGCTCCGTTTGAAATGGAGATTGCAGCAGAACGATCCAAACGCTCCCTTTTTCCTCTTTATTCGCTTAAGAAGTGAATGTGAATTAGTATAAAGAGGCATTATGATGTTGCTTTTTTCTTTTTTTGGAGCAAAAATTCTTTTCCATATTCGCCGTGATCATGGATCATGGCATGTTCAACCTGGATTGTCGCATGTTTAATGCCATATTTTTTGTTTAGCATCTCGTTAATGGCCAAGATTACGCAAAACGGCTGGATATGCTCGTTAATAAACACGTGTGCGGTTAACGAATAGTGGTCCGTAGAGACGGCCCATAAGTGCATGTCGTGCACATCTTCGACTCCTTCGATTTGCCGGATATCCTCTCTAATTTTGTCGAGATGAAACTGATTAGGTACTGCTTCCATTAAGATAGAATACGATTCACGGATAATTTTCGCCCCGCCTGTAAAGATAATGCTGGCAATGATGATGCTTATGAGCGGATCGAAGAAATACCAGCCAGTAAAGTAAATGAGTATCGCTGAAAGAATGACGCCGATGGAGCTAAGAAGATCCCCGATAAAATGCCATAACGCGCTCTTAATGTTTAAATTTTCCTCTTCTTTTGTGCTGCGGCTAAGGACGATCGTCAAGATGAGATTCACGATGAAACCGATGGAAGAAATGGTCAGCATTAAACGAAAATCAATCGGCTCAGGCGAAATAAACCGCTGAATTCCTTCCCAAAAAATCCAAATCGCAATGATGACCAGCGTAAGCCCATTTAGAAAGGACGTAATAATTTCAAAACGCAAGTAGCCAAATGTAAATCGATGATTTGGCGGGCGGGTGGCAAGGTAAAGAGCAATCATGCTGAGCCCAAGCGCCAAGACATCAGATGCCATATGGGCGGAGTCGGAAAGCAGCGCCAAAGAATTGGACAATAGCCCTCCGGCAATTTCAACAATCGTAAAAAACAACGTCAATCCAAGAGTGATCCACAACGTTTTTTTCGATTGATTTTGCATTTTTACGTGTGGAAGATGATGATAATCATATTGTATCAGTGACATAGCACACCCCTTATTTATAATTATTATTATTTTATATATATTATAATATACTTCTTTGTTACTGTGCAAAAAATTTTTCGCGTTTGTTTGTTGAATATTGTCAAAAAAATATCAATTTTTTTATCAAGGAATTTATGGACGGTTGTAGAATATGAGTAACAAGAAACTTTAAGAAAGGATGCGATGCAGATTGAGCGTTGTCCCTCCGACCGATCTGGAAATTTATTTATTTCACGAAGGCAGCTTATATAAAAGTTATGAATTGTTTGGCGCGCATGTGATAAAACAAAACGACGTTGTCGGAACCCGGTTTTGCGTATGGGCTCCGCATGCGCGGCAAGTGCGGTTAGTCGGCAGTTTTAATGACTGGAACGGAACTAATTTTAATCTTGTAAAAGTAAGTAATCAAGGTGTATGGACGATTTTTATTCCGGAAAACTTGGAAGGGCATTTATATAAATACGAAATTACCACTAGCGATGGAAATGTCGTGTTAAAAGCAGATCCATACGCGTTTCACTCCGAATTGCGCCCCCGTACTGCCTCCATCGTCTACGACATAAAAGGTTATCAATGGAATGACCAAACATGGCGACGGAAGAAACAGCGAAAGCGAATATATGACCAGCCTTTGTTCATTTATGAGCTTCACTTCGGTTCGTGGAAAAAGAAAGAAAACGGCAATTTTTATACATATCGGGAGATGGCAGATGAGTTACTTCCATATGTGATGGAACATGGTTTTACCCACATTGAATTGCTTCCGCTCGTTGAACATCCGCTTGACCGCTCCTGGGGATATCAAGGAACAGGTTATTATTCAGCAACAAGCCGCTACGGGACGCCGCATGATTTGATGCATTTTATTGATCGCTTCCATCAAGCGGGCATTGGCGTCATTTTCGATTGGGTTCCCGGCCACTTTTGCAAAGATGAACATGGATTATACATGTTTGATGGAGCACCGACATATGAATATGACAACATACAAGATCGGGAAAATGGCGAATGGGGCACGGCGAATTTTGATCTTGGCAAGCCGGAAGTCCGCAGCTTTTTGATTTCCAATGCGTTGTTTTGGATGGAATATTTCCACGTCGACGGATTTCGGGTGGATGCGGTGGCCAATATGCTGTATTGGCCAAATAGAGAGGCAGCACAGCAAAACCCGCATGCTGTTCAGTTTTTGCAAAAATTAAATGAGACCGTATTTGCGCATGACCCGGGCATATTGATGATTGCCGAAGATTCGACGGAATGGCCGCTCGTCACTGCTCCAACGTATGCCGGAGGGCTGGGATTTAACTATAAATGGAACATGGGGTGGATGAACGATATTTTAACATATATGGAAACGGCGCCGGAGAAGCGAAAACATGTGCACAATAAAGTAACCTTTTCCCTTTTGTACGCGTATTCGGAAAATTTTATTTTACCTTTTTCCCACGATGAGGTCGTGCATGGAAAAAAATCGCTGCTAAATAAAATGCCGGGGACGTATGAGGAAAAGTTTGCACAATTAAGGCTGCTGTATGGGTATTTGCTAACACATCCCGGCAAGAAACTATTGTTTATGGGCGGCGAATTTGCCCAGTTTGATGAATGGAAGGATGCAGAGCAGCTGGATTGGATGCTTTTTGATTTCGAGATGCACCAGAAAATGAATATGTACGTGAAAGCATTATTGAAATGTTATAAGCGCTGCAAATCTTTGTATGAGCTAGACCATTCTCCAGACGGGTTTGAGTGGATTGATGTTCATAACGCTGAACAAAGTATTTTCTCATTTGTCCGCAGAGGAAAAAAAGAAAACGATTTGCTTGTTGTCGTGTGCAATTTCACCAGTAAAGTGTATCACGATTATAAAGTTGGCGTTCCGCTATTTGCCAAATACCGGGAAATCATCAACAGCGATGCGGCCAAATTCGGGGGGTGGGATAATGTCAATGCAAAGCCGGTTGCGGCGAGCAAAGAACCGTTTCATGGAAAGCCGTATCATATTCGCATGACGGTTCCGCCGTTTGGCATTTCCATTTTAAGACCAGTGAAAAAACGGGGGGAGAGAAGCGTTGATGGCAAAGAAAAAGTGCATCGCCATGTTATTGGCGGGAGGGCAAGGTAGCCGCTTATATTCATTGACGACAAACATTGCTAAACCAGCTGTTCCATTTGGAGGAAAATACCGAATTATCGATTTTACATTGAGCAACTGCACGAATTCCGGAATCGATACGGTCGGGGTGTTAACGCAATATCAGCCGCTTCTGCTGCACTCTTATATCGGCATTGGGAGCGCTTGGGATTTAGATCGGAGAAATGGCGGCGTCACTGTTCTTCCCCCTTATTCCGCATCATCTGAGATGAAATGGTATGAAGGAACGGCGAACGCCATTTATCAAAATATCAATTATATTGAGCAATATGACCCGGATTATGTGCTAGTTTTATCAGGAGATCATATTTATAAAATGGATTATGGAAAACTGCTCGACTATCATATGATGAAAAACGCCGATGTCACCATTTCCGTCATTGAAGTGCCGTGGTCGGAGGCGAGCCGCTTCGGCATTATGAATACAAATGAACAAATGGAAATTACTGAGTTTGAAGAAAAACCGGAGCATCCGAAAAACAACCTCGCTTCGATGGGCATTTATATTTTTAATTGGCCGCTTTTAAAAGAGTATTTGCAAATAGATAACGCCAACCCGCATTCAAGCCATGACTTTGGCAAAGATGTGATTCCATTGCTGCTTCGGAATAAGAAACGGCTTGTTGCCTATCTGTTTAAAGGCTATTGGAAAGATGTCGGGACGGTGAAAAGCTTATGGGAAGCCAATATGGATTTATTGGATGAAGCAAACGAATTAGATTTGTTTGACCACTCGTGGCGCATTTATTCGGTTAACCCAAATCAGCCGCCACAATATATTTCTGATGAGGCGGTTGTCGTCCATTCGCTTGTGAACGAAGGATGCGTGGTGGAAGGAAAGGTAGAACATTCTGTGTTATTCCAAGGCGTCCATATTCAAAAAGGAGCGATTGTGAAAGATTGTGTGATTATGCCGGATGCGGTGATTGGCGAAGGGGTGTATATCGAAAGGGCGATCGTGCCGCCGAATCTAGAAATTCCGCCACATTTAGTCGTTTGCCCAGATGATCTTCTTGTGACGAAAGAATGGTTGCAAACGAAAAATGAGAAAGGATGAAGCGACCGTGAACCATCAATCGATGCTGGGAGTTATTGATGCAACGACGTATATCGAACCGCTTCAGCCGCTAACGATGCACCGTTCTGTTGCGGCGGTGCCGTTTGCGGGGCGGTATCGATTGATCGACTTTGTATTGTCGAGCATGGTTAATTCCGGAATTGAGAGTGTGGCGATTTTTCCAAAATACCAATACCGTTCTTTAATGGATCATTTAGGATCGGGAAAAAATTGGGATTTAAACCGGAAACGGGATGGATTATTTTTCTTTCCCTCGCCAGATTTATCGATTCCGAACCCTCACGTTGGAGCGTTTGCCCATTTTGAACAACATATTGACTATTTTTTGCGCAGCAGGCAAAAATATGCGGTTATTTGCAATAGCTATACCGTTTGCAATATTGATTATGAAGCGGTGTTAGAGCGTCATATAGCGAATCAGTGCGATATCACCGAAGTCCGCCATCAAGGGCGTTCGCTGGAAATGTTTGTGTTAGAAACATCATTATTGCTTGATTTAATCGCTAATCACCGCCGTACCGGCTATCACAGCATTGTGGATGTTGTCCGTGATCATCGCCATTCTTTAAAAATTTGTGACTATGAGCATAACGGGTATGCGGCTGTCATTGACTCGATTGAAAATTATTTTTGCCATAGCATGGAATTACTTCATCAAGATGTTTGGCGGCAGCTGTTTGTCAAATCGCGCCCGATTTATACGAAAGTGAAAGATGAACCGCCAACGAAATATACAGGCAAAGCGGTCGTGAAAAATTCCATGATCGCCAATGGCTGCATTATCGAAGGGCACGTGGAAAACAGCATTATTTTCCGTTCCGTGAAAATCGGAAAAGGAGCAGTCATAAAAAATAGCATTATTATGCAAAAAAGCCAAATTGGTGAACATTGCCAGCTTCACTGCGTCATTGTGGATAAAGATGCGAAAGTGGAAAATGGCGTTTCTTTACGAGGAACGGAACAACAACCGTTTGTGGTCCGGAAAGGAACGGTGCAAGGAGAGTTGATCAACCGATGAATGTATTGTTTGTCGTGTCGGAATGCGTACCATTTGTGAAATCAGGAGGATTGGCGGACGTTGCTGGAGCGCTGCCGAAACAATTGTGCAAATTAGGGGCAGATGTTCGGGTGATCATGCCAAAATATGCAACCATTTGCGAAAACGACAAAAAAGAAATGAAAAAAATAGCTGAACTTGTTGTTAGCGTTGGATGGAGACGGCAATATTGTGGAATTGAAATGCTTGAGTGCGAAGGAGTGATTTATTATTTTGTCGACAACGAATACTATTTTAAACGCCATTCATTATACGGGCATTATGACGATGGCGAACGGTTTGCGTACTTTTGCCGCGCCGTTTTAGATGCGCTTCCTAAGATTTCCTTTCGCCCGGACATCATTCATTGCCACGATTGGCATACCGGCATGATTCCGTTTTTCTTGCGCGAACAATATCGAAAAAATCCTTTTTATGAACAAATCCGCACCATGTTTACGATTCACAATTTGCAATTTCAAGGGATTTTCCCCCGTGAAATTTTAGGAGATTTATTAAATTTAAGCGATCGTTATTTTACGATCGATCATTTAGAATTTTATGGGAATGTGAGCTTTATGAAGGGGGCGCTTGTTGCCGCCGATATCATTACAACAGTCAGTCCGACATACAAAGAAGAAATTCAGACAGAATATTACGGGGAGCGGCTCGATGGGCTGCTGCGGGCGCGCCGTCATGATTTAATCGGAATTTTAAACGGCATCGACGATGAGCAGTATAATCCGAAAACCGATCCTTTCATTGCCGCTCCATATGATATGCAGACGGTTGCCAGAAAACAAATGAATAAACGCGCGCTCCAGCAATATTTTGGTTTATCAGCAAGGGAAGACGTCCCGGTTGTTGCGATGGTAACGAGGTTGACAAAGCAAAAAGGGATCGATCTCGTTAAGTGCGTCTTCCATGAAATCATTGCCGAAGATGTGCAATTTATTTTGCTTGGGACGGGCGATCCGGAGTTTGAACAATTTTTTCGTGCTATGGAAGCAACGTATCCCGATAAAGTCAAAGCGTACATCGGCTTTAATGAAGAGCTGGCACATCAAATTTATGCGGGAGCCGATCTCTTTTTAATGCCGTCGAAATTTGAGCCGTGCGGCCTTAGCCAAATGATTGCGCTTCGGTACGGAACGATTCCGATTGTGCGGGAAACAGGAGGGCTCAACGACACGGTGCAATCGTATAATGAAGTTACGGGAGAAGGAAACGGGTTTAGTTTCACCAACTTTAATGCCCATGATATGTTGTATACTATTCGCCGCGCGCTTGCATTTTATAAGGAGAAGCAAATATGGGAAAAGCTGATGCAAAAAGCGATGAGCGGCGATTATAGCTGGCGGCAGTCAGCGCTGGAGTATCACAAAGCCTATGCGGATTTAATAGCCGGGAGTGAACATCGTGTTCTCTAATAAAGAAGAATTTAAAAAAATGTTTTTAAAACGGCTTGAAATGCTGTGCGGCAAACGGTTTGAAGAATCAACGCCGCGGGACCAATATCATACGTTAGGGAACATGGTCCGTGAATATATAAGCCAACACTGGATTCAGACGAACGAGCGAAATCGCGCACGAAAACAGAAACAAGTATATTACTTGTCGATCGAATTTTTGCTGGGCCGCCTCCTTGGCAGCAATTTGCTTAACCTTGGCATTCGCGATATCGTCGAAGAAGGGCTGAGCGATTTAGGAATCCGCCTTAATGACATAGAAGAATGCGAAACGGATGCAGGTCTCGGCAACGGCGGGCTTGGCCGCCTTGCTGCTTGTTTTTTAGATTCGCTTGCTTCTCTCAATTTGCCCGGCCACGGCTGCGGAATTCGCTACAAACACGGGCTTTTTGACCAAAAAATTGTCGATGGATATCAAGTCGAGCTGCCAGAACAATGGCTGCGCCACGGAAATGTATGGGAAATCAGAAAAGAAGAATTGGCGGTGGAAGTGAATTTTTGGGGAAATGTCGAAATATCTGAGCAAAACGGCCGCCTGACATTCCGCCATATGGACAGCGAAAAAGTAATGGCAATCCCATATGATATTCCGGTCATCGGCTATGATACGAAAACGGTGAACACGTTGCGGCTTTGGAGCGCGGAGCCGGCGAAAACATTTCCTGCCCATAAAAGTGTCATGCAATATAAACGGGAAACGGAGGCGATTTCCGAATTTTTATATCCTGATGACACGCATGATGAAGGGAAAATTTTACGCCTAAAGCAGCAATATTTTCTCGTCGCCGCGAGCGTTGGCAGCATCGTCCGCGCGCATCGCTGCCAGCATGGGCACCTGTATAATCTGCATAAGCATGTGGCGATTCATGTGAACGATACGCATCCAGCTTTAGTGATTCCCGAATTGATGAGAATTTTATTAGATGAAGAAGAAATGAGCTGGGAAGATGCTTGGCACATTACAACGAATACGGTTTCGTATACGAACCATACGACATTATCGGAGGCGCTGGAGAAATGGCCGATTCGCATTTTCCAGCCGCTGTTGCCGCGGATTTACATGATTGTCGAGGAGATAAATGAGCGGTTTTGCCGCGAACTTTGGCAGCATTATCCCGGCGATTGGAAACGGATTGAAGAAATGGCGATTATCGCGCACGGCCTTGTGAAAATGGCGCATTTAGCCATTGTTGGGAGTTATAGTGTGAACGGAGTGGCAAAATTGCATTCGGAAATTTTAAAAAAGCGGGAAATGAAGCTGTTTTATGAGTTTCAACCGCAAAAATTTAACAATAAGACGAACGGAGTGACGCACCGGCGTTGGCTGCTTAAAGCGAATCCCGAGCTTTCCTCGTTAATTACCAAGGCGATAGGGCCATGTTGGATCAAAGACCCGCAGAAATTGATTCATTTAAAGCGTTACGCTTCCGATCCGGCGTTTCAGCAAGAACTTGAAAGCGTCAAGCAAAAGCGCAAAGCGAAATTGGCGAAGCGAATTTATGAAAAGACGGGGATCGCCGTGGACGAATCATCGATTTTTGACGTGCAAGTAAAACGGCTTCATGCTTACAAGCGGCAGTTGCTAAATGTTCTTCATATTATGCATCTGTACAACCGCCTTAAAGAAGATGCAAGCTTTTCGATTTATCCGCGCACATTTATTTTTGGCGCCAAGGCTTCGCCCGGATACTATTATGCAAAACGAATTATTAAACTTATTCATTCGGTTGCTGAAAAAGTGAACAAAGACAAAAGGACAAACGAACAGTTAAAAGTCATTTTTTTAGAAAACTATCGTGTTTCCCTTGCGGAAGAAATTTTTCCAGCGGCAGATGTTAGCGAGCAAATTTCCACGGCAAGTAAAGAAGCGTCTGGCACCGGCAATATGAAGTTTATGATGAATGGAGCGGTTACACTAGGAACGCTGGATGGGGCGAATATTGAAATATTGGAGGCGGTCGGGGAAGAAAATATGTTTATTTTCGGGCTTACGGCGGAAGAAGTGTTAAACTACTATCAAAACGGCGGATACCGTGCACACGAATATTACCATCACGATAAACGGATTAAGCAAGTTGTCGATCAGTTAGTCAGCGGATTTTTTCCAGATGTTCATGACCATTTTGAACCGATTTATGATTCGCTTTTAACGCAAAATGACGAATATTTCGTGCTGCGCGATTTTGCCTCATATGCGGAAGCGCAGGAAAAAGTGGAAGCGGCGTACAAGCAGCGGGAACAATGGCTGAAAATGAGCGCGGTCAACATAGCCCATTCCGGCTACTTTTCCAGTGACCGGACGGTGCAGGAGTACGCCAGCGAAATATGGGACATTCATCCGGGTGAATAAAAAAGAGAGAGGATTTTTTGTTAAATATACTATAATGATTAGAGGATATTATGTTCAGTATAAGAATATATATCCTCTTTTTTCATACATAATAGATTCATTATCATAGTCTATTATACAATAGGTGAAACATGTTTTTGTTTTTTAAAGAGGAGAAGGACATAGTCCACAGCGGGAGGCGTAGCAAGGTCTTTCGACCGAGCGTAAAAGAGCAAGACAATATTATTGAATCGCTAAAAAGGAGAATCAAGAAGTTAGAAGAGGAAACCAAGCAACTACGGGAACAGTTGAAAGTGGCTTACGCAGAGGTTTATAAAATGTTAGGCATAGGAACAACGCTCCCCTCCTTGTTTAACTAAAAGGGAAGGTTAGTTGAACAAGAGTTTTCAAATACTTGTACAAAGAAAGC
This sequence comes from Parageobacillus thermoglucosidasius, assembly GCF_001295365.1. GTDB lineage: Bacteria > Bacillota > Bacilli > Bacillales > Anoxybacillaceae > Parageobacillus > Parageobacillus thermoglucosidasius. Next base: position 3,797,070 of record NZ_CP012712.1, on the reverse strand, counting down.
TATCGGATCTCTATTGGGATTGAACTAATTCAATTTATTGAAAATTCTATAGGGTCAGCGTTTTTAGTATATGAGCGTTCTACAGACATTGATGATGTCATTCTAAATACCCTCGGGGGTGCGATAGGAGTATATATCTATTTTATAGGTAAGGGACAATCTGCAAGGTTGAAAATTAGTAATTGATTTGCTTATACCCTTGAACTAACGGGTACTTAGTAATAAAAAGAAAAAAGGAGAACACATTTTAGTCATGTATAATATGTGTTCTCCTTTATTTTTTAGCTTTTTATAATTTAGATCTTGATAACATTTTCCCCTCTCTTAATTATCACCATCCAGCCAATGGCCAAGGCTGCCGAGAATGCTACCTTCTTCTCTCGAACTTGGCGCAGCGGCGATAATCCGGTCAGCAAGCCGGCTGAACGGAAGAGATTGCACCCAAACCGTTCCCGGACCGGTTAATGTGGCAAAAAACAGCCCTTCGCCACTGAAAAAGGCGGTTTTTATTTTGCCGACATATTCGATGTCATAATCGACCTCTTTTGTCATTGCCACTAAGCAGCCGGTGTCAATGCGCAACTTCTCGCCGGGCTGCAGCTCACGCTGGTAAATCGTTCCGCCCGCGTGCAAAAAAGCAAGGCCGTCTCCTTCGAGTTTTTGCATAATAAATCCTTCACCGCCAAAAAAGCCAGTGCCAAGCTTACGTTGAAAATCGATGCCGACAGAAACCCCTTTCGCGGCACAAAGGAAAGAATCTTTTTGGCAAATCACTTTGCCGCCAAGTTCGCTCAAATCGACCGGAATGATTTTTCCCGGATATGGCGCGGCGAACGAGACGCGGCGTTTTTCTGCGCTGTTGTTCGTAAACACAGTCATAAATAAGCTTTCGCCTGTCAGCAGCCGTTTTCCCGCTCCTACTAATTTATTGAAAAAACCTTTTCTGGAATCGGAGCCGTCGCCGAAGATCGTCTCCATCGTTATCCCGTCTTCCATCATCATCATGCCGCCAGCTTCGGCGATGACGCTCTCTTGGGGGTCTAATTCGATTTCGACAAATTGCATATCGTCTCCATATAACTTGTAGTCAATGTCATGTGCGTTCATCGTCTTCACCTCAATGTCATTGTTCACCACTATATATTCTTTATACGAACGCGGATTCCTTTTTGTTTCAAAAAAAGACCATCAATGCCGATGGTCTTCTTTTTTCGTATAAGGTTCTTTTTCATATGCCGGCAGATCGCCGATATTGGACATGATTCCTTCCTCGTCCAGCATATTTTCCAGCTGTTCGTGTTCTCTCGTCGGATATACTTTTACATGTTTGCCGTATAAATCAACCGCTGCAAAATTTTCTAACTCTTCAACATAACCGACGTGTTCTTCGGATTCAGCATATGTTTCCCCGTAATCGTCGACATTTTTCCCTAAATCCGAAGGAGTATCGGACGAGCCGTAACGAGCCACTTCTTGCCAGGCATCTTCCGCGTCGTATGCTACTGATTCGTTGCGGTGATCGAGAGCGAATTTTCCGAATGGAGGCATCAACACACCTTCTTCAAGCGGCCGTTTTTGCGAAACGGTTTTGTCACGGCTATGTTCTTTGCAGCATGTTGTTGTCGGCAGTGCTTTCAGCCGTTCATACGGAATCGGCTTCCCGCAAACTTCGCATATGCCATACGTGCCGTTTTCGATCACTTGGAGAGCGTGCTCAATTTCTTTTAGTTCCCTTTCCGCATGTTCATTCAGCGCGATATCTTTTTCCCGTTCATACAGCTCGGTTGCGTCGTCTGCCGGATGATTGTCGTAGCTGGAAAGCTCACCGACCGCGTCGTGCGCGTGGCTCCGCAGTGTGCCGAAATGGCCGTTCTGTTGCAGCCGCTCTTGTGTTTCCTGTTTGGCACGGAGAAGTTCGGCACGGAAGGCGGCTAATTGTTCGTTCGTTAACATGCTTCATAACTCCTTCCTTAAAATCAACCGTTTACTTTGTAGTATGAACGAAAAAATAAAAAAAACACGGTCTGTTGCGACCGTGTTACAACCAATGGCTGATAAGTAAACCAATTGCCAAAAGAAAACCAAATTGCGTATTCGTTTGTGCCGTCGCTTTCATTGCCGGCATCATCTCGATTGGCTTCGTTTTGCCAATAAATCCTTTTGCCGCTGCAATCGCTTTTGGTACGCTGAAAAAGACAAGCAATGTCCAGAAAGAAACAAGGTGGAAAAAGGCTAGTCCAATCATCCAGACAAACGATACGGCAAACATGCCGGCAAGGATGCGGATCGCGTTATGGCGCCCGACTAAAATCGCCAGCGTTTTGCGCCCGTTCTTTTTGTCCCCGTCGAAGTCGCGAATGTTGTTTGCCAGCAAAATCGCTCCAACTAAAATAGCAATCGGCACGGAAATCAAAATAGCTGTTTTAGTGACTTCTCCTGTTTGGATAAAAAAGGAAATTAAAATAATCAGTAGTCCCATAAAAAATCCAGCCGCGAGTTCACCAAACGGGGTATACGCAATTGGTATAGGTCCGCCTGTATAGAAATATCCAGCTGCCATACAAATAGATCCGATCAACGCGAGCCACCAGCTGCTATTCATGCAAATATAGACGCCAATGAGCGTAGCGATGGCGAAAAAGGCAATCGCCAAATTCAAAACCGTCTTCGGATGGACTCCTTCGCGGACAATCGCCCCGCCAATTCCCACGGATTCTGGTGAGTCCAGCCCGCGCTTAAAATCATAATATTCATTGAACATGTTCGTTGCCGCTTGAATGAGCAAAGAAGCGACAAGCATCGCGATAAACAGCGAAACGCGAATATTTGTTTCATGGAATGCTAACGCTGTGCCAATACAAACGGGAACAAATGCAGCTGTCAATGTGTGCGGCCGCGTTAATCTCCACCAAACGCGCCAATCGCGGCGACGGCTGACGGAAGGACGCCGTTCTGTTTGCAATGATGGTTGCATAATCATACCCCTCATGTCGGAATAAGATAAAGTAATGTTCAAAAAACGTTCACAATAAGTGTAGGAAAACGGTTATAAGGTGTCAACCCCTTTAGAATAGATAAATCATTTCCTATTATATATAATGAGAAATAGAAAATAAGCAATAATGAAGAAAGCGGGATTACAGTGGCAATTTTATATCAGCATGAAATAGAGGAACAATTGCGTTTCATCGGGAAAAAAGCAAATTGCCCGTTTATTAGCTGGAGCGGGGAAATGGATGATGTAGATCCAGTTTATTTTTTTGCGTTAGGACAAGCATGTTCTTTCCGCGAGCGGTTTTATTGGTCTGATCGTGCGAATGGAACCGTTTATGTCGGGCTTGGCTGCACATATAGCATCGAAACAGAAGAAAAAGAGCAGCGTTTCCGGATAGTAGAGACGAAATGGAAGAAATGGATGGAGCAGCTGGCTTTCGATCATCACGGAACCGCTGCAACGCCTATTTTATTTGGCGGTTTTTCCTTTGATCCATTCAAACCAAGAACGGAAAAATGGCGCGCTTTCCCTCACGCAAAAATGGTGGTGCCGACCGTTCTTTTATCGCTTAAAAACGGAAAAGCAACATTAACGGTCACTGTGCCTTCCATGCGGTACGAAGAAAGTATGGAAAAAATAGGGCTGCTGCTGCGTCTCTTATCTCAAGAACAGAAACAGCCGACAGCTTCGTTGCCGACATTAGTTAAATATGAGGAAGCGCAAAAAGACGAATGGATTCATGCGGTCGAAAAAACGATCAGGAACATTCGGGAAGGAAAATTTGATAAAGTAGTGTTGGCAAGAGAGGCACGTTTATCGTTTGCGGATGTGATCGATCCGGTCGTTGTTTTGCAGCAATTGCGCGAACAACAGCCATTTAGTTATTTATTTGCGTTTGAGCAAGACGGACAATGTTTTATTGGCGCTTCTCCGGAACAGCTTGTGAAAAAGGAAGGGGATGCGTGTTATTCTATTTGTTTGGCTGGATCGATACGCCGCGGAAAAACGCTTCAGGAAGACAAACAACTCGGACAATGGCTCATGCGTGACGAGAAAAACCTTCGTGAACACCAGTTTGTTGTCCAGATGATTAAAGAAGCGATGGGATCAGTTTGCAAGCGCGTACAAATCCCAGCTTCACCGCAACTGTTAAAATTGCAGCATATTCAACATTTATATACGCCTGTAATCGGAGAAAAGTGCCATGCTGCTTCGGTTTTATCGATTGTTGAACAAATGCATCCGACGCCGGCACTTGGCGGGACACCGCGGGAAAAGGCAATCAAGGAAATTCGTGAAACCGAACCGTTAGACAGGGGATGGTATGCAGCACCAATCGGCTGGATGGATGCAGAAGGGAATGGCGAATTTGCCGTAGCCATTCGTTCGGGGCTTTTCCAAGGAAAAGAAGCATTCATTTTTGCAGGTTGCGGAGTCGTCGGCGATTCTGACCCGATGAGCGAATATGAAGAAACAAAAGTGAAATTAACCCCGATGCTATCGGCGCTAGGAGTGGAGAGAAATGAATGAAGCATTAACATTATATATAGCCGCTTTTGTGGATGAGTTAGCGAAAACCGGAGTGCAAGATGTGGTGGTGAGTCCAGGATCGCGTTCGACACCGCTTGCCATTATGGTGGCCGAACATCCGGCAATGCGCGTGCATATGAACATTGATGAACGCTCCGCCGCATTTTTTGCTCTCGGCATGGCGAAAGCAAAACGGCATCCTGTTGCCCTTCTTTGTACGTCGGGAACGGCGGTCGCAAACTATTTTCCAGCGGTCGTAGAAGCGTATTATTCGCGCGTGCCGCTTATCATTATCACGGCAGACCGTCCGCATGAATTGCGAGAGGTCGGGGCTCCGCAAGCAATTGACCAGCTGAATATATATGGAAAATACGCGAAGTGGTTTGTCGAAATGGCGCTGCCGGAAAAGACGCCGGACATGCTCCGTTATGCGCGAACGATGGCGGCAAGGGCGGCAGGGGTGGCAATCAGCGCCCCGGCAGGCCCTGTTCATTTAAACTTTCCATTGCGCGAGCCGCTTGTGCCGACAGTCCGTGAAGAAACATGGGAGCAAACCGAAGCGAAAGAGCCGTCTTACACGACCGTCATCCCGGGAAAAATGACGGTCGGCATCGAGCAAATTCAGCGGTTATACGATGAATTTGCTTCTGTCGAAAAAGGGTTGATTGTTTGCGGGCCGATTGATCGGCCCGAGTTTGCCGAGGCGGTCACGCAGTTGGCGGACATGCTCGATTATCCTATTTTAGCCGATCCGCTTTCCCAACTGCGCAGCGGAACGCACGAAAAAGAGTATATCATTGACAGTTATGACGCGATCCTGAAAGATGAAAAGATCGCCGCTTCATTAGTGCCGGATGTTGTGATCCGTTTCGGCGCCATGCCGGTCTCGAAACCATTATTCCTCCTTCTGAAACGATATGTTAACATAAAACAAATTGTCGTTGATGGGGAAGGCGGCTGGCGGGAGCCGACATTAGCAGCATCGTATATGGTGTACTGCGATGAAATTGAATTTTGCCGCCAGCTTGTCCATATTGGAAAACCGAAGCGAAGCAAAAGCGAATGGTCGGCAACGTGGAAAGCGATCAACAGTATCGCAAAATCGGTGCTTCTGGAAGCAGCGGCAGAAAACGAATTGTTTGAAGGAAAAGTGTTTACCGAACTTGCGCAATTGCTTCCAGACGGTGCAACGTTATTTGTCGGCAACAGTATGCCAATCCGAGACACGGACACATTTTTCTTTACAAACGACAAGCAAATCCGCATTTTAGCGAACCGTGGGGCAAATGGGATTGACGGTGTTGTGTCAAGCGCTTTAGGAGCCAGCGCGGTTGCCGAGCCGCTTGTGCTTGTCATTGGCGACCTTTCTTTTTATCATGATTTAAACGGGCTATTGGCGGCAAAAATGCACGGATTGAACGCGACGATCATCGTTCTTAATAACAACGGCGGAGGCATTTTCTCGTTTTTGCCGCAAGCGGAACATAAAAAACATTTTGAAATGTTGTTTGGTACGCCGACCGATTTGCAATTTGCCCATGTTGTCCGCATGTATGGAGGGAATTTTGCCAAAATCGCGACATGGGATGAATTTCGCGATTGTGTTGCGCAATCGTTAACAACTGATGGCCTTCACGTCGTGGAAGTGTGCACATCACGGGAAAATAATGTAAAAATGCATCGCCTTTTGTGGGAAAAGGTTTCCCAGGAAATAGCAGAATTTCTCGAAAAACGGGGGGCAGTATGAAGGTTTTTGCCAACGGAGTTTCTTACCATGTCGAATCATTCGGTGATGGAGAACCGCTGTTGTTGTTGCACGGGTTTACTGGCAGTGTGGAAACGTGGAAACCTTTTCTCCCATATTGGCGTGATTATCGGCTTATTCTCGTGGATATCATCGGGCACGGCCGGACCGATTCGCCCACTGATCCGGCGCGCTATGAAATTGAAAAAGTGGCTGCTGATCTGGAAGAAATATTGCGGCATTTGCATTTGCAAGACGCTCATGTGCTCGGATATTCAATGGGCGGGCGCCTTGCGTTAACATTTGCGATTCTTTATCCTCACCGCGTCCGGACATTAATATTAGAAAGCAGCTCTCCGGGATTAAAAACGATGCAAGAACGCTGGGAACGAATAGAAAGGGATGAAGCGTTAGCGGAAGAAATAGAACGATATGGCATAAAGAAATTTGTCGAAAAATGGGAAAACATTCCGCTTTTTGCATCACAAAAGCGCTTGCCTCTTAGTGTGCGGCAGCAAATTCGCACCGAACGGTTAAGCAATAATGAAAAAGGATTGGCGAACAGTTTGCGGGGAATGGGAACGGGAAGGCAGCCTTCATGGTGGAACCGTTTATCAGAAGTTAGCATACCGACGCTGCTTTTATGCGGAGAATGGGATCAAAAGTTTTGCCGGATTGCGGAAGAAATGAAGAAATATCTGCCAAATTGCGAAATGGTGAAAGTCGCACGGGCGGGGCATGCAATTCATGTGGAACAACGGGAGATTTTTGCTAAAATAGTAAGTGAGTTTATTAAAGGAGGAGAGTTTCATGGCCATTGAGTGGGTTAAGGAACGCGAGTATGAAGATATTATATACGAAACGTATAACGGCATTGCGAAAATTACGATCAATCGCCCGGAAGTACATAACGCGTTCCGTCCAAAAACTGTTGCTGAAATGATCGACGCCTTTTCATATGCGCGCGATGACTCGAAAATCGGCGTCATTATTTTGACAGGTGCTGGCGGAAAAGCGTTTTGTTCCGGCGGGGACCAAAAAGTGCGCGGCCATGGCGGATATGTTGGTGAAGATCAAATTCCGCGGCTTAATGTATTAGATTTGCAGCGATTAATTCGCGTCATTCCAAAACCGGTGATTGCCATGGTCGCTGGCTATGCGATCGGCGGCGGTCATGTGCTGCATGTTGTTTGCGATTTGACGATTGCGGCAGACAATGCGATTTTCGGACAAACTGGTCCAAAAGTGGGCAGTTTTGACGGCGGATACGGTGCAGGCTATTTGGCGCGTATTGTTGGGCATAAAAAAGCGCGTGAAATTTGGTATTTATGCCGCCAATATACCGCACAGGAAGCGTTGGAAATGGGGCTTGTCAATAAAGTGGTGCCATTAGAGCAATTGGAAGAAGAAACGGTGAAATGGGCGCAAGAAATTTTAGAAAAAAGCCCAACGGCGATTCGCTTTTTGAAAGCGGCGTTTAACGCTGATTCCGACGGCTTGGCCGGCATTCAGCAGCTCGCCGGTGACGCAACGCTGCTATTCTATACAACCGATGAGGCGAAAGAAGGGCGAGATGCATTTAAAGAAAAACGGCAGCCAAACTTCAAACAATTCCCGCGTTTTCCATAAGAAAAGCGGAAGGCGGCTTTGCTTATCGGCGTACGCGTCGGAGGGACAGGCGTTAAGTCTTGCGTGAATTGCCGAGAAAAATGAACTTTCATGTGTTGCCGCTGCAATGTGGAGCAAAGCGCGTGAACCGATGGCGTTTGGCAAATAATAAAGGCAAGCTAAAGCAGCTTGATGAATTCCATCAAGCTGTTTCTTTATGGAGGAAGGAGAGAAAGGAACATGCAAACATCGCTTCCGAATTGGCTTATGCAGCGGGCGTTTTTGACACCTGAACGCATTGCGGTTTATGACGAACAAGCCGCAAAAACGTTTGCGGAGCTTCATGAGTCTGCCGCGAAAAAAGCGCGCCAGCTTGCAAACGCGGGAGTGCGCAAAGGAGATATCATCGCTGTTTTTATGAAAAACAGCGTGGCGATGATCGAATTCATTCACGCCCTTCATTATCTTGGCGCGATTGTTTTGCTGCAAAACACGCGTTTGACTTCCTATGAGCTTGCTTGGCAATTAAAAGATAGTGAAGCGGCATGCGTTATTGCCGATGATGAGTTGGCGGACCGAATGGGAGAAGACGTTCGGGTTATTACCGTAAGTGAATTGTCCGCATTGCCTGAGGCGGATGCCGAATTTCAGCAATATTACCATTTTGACGATGTCGCCACCATCATGTATACGTCAGGAACGACGGGAAAACCAAAAGGTGTATTGCAAACTTACGGAAATCATTGGTGGAGTGCTATCGGTTCGGCGTTAAATTTAGGATTGCATGAGAATGACTGCTGGCTTGCGGCTGTTCCGTTTTTTCATATTAGCGGCTTATCGATTATGATGCGGAGCGTTATATATGGAATGAGCATGTATGTCATGCACGCTTTCGATGCAAAAAAAGCCAATGAGCTCATTATCGCCGGGAAAGTGACAATGATGTCTGTAGTCAGTGCGATGTTGCAAAAAATGATCTCCGATCTTGGCGAAAGGCGGTATCCGGAAACGTTTCGCTGCATGCTGCTTGGCGGCGGGCCTGCTCCAACACCGCTGCTGGAAGCATGCAAAGCAAAAGGGATTCCCGTTTATCAGACGTACGGCATGACGGAAACATCATCACAAATTGTCACGCTTGCCCCGGAATATAGTTTAACAAAGCTTGGTTCTGCAGGAAAGCCGTTGTTTCCAGCGCAGCTTCGCATCGAAAAAGAGGACGGACAAGCGGCCCGTCCGTATGAACCGGGAGAAATTGTCGTAAAAGGCCCAAATGTGACAAAAGGATATTTGCGCCGGCCGGATGCGACGGAAGAAGCGATTCGCGACGGCTGGTTTTATACGGGAGACATCGGCTATATCGACGAAGACGGATTTTTATATGTATTAGACCGCCGTTCCGACCTTATCATTTCCGGCGGGGAAAACGTTTATCCGGCTGAAATTGAAGCGGTGCTTCTTTCCCATGAGGCGGTAGAGGAAGCGGGAGTAACCGGAATCGATGATGAAACATGGGGACAAGTGCCGTGTGCGTTTGTGAAACTAAAAAGCGGCTATTCGGCGACGGCAGAGCAGTTAAAACAATTTTGCCAAGAGCGTTTAGCGAAATATAAAATCCCGAAACAAATCTATTTTGTTGAGCAATTGCCGCGCAACGCTTCGCAAAAACTATTGCGCCGCCAATTAAAACAGCTGATTCCAACCAATTCATTAGGAGGGACTTCCTCATCGTAACCCCCGTTTTCAATATTCGTCCATTAAATCTAATTCTGTGATGCGGTAAGCAATAAGTTTCTCGACTTCTGGAGGCAGACCGTCCAACGCGCCAAATTCATATTGCCATAAATTTGTAAATGAGTCGACGCAGAGCGGAAATGTCATTGGATCCGCCCGTTTTATTTCTTCTTTAAACGCTTTGATTAGACTGTCCTTTTTCCTCATAGATATCGCCTCACTTTGCTAAACGATGTAAACATCACGCCTTTGGCGCAAACGCCAAAGGCTTTGTTTTTTTGCTTCCCTTTTTCATAACGCTTCATCTGAAGGCATAAACGTTTTACAATCCGTTTCCGTGGAATCTGATGCCATGTTCCCATTATGGCTCACAACATAAATCGATGCTGCATTGCAGCGGTTTCCTTCTGCCCAATAATGGCAGTTTTTCACTTCACAAAGCACATCTTTTGCCATATGCATCACCCCATCCTATGAAAATGACTTACACGTTTAGTTTGGTTGTTTGACAAAAAGTTATGAAGGAAACTATAAGCAATTTTAAAATATTGATGATTATAATTGACATAGAAAATCATTCTCAATTAGAATAAAAATAAGAAAAGGCTGTGAAGGAGGGAGACGATGACATCCTTATTGGTCGTGGGTGCAGATCATTTAGGAAATATTACGGATAAGCTAATCGATTCAGGCTTTCAAGAAATCATCCATCTTGATGGCCGCAAAGTCAATATGGTAAAACGCGATATTCCAGAACATGTGGATATTGTTATTGTCATGACGGATTATGTGAATCATAATTTGGCAAAAGCAATCAAACAAAAAGCGAAAAGCAAAGATAAGCCAATTTATTTTGTCAAACGTTCCTGGAGTTCTATTCATTCTGTTATTGAAAAAATTGAAAAAAGAAAATGACGGGGGTACATAATGATGAAAGCAATAGCGAGCCATGAAGGAGGTTTGACATGGCAACAAGCGGTGAAAAAAGTGATACGCAACGTGATGGTTGAATATTACCGTGCCGTTCCGTCATTGCGATCTCCTTTTTACATGTTAAAGCTGATTGAAACATATCGGCGGCTGCTTCATCCGCATTTGTTTGAGTCACCAATTCATTATTATACCGTTTTAGCGAAAATCACCGATCATTTGCTTCAATTTTTTACCTCTGGCGCAGAAGCGCAACGGTCTCCACTTCTTTTGTTTGCGCAAGCGACTTATCGGCATGGGAAAGGGCGAGGAAAAACGAATGTAGATATTGACTTTGTTTATGAAGAGGACGGAACGTACACGATGCGAAAGCTGCTGTTAGAAGATGCTCCAAGTTTTGTTTACCATTATGCGCAAATTGCCCCTGCTGCTTGTAAACAAACATTTGGTTTTTACCCAAAGAAGATCGAGTTTTGCTCTCTTCTTACAGGAGAACGGATGGTGGAAACGACCGATACTTTTCAGCTGATATTAGTGACATAAAATAGTTTACGTTTTCCGCCATTTTGTATTAAAATAAATGAGAATGAAAATCGTTATTTGTAATGTGTAGGGGGGGTCGTCATGAAACGAAAACCGTGGAAAGTGATGACAGCAGCAGCGCTTACGTCCTCACTGTTGCTCGCTTCCGCTTGCACTTCCAGTGGAAAAGAAACAGAAACAAAGCAAAAACAAGCGAGGGCAGATTTGCAAGTTCCTGTAACGGATTATACATTTGACACGGCAGGCAACATGTTCGCTTATTCTGAATTTGAATTATCTGGCGAACCATTGGCAGAAGCGCTCGGCTTAGATTTGGATGTATTAGACGCGCGGAAAATAGACAAACCGACGAAGTTCGACTATACGGCCGGCATTGAGTCATATGAATATTCAGAAGAAGCAATGTATGAAGTGACGGAAAAATCGGGGCTTGGGCTTCATTTAATTCATGGCCCGGTTGTGGAGCAGATGGCAAAAAATGTACATAAGACTAGCGGAGAGGCGTTGGAGGGCCGGTTTTATGAGTTGGCGGACAGCGTCGGCTATCCGCGTGAAGAGATTTTCCGCAATATGTTTCCAACATTAATTGAGTACGCAAGCGGAGATCCTCATTATGCGCAAAAAGTGGATACGAGCGTATATGCGGAAAATGACGATGGCACGTATGTGCCTGTATACCAAGTCGATTTCCAGTCGCTGCGCTGGGACCGCAATAAGATGGAAAAAGTATTAACCCCGTCCGCTTACGGCGGCGTCTTTTTGAAACAAGCGCTTTGGGCGGGCGACTTTTTAGGCGGCTTTCATACAGTAGATAAAGACGAAGAAATAGAAGCAAAAACGCCAAACGATGACAAAGATGAAAACATTGCCCTTGGCGTTAGTTCGGCGGACGGAATGCAAGGAATGATTTTAACAGAGCAAATTTGGAACAAATTAAACTACATTCGCGATCATCTATTTTATGACGCTAATAGCCAATCGCTGGCTAAAGCGGCAGGAAGCCGTTATAATCCGGCACATGGGTTTGTCTATTTACCGCATAAAATTCAAGTGGTCGAGGATGGCAATCCGCTTGCGCCAAAGGCAAAACAATTGCAAGTGGAAGATCCGCGGAGCTTGCTGCAAGACCAATGGCTGATGCTTTGGCCGGCTTCGGAATTTTACGGCATGACCGACCAGCGTCCGGAAAACAAAAACCAAAATCCTGCCTTTTTAGCCGTGTTTGATGGCGCGCCGTACCCAAGCGCACCGAAAGAAAACTTAGATGCAGACGCGGCGAACGATATTTCTTCCACTGACCCATACTCGGTGAACCGGGATGTGCTATTGCAAATATTCAAAAACATTGATGCGATGCACTTTAACCCGGAAATCGGCGCTTTTTTTTGTCGATGAGCATGACGGCAAGCAGCAAGGGAAACGCGTCGATACGTTCCAGGCTGGATATACGATCGAAGCGCTGCGCATTTTTGAGCGCGCCATCGACGGGCTTCCGGTTGGCTATGCAAGCGGTGAAGACGCGAAAGGATTAGAAACTCTGGAAGGAAAACGGGCGCTGCAATTAATAAAAAGCCAGGCAGACTTTATCATAAAACATTTAATGAGAAAAGATGGGCTTGTAGCGAACGGCTACGTGATTGGCGAGGGTGCTGAAAAATCAGAACCGACATTGCTTGCCCAGCTTGGCGCCATCCGCGGGCTAACGGCCGCCTTTTTGGCGACGAAAAATGAACAATACCGCAATGCGGCGCGCAATATTTATGCGGCGGTGGATAAGCATTTTTGGGATAAGAAACTGCGCGTATACCGCACCGGAAAAGGGGACATCGAATATACGCCATTTGTCGCCGGGGCGCTTTCAGGCGTATTCCGCGTCGCTTTGAATAACTTAAATAATACGGAAGCAGATGAAACGGTGAAAGCGCTGGAGCGGGAAACAATTATTTCGCGCTATGTTGATTTTTATGACCGCATCATCGATGGCCCGAACCTTAAAGAGGGCATGCAGGCGAGCGAATTTTGGGATACGGGCGATGTATATAAAAAAGGGGACAAATCCGGAAATGCTGATCATGACCATGTGCCGCAAGTGCAAGCAGGGCATGGAAAGTATGGCATTGCACCGATTCTGTTGAATGTGGAAGTGAAAGAAAAATAAGAAAGCGGCAATCATTGCGATTTGCCGCTTTTCTTTATACAATGATAATGGTTATCATTCTAAGTTGATAGCGGGGGAACGTTATGAAAAAGTGGCTATGGCTATGTATGTTGTTTATTCTGTTGCTGATGGGAGGCTGTCAATCGGGCAAGGTTTTTGACGCAGAACCGAAAGTGATTCGCCATGAACCGGTCCATAGCGATAATATTGTGATAAACAAAAAGGGAGATACATTGTACGTCGCCAACATTGACGTTCATTCCGTCACCATTTTTAATACGAAAACGAAAAAAAAGGAAGCGGAAATCCGGGTCGGCAAAGAGCCACGGCAGCTCGCTTTAAGCCCTGATGAGCAGTGGCTGTACGTTTCCTGCATGTATGACGACCGCGTCGATATCATTTCGTTAAAAAAGAAAAAAGTCGTCGGCCATTTGAAAACGGGAATCGAGCCGTTTGGCTTGCTGACAAGCCAAGACGGTCAAATGCTCTATGTGGCAAATTATCGTTCTGGCACTTTATCGGTATTCGATTTGGCGAAAGGAGAAAAGAAAACAGAAATAAAAATCGGTGACCGGCCGCGCGCGCTCGCTTTAACCGCCGATGGAAAAAAATTATATGTGACACAATATTTAGATGCCAAAATTAGTGTAGTGGACACGAAACAAAACCGTGTTCTGAAAGAAATTGCGCTCGCTCCGTCACCGGACAAAGAAGACCGCAAAAAAAGCCAGGGCATTCCAAATACGTTGGAACAAATCGTGATAGCGCCTAATGGAAAAAAAGCGTATATTCCTCATTTACTGACGAATATTGACACGCCAATTAACTTTGAAGAAACGGTGTTTCCGGCGATTTCTGTGATTGATTTGCAAAACGATGTTGAGCTGACAGACGAACGTAAAGAACTGTTTGAAGAAATTAATGTAACGGATGTCCACAATCAAACGATCATTGTTTCCAACCCTTATGATCTTGCTTTTCAACCTGATGGAAGCAAAGCGTATGCGGTCATGTCGGGAAGCGAAGATTTGGTTGTCTTTGATTTGCAGCGCGGAGGAAACGCAACGCAAATTTTGCGGCGCATTGAAGGAAATAATCCGCGCGGGATTGTCATTTCCCCAGATGGCAAAACATTGTACGTGCATAACGCGATGAGCCATGATCTTGCCATTATTAAAACAGGGGGAAACAGCCCGTACGCTAAAGCAAAAGCGGTGAAGGGAACGATCCGTTTAATTGCTAAAGATTCGTTATCGCCGCTTGTGCGTGAAGGAAAAACGATCTTTTATAGCGCCAATAGCGATGAATTTGCGATAAACATTACCGGGAATAACTGGATGAGTTGCGCATCTTGCCATAGCGACGGCGACATCAATAAACTTACCTTGTTGACGCCGAAAGGCCCGCGCAATGTTCCAAGCAACATTTTAGCGACGAAAACGGGACTGTTTATGTGGGACGGTTCACGTGATGATTTTACCGATTATATTCATACTGTGCAGAGCGAGATGGGCGGAATGATGAGCCTCGATGCTGGAAAACCGCTGCCTCCGGATGTGCAGCATATGTATGACGCGCTGCTTGCTTATTTAGATGATCCAAGGTCGTTTCCGGTTCCTAAAAGCCCGTACCGCCATTCGGACGGAAGCTTGACAGCGAAAGCGGAGGAAGGAGAAAAGCTTTTTAATGGCAAAGGAAATTGCCTCAGCTGCCACAGCGGCGAATATTTCACCGATAGCCCTAAAGCGGTTGATGCCAACGGACGTTTGACGACGGCGAATACGGATTATTTGCATGACATCGGTACGGCCAATCCGGGCGATAAGCCGTCTGCCGGTGATGCAAGGGCGCATTTTACAAATCCGCGCACACCGAAGCAATGGGATACCCCAACATTGCGCGGTGTATGGGCGACCGCCCCGTACTTGCATGACGGCAGCGCAAAAACGATTGAAGAAGCGATAGAGCGCCATCAGACAAAAGAAGTGAAAACGTTGACACCGGGTGAAATTGCGGCGATTGCGGAATATGTGCGTTCACTGCAATAATAAGCGGTCATTATTGGAAATAAGCGTCCATGCGTCTATATGGCGTCCCGACGGTTTAAAGGAAGGGTGGCCGGTTGTCTGCAAAAAAACAGTCTGCCCCAGCGCGGGGCAGACTGTTGCTTTTATTGGAGCGCTTTTTGGAGCACGCGAATATTTTCTTCCATGAGAGTGAAATAGTCTTTATTTGCTTTTTTATCTTCGGAAGTTAGCGATTCTAAGTTGTGCAGCCGCAAAGAATCGGCACCAATCTCGTTTTTTACAATTTCAGTAATTTTGGATGTCGTATTTTGCTCAAAAATGACATATTTGATGTGATGTTGTTTGGCTATTTTAACAATTTCCGCTAATTCTTTTTGTGAAGGCTCATTCGTTGGCGAAAGCCCAGAAACGCTCAGCTGTTTTATGCCATAGCGGTCTTCCCAATATCCGTAAGCAGCGTGCGCAACGAGAATTTCTTTTTTCGGTGCGCTTTTTACGACCGTTTGAAATTGTTGGTCAAGATGTTCTAATTTTGCTTTCAATGCTTCGAAGTTTTTGGTGAATGTTTCTTTCTTTTCTGGCTTAAGTTCAATGAGCAAATCGCGAATATGTTCGGCTATTGCGATCGAGCGGGCTGGGTCAAGCCATACGTGCGGATCTTTATCGCCGTGGTGCTCATGCTCTTGTTCATGTTCATGCTCGTGCGCATGCTCTTCATGTGCGGAGTCTAGTAGTTCGATCCCTTCAGTAGCAGCGAGAAAATGAACCTGTTCATTTTTTAATGTTTCTTTGATTTTATCGGCAAAGCTTTCCATCCCTTGCCCGATATAAATAAACGCATCCGCATCGGCCAACTGCTTCATCGTTTTTGTTGTCGGTTCAAATGTATGTGCTTCGACGCCGGGAGGATAAATGCTTTGCACGTTAACATAATCGCCCCCGATTTTTTTCGTAAAATCTTCAAGCGGATAAACGGTCGTATAAATGGTTAAAACGTCTTTTGCTTTTTCCGTCTGTTCGTGATTTTTTTCCGCATTGCAACCGTACAAAAACGCAGAGATCACAAGCAAAAGGGATAAAATAAATGATTTTGCTTTCATGTTAAGCACCTTCCTGTCAAAATGTTTGACCAGCAAACTCCTTTGCTATTATATCGTAACAATTACGATTTGAGAACTAGAATAATTGCATTTATTGGGAAACAATAAATGGAGGAAGAGGATCGCAAAATGTTGCCCAATCTTGTTTCATTTCCTCCTCTGTCAGCAAACATTCATCTAAAGCCATTTCAATCCCCAGTTCTTTATCAATATATGTAAATGTTTGCGCTACTGGAATTGGTTCACTGATTCCTGAAGATTCGATAACAATATAATCGATGTTTCCAGCATCTGCTAGTTTTTTCACCTCTTTAATTAAATCCTCACGCAACGTACAGCAGATGCAGCCGTTTTGAATTTGCACCAGCTTTTCTTCCGTGCGGGAAAAACCGCCTTGGCGAATCAGTCAGCATCAATATTTATTTCACTCATATCATTCACAATAACCGCGATTTTCTTTCCTTCTCGGTTATGCAGGATATGATTGAGCAGCGTCGTTTTCCCTGCGCCAAGATAACCGCTTAATACAGTAACAGGTATTTTTTTCATTATCATGTTCTCCTTCCTGTTAGATAATCGTAATCATTACGATTTATCAATGCCAATCATACAAGAAAATGTCTAAAAAAGCAACGGTTATTTTCACATCATTTAAGATTTTTTCCATTTCCCGAAAAGCCTTCCTCCTCTTAATGAAGGAAAGGGGAAAGTGGACCGGCACGTTTTTTCTTTACAAAAGCGGACATATATGCAGGCTGCCTTTATCTGCGCAGAAGCGCTTCTTTGATAGATGCTAAAAATTTCCCGCCCCTTTGCGGAATGTTGGCGGGAGACCAAGTCTTGCAATGAAACGAGGCGGAAGCGGAAAAGAAATATCAAGGCATTTGCAAACTGGTCAACATCGTTTTTTATTGGAGACGGACGGAGAAAAGTTCAAGCTGCTAATGTTTCCCGGTGACTTTCTCGCTCAAGCATGCTTGCCGAAAAGCTGCACCATATCGATAATTAGTTATAGAAAAATCACCGTTTTTCCTGCTTCTCAGGCACGGGATCAAATCCGCCGGGATGAAACGGGTGGCATTTTAAAATCCGTTTTATCGTCAGCCAGCCGCCTTTGATGGCGCCAAACCGTTTAACCGCTTCTAAACCATAGTGCGAGCAAGTCGGATAAAACCGGCATGTCGGCGGCTTTAACGGAGAAATGAAAATTTGGTAAAAGCGGATGAAAGAAATCAATAATTTTTTCGCCATTCCCACACACCTAGCCAAGAAATAAATTGATCGCAGTGTATATCATATCATAAAAAGAGGAACAAAGGCGCATATAATGTCTTGAAGCAATTTATACAAAAAGGATGAAAAAAATCGGATTTCGGTGTATGATGAAAAAGAAAAATAAAGTAGGAGTGATGATCGCATGCCTTCAGTAGAAAGTTTTGAGTTGGATCATTGCGCTGTGAAAGCGCCATATGTCAGACATTGTGGCGTTCATAAAGTCGGAAGCGATGGCGTTGTGAATAAATTTGATATTCGTTTTTGCCAGCCGAATAAGCAAGCGATGAAACCGGATGCGCTTCATACGCTTGAGCATTTGTTAGCTTATACTATCCGCAAACATGCGGAAAAATATGACCATTTCGATATTATTGATATTTCGCCAATGGGTTGCCAAACTGGATTTTATCTTGTTGTGAGCGGTTCGCCAACCGTTGATGAAATTATTGACTTGCTGGAGGAGACGATGAAAGACGCACTGAACGCTACGGAAGTTCCAGCAGCAACGGAGCGGCAATGCGGGCAGGCAAAATTGCATGATCTCGAAGGGGCAAAGCGGTTAATGCGCTTCTGGTTAGAGCATGATAAAGAGGAATTAAAGAAAGTGTTTGGATAATGATAAAGGGCTATCACCGGATTGGTGATAGCTTTCTTTTTGTTTCAATCGCTTTTTTAGCGAACGATAGCTGTTAATAAGAATTGACACAATATTGATAGAAATTCGATTTTGCTATATAGCTTATTTCAGTGTAAAATAAAAGTGGAAGAAACATTTGGAAAAGTATATCATTTCGGCAATGGGAAAAAATATAGAGCGATATAAGCATGTTTTATGATTGCGGAAACAATGTTAAGGAGGAATGAAGAGATGTCAAAACAATTAACGGACATTGTGAACAAACAGATTGCTAATTGGAGTGTCCTTTACATTAAGCTCCATAATTATCATTGGTATGTAAAAGGCTCTCAATTTTTTACGCTTCACGAGAAATTTGAACAATTGTATAACGAAGCTGCGCTACATATCGATGAATTGGCGGAACGTCTTCTTGCGCTTGGCGGGGCGCCAGTTGCGACAATGAAAGAATGCTTAGAACAATCGTCCGTGAAAGAAGCGACTGGGCAAGAAACGGCGGAACAAATGGTAGCAACGATTGTAAGCGATTTTGAAACGATGATTGAAGAATTAAAAGAAGGAATGAAAATTGCGGATGAAGTTGGAGATGAAACAACCGGCGACATGCTGCTTGGCATTCATCAAAGTTTGGAAAAACATGTGTGGATGTTAAAATCGTTCCTTGGCCGATAAACAGATCGTTGACCAACCACTCCTTCGATAGGGAAGGAGTGGTTTTTTATTTTACTAGGAGGCTATCTATACGTCTTCCCTCATTAGAGCATACGATAATAATGCTCGTTACAGGAGGGAGAGTATGCAAAAATATATGTCGATGTTTGGCGCTTCGTTTGTTGGCTCGTTCATTTCGTTTCTTATTGGAGGCGCGGACTTATTAATTATTATTTTGCTTTGTTTTGTGATGACAGACTATGTAACAGGATTGATCGCCAGCGCTATTGAAGGAAAATTGTCGAGCCAAGTCGGATTCCGTGGCATTGTCCGCAAGATACTCGTTTTTGTTTTAGTGGCTGTTTCGCATTTATTAGATATTGCGATTGGCTGGGACAACCATTTTATTCGTGATGCGGTTATTTTCTCCTATATAATCAATGAGTTCATCTCCATTGTTGAAAATATAGGGAGGGCTGGTGTTCCGCTGCCATCTTTTTTAAAAAAAGCAATCCAACTTTTTAAAGATGAGACGGGCTAATTTTAAAGCATAATTTTTTTTGCATTCCCCACACTAAACGATGAAGAAGATCGATCATAAGGAGATGACAAGCGTGGCGGAACAGGAAAAGAAAACATACTATGTGTCGATCGCAACAGGGGAAATTTCGCAAGTCAAGACGGCTTCCCCATGGGATTTCCAAATTGAAGCGACAGATGATGAAATTATTGAATTGCGCGAGTACTTTGATCAAAACTATTCGACAGACTGGCAATCGTTTTTGCGTGCTCATGTTCCGTATGTTCAATATCATTATGATCGTGAAAACGATGCCTATGACGAAACATTAAAGAAAATATACCAGCTTATTTATAAGCTGGGGAACGAAGAAGCAAAAGAGCATATTCGTTCGCTTGGTTTTATCCGGGAAGAATAAAACGAAAGCTGCCGATGTTGGTGGCTTTTTTTATGGTGCCGTTTGCAAGTATAATGAAGGGAGAAGAGAGAAAGCAGGAATGAGGTTTACGAAGATGAAGTCTTTTTTTGACTGCTATGGAAATCGCGTGTTATTGTCGTTTATGGATCATCCATTTTCACTAAAGCCCAGACATGTTTGGATCGTCTGTCGCTACAAAGGGCAATGGCTGCTGACGAATCATCCAGAACGCGGGTTGGAATTTCCCGGTGGAAAAGTAGAAAAAGGAGAAACGCCGGAACAAGCCGCAGTCCGCGAAGTGAAAGAAGAGACAGGCGGAATTGTCGGTTCGTTAACGTATATTGGCCAATATAAAGTAGAGCCGTCGATTATAAAAAATATATACTTTGCGGAAATCGCGGCGATCGTCGAGCAGTCTTCTTATTTGGAAACAGACGGTCCGGTGTTGTTGCGTTCATTGCCGGAAAATATCCGCTTCGATAAACGATTCAGTTTTATTATGAGGGACGATGTATTGCAATATACGTTAAAAGAAATAAAGAGGCGTTCTTTGTAGTGTGATGAACGCCTCTAACGATGTTTCATCAGTTTTTTTTCGATCATGCTGACAGCTTGGTACATGATGGTCGATAACAGCGCGATGACGAGCAGGCTCATTAGCACGAGCGTAAAGTTAAACACTTGGAATCCGTAAATGATCATATAGCCAAGCCCAAGTTTGGAAACGAGAAATTCGCCGGTAATGACTCCAACCCACGATAAACCGACATTGACTTTTAACGTAGAAATAATTGTCGGGAACGACGATGGCAGCACCGCTTCTTTAAAACATTGATAACGGGTGGCCCCAAATGTTTTCAATACTTTGAGATAGTTGGCATCGACTTCTTGAAAGGCAGAGTAGACAACAATCGTCGTAATAATGACGGAAATAATGACTCCCATCGCGATAATCGAAGTGAATCCCGGACCAAGAGCGACGATGAGAATGGGACCGAGCGCCACTTTCGGCATGGCGTTGAACACGACTAAATACGGGTCAAGCGTTTTCGCCAAGCGCGGAAACCACCAAAGAAGGGCGCCGAAACATGCCCCTGCGATCGTGCCGATGATAAACCCTAACATCGTTTCCAATAAAGTGACAAACGTATGGGTAACGAGGGAATGGTCGGCCAGCTTTTGGACAAATAAATCCCAAATCGCCGATGGCGAGCTGAACAAAAGCGGGTCGACCCAGTGGTACCGGCTTGCTGCCTCCCATAGCAGAAAAAAGGTAACAAATAGGATAAGCTGAAAAAAGCGAATAAGCCGCTTTTCTTTTTTTCGTGACGCAATGTACTGCTGGTGAAAAGAACGAATTTGTTCATTTGTTTGTTTCAAGCTGATCAAGCTCCTTCCAAATGGATTGGAATAGCGCGGAAAATTGCGGATGCTGACGCGCCGCAAACGGCGATAGACGGCGCAATTCATCGGGAACAATAAAGGTGCGCACGATTCTCCCTGGCTTTGTGGAAAATAGAAAAATGCGGTCGCTCATCGCAATCGCCTCACCGATGTCATGCGTAACAAGAAGCGCTGTTTTTCCATAATTTTTTAGTGTTTGCCATACCAGCTCTTCCAGCTTTAATTTCGTTTGGTGGTCGAGCGCAGAAAATGGTTCGTCAAGCAATAACATTTTTGGATTGGTCGCCAACGTCCTGACGAGTGCGGCGCGCTGGCGCATGCCGCCCGAAAGCTGGCTTGGATAATGCGTTTCGACTCCTTTTAATCCGATATCGGCAAGCAAATCAAGCGCTTGCTTTTTTGTTATTTCTGTCAATGTTCCCATGATTTTTAAACCGAGCAAAATGTTTTCTTCAATTGTTTTCCAAGGAAATAAATAATCTTGCTGCAGCATATATCCGGCGTTTGCGCGCGAGCTGTCTAATTCTTTCCCTTCGACGAAAACGGTTCCTTCCGTCGGCTTGATTAATGCGGCGATAATCGAAAGAAGCGTTGTTTTGCCGCAGCCGCTCGGGCCGAGAAAGGAGACAAACTCCCCTTTCTCCACCGTTAACGATATGTTTTCCAAAGCGGTAACGGCTGTTTTTTCTGTAAAATATGTGTGGGAAACGCGGTCAACGACTAAAAAACCCATTATTTTCACCCGCTTTCGTTATTTGGCCATAGCTTTTTCCGCGAATGAATTATCGACAAGTGTTTTATGATCGATGTGTTTTGGCAATTCACCTGCTTCGCTCATAATGTTTTGCAAATTGTTCCATTCTTCTTTGTCAAGGATTGGATTTGTTGCATATGTTCCTTGGCTTTTATAGCGATCGACGACTTTTTCAATGATGGAAAGATCGGTATCTTTAAAGTAAGGCTGAATAGCTTGCGCGATTTCTGCCGCGTTGTGCGATTCCACCCATTGTTGCGCTCTATAGATCGCCCGGGTAAATTTTTCGATCGTGTCTTTGTTGTTCCGGATAAAACTTTGTTTTGTCATAAACGTCGTATATGGAACGTGACCGGATTCCGTGCCAAACGATGCGATAATATATCCTTTTCCTTCCTGTTCAAAAATGCTTGCCGTCGGTTCAAATAGCTGGACAAAATCGCCTGTGCCGCTGGCGAAAGCGTTAGCGATGTTGGCAAAATCGACGTTTTGAATCAGCTTAACGTCTTTATGCGGATCGATGCCATGTTTTTTTAAGACAAATTCGCCGACCATTTGCGGCATGCCGCCTTTGCGCTGGCCGAGGAACGTGCTGCCTTTGAGCTGATCCCAAGTGAAATTTTCTATTTTTTCCCTGGAGACAAGAAACGTTCCGTCTGTTTGTGTCAGCTGCGCGAAATTAATGACCGGATCGTTTGTTCCTTGGCTGTAGACATAAATCGATGTTTCTGATCCGACAAGAGCGATGTCAGCCCCGCCGGAAAGCAGTGTTGTCATCGTTTTATCGCCGCCCCATGTTGTGGCGAGTTCAACATGCAATCCTTCCTCTTTAAAAAAGCCTTTCGCTATGGCGACATATTGTGGGGCATAGAAGATCGAACGGGTGACTTCTGCGACCCGCACTTTCTTTATTTCCTTATTTGCCTGTTGATTGCAGGCGGCAAGCGGGATAATAAGAAGGAAAAGAAAAAGCGACACTATTGCGGTTTTTTTCATGCAGGGAACCTCCTTAGCATTGGATAAGATGAAGCTTACTTCACCTTATCGTATGCATCCGAAAAAAATGTGTGAACGCCTAATGGAAAGGAAGAAACATATGGACGGATATATCGTCAATCAATATAAATTCCCTTCTCCCAATCCGCATGTGGATGTATTTCTCGTTACATATTTATGCCAAGGGCTGAAAATTAAAGGATTTTTGGCACAACCGAAAATGCCGGGAATATACGATGGGTTTTTATACTTGCGCGGCGGCATAAAAAACGTCGGGCAAGTGCGGCTATCCCGCATTACGCAGTTTGCTTCGTACGGATTTATTGTGATGGCGCCGTTTTATCGCGGGAATCAAGGAGGGGAAGGAAATGAAGATTTTGCGGGGGAAGACCGTTATGACGCGATTGCAAGTTTTCGGCTTTTACAGCGGCACCCCCAAGTAAACAGCAAACGCATTCACGTATTTGGCTTTTCCCGCGGCGGAGCGATGGCGCTTCATACAGCGATTTTGGAGCCAGCTGTTTGTTCTGTCGCCGTCTGGGGAGGGGTTTCTGACATTGCCCTGACATATTGGGAGCGAGAAGATTTGCGGCGAATGTTGAAACGGGTAATCGGGGGGACACCGACAAAATATCCAGAGCGCTACCGATGGAGAACGCCATTGTATGAAATCGAAAAAATTCAAGCGCCTGTGCTGATCATCCATGGGGAAAAAGATCAAAACGTTTCGATTGAACATGCGTACCGTCTTGAAAAGAGGTTAAAAGAGGCAAATAAACGAGTGACGGCATGGTATTTTCCAACCTTTACCCATTATTTTCCGCCTAAAGATAACCGCGAAACAGTCCGGCGGTTAACGGAATGGATGAAACAGCAGCCAGATGTATGATACGATAAAATGAGAAGGAGGTGTGTTTCATGGGCATGCCGCTGGAGTTTCAAACACTCATTGTGACAAAAGGCAAAGAAAAGCGAATAAAAGACAATCTGTTTATTTTAGAAAAGGAAGGATACCGCATTTATCCGATCGATATTCCAATTGAAGTAAGAAGAACGTTACAAAGCGAGGCGAGCGGCGAAGCGGTGGTGAAAAAGCTGGAACTTGCCGACAACCGGACGATTGTCACGTATGAGCTTATTTCGCTGCATTCGACGAATTAAAAAAGGAGGGACATTCCCTCCTTCAATGTTATGCGATTGGGCCACCAAGTTTTTCGATTTCCGGGGCGATATGCTTGAATTTTTGGAAGTTTTCCCGGAATTTTGCGGCAAGCTCTTTTGCCTTTTGCTCATATGCTTGTTTATCGGCCCACGTATTTTGTGGCTGCAGCACTTCATCTGGCACGCCAGGAATATGAATCGGAATTTCTAAACCGAAAATAGGCTCTTTCACTGTTTCGACATTGTCCAGCTCGCCTTCGACAGCAGCTTGCACCATTGCCCGGGTGTAAGCAAGCTTCATGCGGCTACCGACCCCGTACTCTCCACCGGTCCATCCTGTGTTAACGAGAAACACCCGCACGTTATGTTCAGCGATTTTTTTGCCGAGCATTTCCGCATATTTAACAGCCGGAAGCGGCAAGAACGGCGCGCCAAAGCAAGTGGAAAATGTCGCTTGCGGAGAAGTGATGCCGCGCTCTGTGCCCGCCAATTTGCTTGTATAACCGCTTAGGAAGTGGTACATCGCTTGTTCGCGAGTCAGCTTGCTTATCGGCGGCAATACCCCGAATGCATCCGCCGTTAAGAAAATAATTGTCGATGGATGACCGGCGATGCTCGGATCAACGATATTATGAATCGCCTGAATTGGGTAAGCGGCGCGCGTATTTTCCGTTAATGTGGCGTCATCATAATCCGGCTGTCTCGTATGTTCATCGATAATGACGTTTTCAAGCACTGCACCGAATCCGATCGCATCAAAAATTTGCGGTTCTTTTTCCCGCGATAAGTTGATGCATTTTGCGTAGCATCCGCCTTCGATATTGAAGATGCCCCGGTTCGACCAGCCATGCTCGTCATCGCCAATGAGACGGCGGTTTGGATCGGCGGAAAGCGTCGTTTTTCCTGTGCCGGACAGGCCAAAGAATAATGCGACATCCCCTTCTTTGCCGACATTTGCTGAACAATGCATTGACAAAATTCCTTGTTCTGGAAGCAGGTAATTCATCACAGTGAAAATCGACTTTTTCATTTCTCCGGCATATTCTGTTCCGCCAATCAACACGACCCGCCGTTCAAAAGAAATAATAATAAACGTTTCCGATCTCGTTCCATCCACAGCAGGATCTGCTTTAAAATTTGGCGCGCAAATAACGGTAAACTCTGCTTCGTGTGCATCCAGCTCCTCCGCTGTCGGACGAATAAATAATTGGTGGGCAAATAAATTGTGCCATGCCAATTCGTTAACAACTTGGATAGGTAAGCGGTATTTTGGGTCAGCGCCGGCGAATCCTTTGAAAACAAATATTTCCTCTTTTTTCATTAAATAATCGAGCACCTTATTGTATAAGTTTTCGAAAACTTCTTCAGAAATCGGCTGGTTTGTTGTTCCCCAATCGATTTTTTCTTTCGTTGCCGCTTCTTCGACAATGTATTTATCTTTCGGGGAGCGGCCCGTATATTTGCCAGTCGTTACTGCCACCGCGCCAGTCGCAGTTAATTTTCCCTCATTCCGTTGCAATATTTTTTCCACGAGTTGAGCTACCGACAAATTGTGGAATGCGTTTGGTTTTTGTAATAATAAAGAAAGTTTATTTGTCATTTTCGCAATCCCCATCTCCAAAACCTGCCTTTTTGTTTTTATAATACCTGCAAATAGTATAACACATTTTTGTTATTAGTCCATACTATTTACAGTAATTTCTTTTGCTTATTTTTGTCTATAAAAAATTTGTCTAATTTTGTTGACTTTCTTTATTTAATTACGATATGATAACTCATTGAACGGATACTCTTATCCCGAGTTGGTGGAGGGACAGGCCCGATGAAACCCAGCAACCGTCACAACTTGAAATGTGTGAAATGGTGCTAACCTGTGGCAAGGCAGCGTCCTTGAACGATAAGAGTGAAAGGAGCAATACGATTGCAATGACCTTTCCTCACCGTTACAGGAAAGGTTTTTTATATGTATAAATAGTATAAATAGGGAATGAGTACCGTATCACTGGCAGTTTGTGGAGATGCTGCTAATTTCGATGTTCGATTATGAAAAGAGGAGGAAACTGACGAATGTCCAAAAAAAGACGTTTATTCACTTCGGAATCTGTAACGGAAGGTCATCCTGACAAAATTTGTGACCAAATTTCCGATGCGATTTTAGACGCCATTTTGGCGAAAGACCCTAATGCCCGCGTTGCCTGCGAAACGAGCGTTACGACTGGGCTTGTGCTTGTTAGCGGAGAGATTACGACATCGACATATGTGGATATCCCGAAAATCGTTCGCGATACAGTCCGCGAGATTGGCTATACCCGCGCGAAATTCGGTTTTGATGCAGATACTTGCGCCGTCTTGACATCGATTGACGAGCAGTCTCCGGATATCGCGATGGGAGTCGACAAGGCATTAGAAGCACGCGAAGGTCAGATGACTGACGAGGAAATTGAAGCGATCGGCGCTGGAGACCAAGGGTTAATGTTTGGGTTTGCCTGCAATGAAACGGAAGAATTAATGCCGCTTCCGATTTCTTTGGCACATCGCTTAGCCCGCCGTTTGGCAGAAGTGCGCAAACAAGACATTTTGCCGTATTTGCGTCCAGACGGCAAAACACAAGTAACGATAGAATACGACGAAAATGACAAACCGGTGCGCGTCGACACTATCGTTGTATCAGCGCAGCATCATCCGGAAATTACGCAAGAACAAATTGAACGCGATATTAAAGAGCACGTCATTAAGCCAGTCGTGCCAGCAGAACTGATCGATGAAAACACAAAATATTTCATTAATCCGACAGGCCGTTTCGTCATCGGCGGACCTCAAGGGGATGCCGGTTTAACAGGGCGTAAAATTATCGTTGACACGTATGGCGGCTACGCCCGTCACGGCGGCGGCGCGTTTTCTGGAAAAGACCCGACAAAAGTAGATCGCTCCGCAGCTTATGCAGCGCGTTATGTGGCGAAAAATATCGTTGCCGCGGGACTGGCGGATAAATGCGAAGTGCAGCTGGCATATGCGATCGGCGTTGCAAGACCGGTGTCAATTTCCATTGATACATTCGGTACCGGAAAAGTGTCGGAAGACATTTTAATTAAAGTGGTGCGCAACAATTTTGATCTTCGCCCAGCCGGCATTATTAAAATGTTGGATTTGCGCCGTCCGATTTATAAACAAACAGCGGCTTATGGCCATTTCGGACGCACGGACATCGATCTTCCGTGGGAACGTACAGACAAAGCGGAAACATTGAAAGAGCAAGCTCTTGCGTTAGCGAAACAATAATAATATGAAAAAGGGAGTTACAGTGATGTAGCTCTCTTTTTTTGGCCGAATCAAGGATGATTGTAACGAAAAAAAAATATTAGAAAAATATTAGTAACAATTGTTTCAAAAAAGTAAATAAAATGTTATAGTCCTATTATGTATGGTATAACTAATGGGGATTAAGGGAGTAGGTGGAACAAAACATGTGCGGGTTTATCGGATGCGTTCATGATGAGCCGAAAATGCCAGACGAACAATGGCAGAACACGTTCGAAGAGATGAATGATATGATTACATATCGCGGCCCGGATGATCAAGGGTATTATTTTGATGAATATGTCCATTTCGGATTCCGCCGCTTAAGCATCATCGATTTGGAAGCAGGCCGGCAGCCGCTTTCTTATGAAAATGAGCGGTATTGGATTATTTTTAATGGTGAAATTTACAATTACCTGGAGCTTCGGAACGAGTTAGAAGAAAAAGGATATGAATTCACCACCAACTCGGATACAGAAGTCATTATCGCCCTTTACAGCGCCGAAAGAGAAAAAGCGGTAGAGAAGCTTCGCGGCATGTTTGCGTTTGTCATTTGGGATAAAGAAGAAAAAACCATTTTTGCCGCGCGCGACCCATTCGGCATTAAGCCGTTTTTCTATTTAGAGGAAGAGGGGCGGACGTTTTTTGCCTCGGAAAAGAAAAGCATTTTGCATGCAATGGAACAGGATGTTCTTCATTATGATGCGCTTCAGCATTATTTAACATTCCAATATGTGCCTGAACCAATGACGATGTCTGTTGGTATTAGAAAGTTGGAGCCAGGTCATTATATCAAAAAGAAAATCGGCGAAAAATTAACGGTGCATCGTTATTGGAAAGCGGGCTTTCATCCTGTATGGAAATCAGAAGACGAATTAGTGAAAGAGATTCGCGATGTTTTATTTGATTCTGTACGTGTTCATATGCGCAGTGATGTGCCGGTTGGTGCGTTTTTATCGGGCGGCATTGATTCTTCTCTGATCGTTTCGATTGCTAAGCAATTCCACCCGAACATAAAGACTTTTTCGGTCGGTTTTGAATGGGAAGGGTTTAACGAAATAGCGGTTGCGGAAGAAACAGCGGAAAAATTAGGAGTCGAAAACATTAGCTATGTTATTTCGCCAGAAGAATACATGGAAGAATTGCCAAAGATTATGTGGCATATGGATGATCCGCTTGCTGATCCAGCAGCTGTTCCGCTTTATTTCGTCGCCCGTGAAGCGAGAAAGCATGTAACGGTTGTGCTTTCTGGGGAAGGAGCAGATGAGTTATTTGGCGGGTACAACATTTATTGCGAACCGCAGTCATTAAAAGTGTTTGCGCTAATTCCTGATGTGGTAAAGCCTGCATTGCGCGCCATCGCTTCTATGCTTCCGGAAGGGGTTAAAGGAAAAAGCTTTATTGAGCGCGGATTAACTCCGATGGAAGAACGTTACATTGGAAATGCGAAAATGTATAGCGAAGAAGAAAAGGAAAGATTGTTGAAACCGTACAAACATGGGTTGGAATATACAGTGATAACCCGCCCGTTTTATGAAGAGACAACCCATTACCCGCCGGTGAATCGAATGCAATATATCGATATCCATACGTGGCTGCGCGGGGATATTTTGCTGAAGGCGGATAAAATGACGATGGCACATTCATTGGAATTGCGCGTCCCATTTTTAGACAAGGCTGTCTTTGAAGTGGCGGCAAAAATTCCGCCGGAAATGAAAACGGCCAATAATACAACGAAATATATTTTGCGCAAAGCGGCAGAAGGCATTGTCCCGGAGCATGTTCTTCATCGCAAAAAGCTTGGTTTTCCGGTACCGATTCGCCATTGGCTGAAAAATGAAATGTATGATTGGGCAAAAACGATTATCAAAGAAAGCGAAACTGAACATTTATTCCATAAAGACGTGTTATATCGTCTGTTAGAAGAGCATTGCGCCAATAAGGCGGATCATAGCCGCAAAATTTGGACCGTGCTAGCATTTATGGTTTGGCATCAAGTCTATATTGAAAAGAAGTATGATTTTTTTCGCCTATATAAAAAAGACAGGCATTCCCAGCCTATTTAATCGGAGGCTAGGCGATGCCTGTCTTCCTATTTGCATCCATGTATTTCAAACAATCAGATTTCACCGCTTTTTTATTTTCTCTGTCTGCGGCCCGTTAAATAACTTGGTTAATATCCCGTTATAGCGAATCGGTCTGCTCGGCGTTTCCATTATTGTTTATCTTGCTGCAACGATTTATAATATTGCCCTTTCTCAACATACTCGCGGCGAATTCGCTCCATCTCGCGGACATCTTCGTCCGTTAATTCACGAATAACTTTAGCGGGGCGGCCAAACGCGAGCGTGTGCGGGGGAATTTTTTTTCCTTGCGGGACAAGGCTTCCGGCGCCGATAAACGCTCCTTCGCCAATTTCCGCACCATCGAGAATAATCGAGCCCATGCCGATTAAAGCGTTTTTTCGGATGATGGCACTATGTAAAATGACTTGGTGGCCGACGGTTACGTCGTCTTCAATGATAAGCGGATTATTTGGACTTTGATGCAAAATTGAGTTATCTTGGATATTGACGCGATTGCCGATAATCGTTGGCGCGACATCGCCGCGAATAACCGTATTAAACCAAATGCTTGTTTCTTCCCCGATGACCACGTCACCGGTAATGGTGACGTAATCGGCGATAAAGGCAGATTCCGCAATTTTCGGAGATTTTCCTTTATAAGGATAAATCATACGCTTCTTCCCTTTCCTTTTATAAAATGGTTCGGTATTATTATTGTACAGATAGCGGCATGATTCGTAAACGGAGGAGATTGCACGATGTGGACATGGGAGGCAAATGAAGGGAAAGGAACAGTTGTGATTGTCCACGGAGCAGCAGAGCATCATGGACGTTATAAATGGCTGATCGAACAGTGGGTAAAAAGCGGCTATCATGTGGTCGCAGGCGATTTGCCTGGACAAGGGCGGACAACGAGAAGAAAACGCGGACATATTCTGTCGTTCGATGAATATATTAATGAGGTGGCTGATTGGATCACAGAAGCGAGACAATTTCATGTACCAGTGTTTCTTCTCGGACATAGCATGGGAGGGCTTATCGCCATCCGCACGTTGCAAGAAAAAAAGCTTCCTGTGCAAGGGGTTATTTTGTCCTCCCCATGTTTAGGGCTTGTGTCGTATCCGTCAAAAGGGCTTGATATGTTATCAAGAGTATTGAATCATATTGCACCATCCCTTTTAATCGATTCGGGATTGTCTGTCGAATTGGCGACAAGAAATAAAGAAGTACATGAGGCGGGAAAACAAGATGAACTTTATGTGACGAAAGTATCTGTCCGTTGGTACCGCGAACTAATAAAGGCGATGGAATTGGCTTCCCGCCGTATTCAGCGATTTCCTGACATTCCATTGCTGCTGATGCAGGGCGGAGACGATAAAATTGTCGATAAAACAGCCGTAAAAGAATGGTTCGATCGTTTGCCGATATCGGAAAAAGTGTATAAAGAATGGAACCAATTGTACCATGAAATTTTTAATGAACCGGAGCGAGAAGATGTTTTCTTATACGCAAAATCGTTTTTAGATACACAATGCCGACTGTATCGTTAGATAACGCAAACGCATCTGAGGTGAGCCAGTTGAAAATCCCGACACATCCGATCACTCTTATGAAAAAAGTATATCGCGACGTTTTTCCAGTTGTGCATCGCGAACTGGCATATTGGAAACAAAAAGCACAAAATATTCCAGACGCGGAACTTCGCAAACAAGCGTTGGCGAGCATTGAAACAAAAACGTTCCACTGTGAGGGCGGCTCCATTTTATCGCTGTTGGCAGGAGAAAAAATGGAAGAGTGCATTCGTTTTATTGTCGCCTATCAAACAATCAGCGATTACCTAGATAATTTGTGTGATCGAAGCACTTCTTTAGATCCGCTCGATTTTCGCGCTCTTCATGAATCGATGCCTGATGCCTTGACGGTTGATGCGGGTGTTTCGAATTATTACCGGCATCGCCAAGAACAAGATGATGGCGGTTATTTACATGACCTTGTCCGGACATGCCAAAGCGTTTTAAAGAAAGTAACGCATTACGATAAAATTATGCCGTTTTTGCATGAATTGGCTGGATATTATTGTGATTTGCAAGTACATAAACATGTGGATGTTGAAGAACGCGTCCCTCGTCTCGAAAAGTGGTTCAAGCAATATAAAGATCAGCTTCCGCCGATGGAATGGTATGAGTTTTCCGCTTGTTCCGGCTCAACGCTTGGCATTTTTTGTTTAGTTGCTTACGCGTTTGCCGAAACGTTTCATGAGAAAATGGCAAAACAAATACGCGACGGTTATTTTCCATATATTCAAGGTCTGCACATTTTGCTTGATTACTTTATTGATCAAGAAGAAGATCGTCAAGAAGGAGATTTGAATTTTTGCTTTTATTATCCGAACCAGTCTGTTTTGCTGGAACGGTTCTGCCATTTTATTGAAGAGGCGGACCGCCATGTGAGCGAATTGCCGCACGGGGCATTTCACCGCCTTATTCACCGCGGGTTGCTCGGCTTATATTTATCTGATGAAAAAGTGAAGAAACAAAAAGAGCTGCGCCGTCTTGCGAAAAGGCTTATCCGGGCTGGCGGCATCGTTTCTTGGTTTTTTTATTGGAATGGAAAAGCATATCGGTTATGGCAAAAAAAGCGTTCTTCCATCGCCAAATAAAGAGGCTGCTCCAATTAGAGGGCAGCCTCATGATCGTTTTTCCAGCGCGATAATAAAAGGCGGGTTGTTCATTTGGTTGATAAATTCATATTTTAATACGTGAGCCCGTTTTTGGTCTATCGCCTTTGTGTAGTGAAGAAGCGCGTCGCGTTCGATGGCGCCTTCCGGATGGCCATGATAAACGACAATGACGATGATTCCTTCTTTCGCCATAATTTGCAACAATTGCTCAATGGCGCGGATCGTGGAATCCGGTTTTGTTACAATCCGTTTATCGCCGCCCGGCAAGTAGCCGAGATTAAACATCGCTCCGGTGATGCGGCCATGATAATGAGCGGGAATTTTTTCGATCAGTTGATCGTGGCTTGCTTGAAATAACGTCACCCGCTGTAACATGTTATGTTCTTGAAGGCGGGCGGAGGTTGCCGAAATCGCTTCTTTTTGAATATCAAAGCCAAACACATGGCCGGATTCTCCCACGCGCTGTGCCAGATAAAGCATATCATGTCCGTTTCCCACCGTGGCGTCGACGGCGATATCCCCTTCGTTTACGGCAAGATCCATTAATGTTCTCGTAAAAGGGAGAATTTTCGCTAATTTCATTGTTTCACCACTTCTTTTTTGTAGTACTTTCCTTGATAGCTGTCACGGCGTTCGAGTTCGGCATCAATCGCGTTTAACACTTCCCATTTGTTGACACTCCACATTGGTCCGATCATTAAATCGATTGGCCCGTCTCCTGTAATGCGGTGCACAATCATTTCCGGAGGCAAAATTTCCAGCTGATCGCAAACAAGGTGGACATATTCTTCAAATGACAAAAATCGGACTAGGCCTTTTTCGTATTGCTTAACCATCGGCGTCCCTTTTAATAAATGAAGCAAATGGATCTTGATCCCTTGAATGTCCATGCTTGCCACCGTTTTCGCTGTTTCCATCATCATATCGTAATCTTCGAGCGGCAGGCCGTTAATAATATGCGCACACACGCGGATCCCGCGTTTGCGCAGTTTTTCAACTCCGTCGGCAAAGCATTGGAAATCGTGGGCGCGGTTGATCAGCAGCGCTGTCCGCTCGTGGACCGTCTGCAACCCGAGCTCCACCCATAAATACGTGCGCTCGTTCAGCTCTGCCAAATATTCGACAACATCGTCTGGAAGGCAGTCCGGGCGTGTGGCGATGGACAGCCCGACAACTCCGTCTAAATTTAGGACAGTTTCGTATTTTTCCCGCAATACGTCTACGGGAGCGTGTGTATTCGTGAACGCTTGGAAATAAGCTAAATATTTTCCGTTTTTCCATTTCTTATGCATTTTTTCTTTCATTTGATTAAATTGGGTAACAAGGTCATCTGCACGGTTGCCGGCAAAATCGCCTGATCCCGCCGCGCTGCAAAACGTACAGCCGCCATAGGCAACCGTCCCGTCGCGGTTTGGACAATCAAAACCGCCATCGAGAGAGATTTTAAATACTTTATGGCCAAACGTTTGCCGCAAATGATAGTTCCATGTATGGTAACGTTTATGATCGTTTGTATATGGAAATGGGTTGGGCTGTTTCAAAACAGCTCCCTCCTTTTAACATCATATCATTTTAGCATTGTAACATGATTGGCTGGAAAAATCGACTGTTGCCAATCATTGACGTGATATCCGCCAAATAAAATGCGCACATTAAAAAAGGAGACAAATGATTATACGGTTGGAGGGAATAATTATGGCAACGCGGCAATCGGTCGATGAATTCCTGCAGCATTGCGAAGATGTCATCCGTTATGCGAAAGAGCAATATACAGAGGCGCAAAAGCAAGAGCATTACAATGACATGGAATATGCACAAGCGCAGCAAATGCTGGAGAACGCGGTGAATGATTTAGCGCATTTGGCGCTTAGCTGCAATGCGCAACAGCGCGAACAATTGCACCGGATGCGCCTGCAGCTGCAGCAATTGCAAAACGACATGATTTTGCTCAATCATTAAGGAGGAAGCGCGTTGTGAAAAAACGTTCGAAGCAAAACAACCCGGAACAAAAAACGCGAAATGGCACCCATAATCATGACATCGAATTAGGAAAAGAGGCTGACCCAGTAAAACAAGCAAAAAAAGCGTATGAACAAACAGGAGGGCAGCCGCAAAAAGCGAAGCAGCATGTGGAGTAGAAGAACAGCTTGCCGGATTGGCAAGCTCTTTTTTATTGCGATTCACTTTATGCTGCTGAATGCGATTGCGTTCATAAGCGGCTTGAACAATCATTTCCGCCGCTGGAGTGGTGATTATGCTGAATTCCGGGGCAGGCGGTGCAGTTAGAAATTTGGTCGGAGGAATATATAATCCGGTTGATGATGTTGGCCGCGTTAGTTTCTTTTCTGTGCTTTCGCTTATGGCCGGAAATAAGGATGAAGCAAACGGCTGCCATAGAAGCAGACATGCCCTCTGCTCCGCTTTTTGTTTGCTAAAGGTTGACAATGGCCATCTAATTAGATATATATCTAATTAGATGGTTATCAAATATAAGGAGGGCTGCTATGCAGCTTCAGCGTTTAGTGGCATTTTTTAAAACAATTGGTGACCCAACGCGTCTCCGCATTATAAAACTGCTTTCACAAGGGCCGCTGCATGGCCAAGCCATCGCCGGAAAACTTGGATTAACTCCAGCGACGATCACCCATCATCTTAACAAGCTCCGTGACGTGAACATCGTTTATGAACGACGCGACGGAAACATCATTTATTTTTACTTACAGCCGTCTGTCATCAAGCATTACGCGAGCGCATTGCTTGATTTGGCGGAACAAAACGAGGTGAAAAAAGAAATGAAAGAAAAAGCCGCAGAGCGCCAAAAAGTGATCGACAATTTTTTTACAAGCGGAGGCCGTTTAAAAAACATTCCGGCGCAAAGAAAGAAGAAGTTGATTGTCCTTGAGCATATGCTGAAAGGGTTGAAGCCGGGAAAACGGTATACAGAAAAAGAAATAAATGAGTACATAAAAAAATTCCATGAAGATTATGCAACGATTCGCCGCGAATTTATTATCAATAACTACATGTATCGCGAAAACGGCATCTATGAGCTTAATCCGCCGGAAATGTGGCATAAAATAGACGGATAACTAGCTGCATGCGGATAAAAATGGCATATACAGCATATAAGCTCTATTTTCCGCTACTTGCAATCAACCGACAAATTTTTTAAAATATTATCACGAACAATATTGGAAATAACGGTGAAGAGGAGTAGTAGTGAACAAAACGGGCAACAGAGAGTTGACGGCTGGTGCGAGTCAACCGAAGTTTGTTCACGAACTCGCCTCGGAGTTGCGGGCATGAGCGGCTTTCGCCTCGTAATGTCCGCCGTGAATCTGCGTTAATGATGAGAGTGAGCACGTGCGCCGTCGCGTGCTAATAAGGGTGGTACCGCGGGAATTTTCACCTCTCGTCCCTTTTTGGGATGGGGGGTTTTTTCGTACGTGTCTTGATTGGCAATGATTTCATATGACAAAAAGACAGGAGGAAAGACAATGAGCTTTAATCATCGCGAAATCGAGAAAAAATGGCAAGATTATTGGGAAAAAAACAAAACATTTAAAACAGTTGATGACGATGACAAGCCGAAATTTTACGTGTTGGATATGTTTCCGTATCCGTCCGGCGCAGGGCTGCACGTCGGCCATCCGGAAGGCTATACGGCAACAGATATTTTAGCGCGGATGAAACGAATGCAAGGCTATAACGTGCTTCATCCGATGGGATGGGACGCGTTCGGTTTGCCAGCGGAGCAATATGCCCTTGATACCGGAAATGACCCCGCGGAATTTACCGAGAAAAACATTAATACGTTCCGCCGGCAAATTAAATCATTAGGATTTTCATACGACTGGGACCGGGAAATCAACACGACTGATCCAAATTACTATAAATGGACACAATGGATTTTTTTGAAGCTATATGAAAAAGGGTTAGCTTATATTGATGAAGTTCCGGTCAACTGGTGCCCGGCGCTAGGAACGGTGCTTGCCAACGAAGAAGTCATTAACGGCAGAAGCGAGCGCGGCGGCCATCCAGTCATCCGCAAGCCGATGAGACAGTGGATGCTCCGCATTACGGCGTATGCAGACCGCCTTTTGGAAGACTTAGAAGAATTGGATTGGCCGGAAAGCATCAAAGAAATGCAGCGAAACTGGATCGGCCGTTCAGAAGGCGCGGAAATTCGCTTTGAAGTGGATGGCCACAATGAAACGTTCACGGTCTTTACGACCCGCCCGGATACCTTATTTGGCGCGACATATACCGTATTGGCGCCGGAACATCCGCTTGTCGAAAAAATTACAACTCCGGAGCAAAAAGCGGCAGTAGAGGCATATTTAGATGCCATTAAAAGCAAAAGTGATCTTGAGCGCACGGATTTGGCGAAAGAAAAAACAGGGGTGTTCACCGGCGCATATGCGATTCATCCAGTCACCGGCGAGAAGCTGCCGATTTGGATTGCTGATTATGTGTTAATGAGCTATGGCACTGGTGCGATTATGGCCGTGCCGGCACACGATGAGCGCGACTATGAATTTGCGAAAAAATTTAACTTGCCAATCAAAGAAGTCGTCGCCGGCGGCGATATTGCGAAAGAAGCGTATACGGGCGACGGCGAGCATATTAACTCCGATTTCTTAAACGGTTTGAACAAAGAAGAAGCGATCAAGAAAATGATTGAATGGCTTGAAGCCAATGGAAAAGGACAAAAGAAAGTCACATACCGCCTCCGCGACTGGCTGTTCAGCCGTCAGCGCTACTGGGGCGAGCCGATTCCGATCATCCATTGGGAAGACGGGACAATGACACCGGTGCCGGAAGAAGAACTCCCATTAAAACTGCCAAAAACGGATCAAATAAGACCGTCAGGCACGGGAGAATCGCCGCTTGCGAATATTGAAGAATGGGTCAATGTCATCGATCCGAAAACAGGCAAAAAAGGGCGGCGTGAAACGAACACAATGCCGCAATGGGCAGGAAGCTGCTGGTATTATTTGCGTTATATTGACCCGCATAACGACAAACAGCTTGCTGATCCGGAAAAATTGAAAAAATGGCTGCCGGTGGACGTTTATATCGGCGGGGCAGAGCATGCGGTGCTTCACTTATTGTATGCGCGTTTCTGGCATAAGTTTTTATACGATATCGGCGTTGTGCCGACAAAAGAGCCGTTCCAAAAACTATTTAACCAAGGAATGATTCTTGGGGAAAACAATGAAAAAATGAGCAAATCGAGAGGAAATGTCGTCAACCCGGACGATATTATCGAAAGCCACGGCGCCGATACGCTCCGCTTATACGAAATGTTCATGGGGCCTCTGGAAGCGTCGATCGCTTGGTCGACAAAAGGATTGGACGGAGCGCGCCGTTTCTTGGAACGCGTCTGGCGCTTGTTTGTCGATGAAAATGGCGAGTTGAATCCGAAAATCGTTGACAATCCGGAAACGGATACGCTTGAGCGCGTTTATCACCAAACGGTGAAAAAAGTAACGGAAGATTATGAAGCGCTTCGCTTTAATACGGCGATTTCGCAGCTAATGGTGTTTATCAATGAAGCATATAAAGCACCGGTATTGCCGAAAAAGTATATGGAAGGGTTTGTGAAATTATTGTCGCCGGTTTGCCCGCACATCGGAGAAGAATTATGGGAAAAGCTCGGCCATAACAATACGATCGCATATGAGCCATGGCCGACGTACGATGAGGCAAAATTAGTCGAAGAGGAAGTCGAAATTGTTGTGCAAGTGAACGGAAAAGTAAGAGCAAAACTGCATGTGCGCGCAGATCTGTCGAAAGAAGAACTGGAACAAGCAGCGATGCAAGACGAGAAAGTGCAAGAACATATCGCAGGAAAAACAGTGCGCAAAGTGATTACAGTGCCGGGAAAATTAGTCAACATTGTGGCAAACTGATGAAAGACGTCCCCCTTTCGCGGGGGACGTATGATGGAAAGGAGATTTAACGATGGGAGAGATTAAAGAAATTACCGCGGCGGAATTAAAAGAAAAACTGGACCGCGGCGAAAAGCTGAACATCGTCGACGTGCGTGAAGACGAAGAAGTGGCGCTTGGCATGATTCCAAGCGCAAAACATATCAAAATGGGTGACATTCCGAGCCGGCTTGATGAGTTCAATAAAGAGGAAGAGTACATTTTCGTCTGCCGCTCCGGGCGGCGCAGCGAAAATGTTTGCCGCTATTTGCAAGAATTAGGCTATCGCGTCTGCAATATGGTCGGCGGCATGCTCGAATGGGAAGGGGATACCATCCCGAAACAGTAATGCCATAATTGTGATAACTAAGAGGAAAGATGGTTCATGCTAAGAAAAGCATTGGCCTGTTTCAACATGGAAACAGGCCAATGCTTTTATCATATATAATCAATGAAAAACGGGGATATCTTCCTTGTTTCCCATCCTTTTTGCCCAATAGATGATTTTGCATAAAACATAAAAAGTGGAGATGTAATTAACGAAAAATATCGATGCGGCTAAATCAGCGTTAATTAAATGCAACGCGTTTGGTCACCACTCACACAATATTTCATGCTAACGCCGGACTTAAGCTAGCTTTGTGCCGCTTCCCTTCTATCTGCTAGTCAACAAGCCAAGCGGCGGTTTCTGTGAAGCAGGCGTTTACGCCGCAGGAAAGATCATTTTTATCAGCGGAGAGATTTCTCTTTTTTTAGGAAGAGAGCGAAAGGAATTTTTTCTTTGTAAAAGAAATGAGTTAATGAGGGGCGGCGATAATAAGGAGGGGGCGTAACAATGTATAAAGTGAAGCTGTTCGACGAAGAGCATGAAAAAGATTTAGAACGGGCGGTGAATGCCTTTTTGTCCGGGCTGAAAGAAGGGCAGCTGATTGACGTGAAATATGATGTCGCGATGATGGAATCCGAAGGAGAGCAAATTTATTGCTTTTCGGCAATGATCATTTACCGGACCTAACGAAGTTCGTTAGGTCCGGAAAGACATTGCGTGCAATGCCGCGTTCACTCCGGCAAGCCTTCCGGTGACAAGGGCTGCTGTAATGTTATATCCTCCCGTATAGCCGTGAATGTCCAAAATTTCTCCGCAAAAATAAAGCCCCTCCATCCATTTCGAAGCCATTTTTTTCGGGTGAATTTCTTTGACAGACACACCTCCGCCGGTGACGAACGCTTTTTCTAATGGCAGCGTGCCGTGAACGTGAAACGTAAATTGTTTACATTGGTGAACGAATGTCCGGATTTTTTCATGTGCAACCATTCCGGCCGGTGTTTGCGGCTCGATGTTGCTTCGCTCCAGCAGAAATAACATATATCGCTCTGGAAGCAAGCCCTTGATGACATTTTTTATCGCCTTTTTCGGCTCTGCTTTGCATGCGTTGGCGATCTGCTGGAACAACTCTTCTTGATTTTGCTCAGGAAGCGCGTCAATGCTCATCATGACGGAATTAGTCCCGTATTTTTTTAACGCTTTGACGACAAATTGGCTGCAGCGAAGGGCAGCGGGGCCGGAAATGCCGAAATGCGTAAACAGCATGTCCATCTGATGGGTGATGATCGGTTTTCCGTTTGGTTTTAGAACACTTAAAGCGACATCGCGCAACGATAATCCTTGGAGCGTCCGTTCTTGAATGAACGGCTCGTTCGATGTTATCGGCACTTCGGTCGGAAACAGCTCGGTGATCGTATGCCCCGCTTTTTCCGCCCAAGCATAGCCGTCTCCGGTCGAGCCTGTTTGCGGGACCGATTTGCCGCCAACGGCGACGACAACGGCTTTCGCGCCGATGAATTCCCCGCTTTTTAGCGTTACGCCTACCGCCTTTCCTTGCTCGTACTCTACGTCGGCCACCGGCGTGTTAAGCCGGATCTCTACATGCAACCGTCTTAGCTCGTTTACTAGCGCTTGCACGACAGATTGCGCGTTATCGCTTACCGGAAACATGCGGCCATGATCTTCCTCTTTTAGCTGCACGCCAAGCCGTTCAAAAAAGCGGATAATATCTTCATTATTGAATTCAGAAAAAGCGCTGTATAAAAACCGTCCGTTCCCAGGAATATGTTTAATGATTTCATCGACAGGGAGCCGGTTTGTTACATTGCATCGCCCGCCGCCAGAAATGGCAAGTTTCCGCCCAAGCTTGTTCCCTTTTTCGATAAGAAGCACTTTCGCTCCTTGTTCAGCAGCGCCAATTGCCGCCATAATTCCCGACGGGCCTCCCCCGATAACAACAACTTCATACGCCATTTTCTTCACTATCCTTTCCGTATTATATATAATGGAGCGGGGGAAATTTCTCGACCTTATCAAAAATATGATAAAATAACGTAGTTATCATTTTCAATGCGATCAATTAGGGAAGGGATCATATGTCTACATCGAAATTGTTGCGCGGGACGTTTATTTTAACGGTCGGCGTCATGTTGTCGCGCATTCTTGGTTTAATTTACGTCATTCCGTTTTATCAGCTTGTGGGGGAACAAGGCGGCGCGCTTTACGGGTATGGATATGTGCCATACCAAATTTTCATTAGCCTCGCTACAGGAGGGTTGCCGCTGGCGGTTTCCAAGTTTGTGTCGAAGTATAATGCGTTGGAAGAGTATCGCATTGGTTATACGCTATTTCGTTCGGGATTGCGGTTAATGATCATCACTGGCGTTGTTTCATGCCTTGTTTTATATACGATTGCTCCGTGGATTGCTCCGTTTGTCATTGATGAACGCACCAATGTCAATTCTATTGATGACGTTGTGACAGTTATTCGCGCGGTGAGTTTTGCGCTGATTATCGTTCCCGTCATGAGCTTAATCCGCGGGTTTTTCCAAGGGCATGAATCGATGGGGCCAACAGCGCTATCGCAAGTGGTGGAACAAATTGTCCGCATCGCCTTTTTGCTGATTGGCTGTTACATCGTTTTGCGCGTGCTGCAAGGTTCTCTCGTCACCGCTGTCAGTGTGGCGACATTTGCCGCTTTTGTCGGCGCCATCGGCGGACTTGCCATTCTCCTTTGGTATTGGTGGAAGCGGAAGCCGCATCTTGACAATTTGTTAAAGAGGGATCGCGGACAAGTGGCGCTTTCTTTGAAAGAGATGTACAAAGAATTGTTTTTTTATGCGGCGCCGTTCGTTTTTGTCGGCCTGGCGATGCCGCTTTACCAGCTAGTTGATCAGTTTACCTTCAACCATGCGATGGCGAACATAGGGCTTGGGAAAATTTCCGAGCATGCTTATTCCGTTTTTAATATGTGGGCGCAGAAAATTGTCATTATTCCCGTAACACTGGCGACATCATTTAGTTTGACGCTGATTCCGACGATAACAAAGGCGTATGTCGAAAGAGATAGAAAATCGTTGCGGAAATATTTAAATCAAACGTTTCAAGTATTAATGTTTTTAACATTGCCTGCTGTTGCCGGCATGGCGGTTCTTGCAGGCCCGGTTTATGCTGCGTTTTATAGCTATGATCCGCTTGGAGAGCAAGTGCTGCGCTGGTATGCGCCGACCGCCATTTTGTTCGCCTTGTTTTCCGTGACGGCAGCCGTGCTGCAAGGCATTAATCAACAACGTTTTTCGGTCGTCAGCTTAACGTTGGGGCTTCTTGTCAAGCTTTCTCTCAATACGTTTCTGATAACAAAATTCGCGACCATCGGCGCGATATTGGCAACGATGTTAGGTTATTTCGTTTCGGTTGCCTTTAATTTATGGATTATAAAAAAATACACCAACTACCGGTATCGGTTTGTCATACGTCGCACTATTTTTATGGCAATGTTAACGGCGCTGATGTCCGTTTTTGCGGCGATTGTACAGATGCTTTTGAAATCGGTGCTTCATTATCATGGCGGAACGGCGGAATCAATCGTTATTGTCGCGATTACCGCGCTTATCGGCGCCGCGGTGTATTTCTTTTTCAGCGACCGGTCAGGGCTGCTTGTTTCACTGTTTGGAAATCGGTTTGCTTTTTTGCAGCGCAGAAAAGAAAAGAAGGCGATGTAGTCCGCCTTCTTTTTTGAAAGATTAAAATCCTTCCGTTGTCTGAAAGCCAAGCCGGCGCTCAACGCGCTGCAAGCGGCGATTAAGACGATTGAGACGATCATTATGCCGCTCTAACGTCCGCTCGATCTGTTCGAGCCGTTGCTGAATGTTTCCAAAGCCTCCTGGGAAACCTCCTGGAAAGCCAGGACCAAAAGGTTGAGTTGGTTGTTGACGATAATCATCTGTTATTGGAGGATAATAATAATTCATTATGGGCCAATCTCCTTTCTTCATTTTTCTTTCATAGTGTATGGAATTAGGGAGAATGCGGACTGGACAAACGCCTAATAGGAGCAAATTTTTTAAGGGTGGTGAACATATGGGGCTGCGCATCGATAAAATGCTTGCCAACATGGGCTTTGGCACAAGGAAAGAAGTAAAGAAATTGCTAAAATCCGGTGTTGTAAAAATTGACGG
Organism: Parageobacillus thermoglucosidasius; assembly: GCF_001295365.1. Lineage (GTDB taxonomy): Bacteria > Bacillota > Bacilli > Bacillales > Anoxybacillaceae > Parageobacillus > Parageobacillus thermoglucosidasius. The sequence goes on along the minus strand of NZ_CP012712.1, from coordinate 3,754,409 downwards.
TATGATCGTTAAAGACCCGAAAACGCAAGTAAACCCGAGCGAGCAAGTGGTGACGGTGCGGGGGGAGGAAGTCGAATATAAAGAGTTTATTTATTTAATGATGAACAAGCCGCCGGGAGTGATTTCGGCGACGGAAGATATGGCGGAAGAAACGGTGATTGATCTGCTCGAAGAGGAAGACCGCGTGTTTGCTCCTTTTCCTGTCGGCCGATTGGATAAAGACACTGAAGGGCTTTTATTGTTGACGAATGATGGCCAATTAGCCCATCAGCTTCTTTCCCCGAAAAAGCATGTGCCGAAAACGTATTTTGCTGTCATCGATGGAGAGGTGACGGAAGAGGATATCGAGTCATTCCGCCATGGCATTGTTTTGGACGACGGATATAAAACAAAGCCGGCGGAACTTGTTATTTTAAAATCGGGACTTCGTTCAGATGTGGAAGTGACGATTACGGAAGGAAAATTTCACCAAATAAAGCGGATGTTCCGGGCGCTGGGGAAACGAGTTGTCTATTTAAAACGGATTCAAATGGGGCCGCTTGCGCTTGATCCATCGCTGGAGGTCGGCGAATACCGGGAATTGACCGAGAAAGAAGTGAAGATGTTAAAACAATTCCGCCTTTAAAAGCGGCAAAAAAATGGAACCTTTTTCAGGTTCCTTTTTCTATCCAAAATGGAATGTGTATTCGCTTTTGGGTATGTTGAGGCTCATTCATTTTTGCATATAACCTCTCACCTTTTCTCTCTTCTTAGAACCAATTAAGAAGATATCCGCACCTTCTTATTGGTTGTCGTCCATTTGCCCTTGCTCGGGCTGCGAACTAGGTCGTTATACGCTAACACGTTTAAATCGCGCTGTATCGTTCTTGGGGTGGTGCCGAACTCATCCACAAGCTCTTGTGTCGTCACCGTTCCCTTTTCGCTAATGTACAAGTAGACGGATTTAATTCGTGTTAGCATACGATGTGTCGAAGGTTTCAAAAGACCACTCCCTATCGTTACATAATTCGCATGGCACAACATCGCTACTTCCAAGATGAGAGATTATATCTTGTTGTTTTTATTCTATTTTACACGAAAAAGGTGGGAAAATGCTACCGATTTGCTGAGATTAACAAAATATTTCAATATTTTTTAATACAATAGTAACATGCCCGTAAAAAAAGAAAACTTTGACTTTATGGATGCGCTTATGTTACGGTGACAACGAGAGAAAATGGAAAAAGAAAGGGAGAATTGCGGTGAACATCAATTGGCTGGAAGAAGTATTGAAACGGAAAGAAGAACTGATTCGAGATACGCAGGCGTTATTGCGCATTCCGAGCGTCCTCAATGAAGAAGATGCTACAGAAGAAGCGCCGTTTGGCAGAGGAGTGTACGAAGCGCTGCGTTTTTTGCTGCAACGCGGGCAAGAAGAAGGATTTGCGGTAAAAAACGTCGATGGATTTGCGGGACATCTTGAAATCGGACAAGGGGATGAGTTAATCGGCGTATTATGCCATGTTGATGTTGTTCCGCCGGGAGATGGCTGGTCAAGCGATCCGTTTGCTGCGGAAATCCGCGACGGGAAAATATACGCCCGCGGCGCAATCGATGATAAAGGACCGACAATGGCGGCGTTTTACGCGATGAAAATTGTGAAAGAGCTTGGCTTGCCGCTGTCAAAGCGGGTGCGCATGATTATTGGAACCGACGAAGAGAGCGAATGGCGCTGTGTCGAGCATTATTTCCAACATGAAGAAATGCCGACGATGGGGTTTGCTCCAGATGCAGATTTTCCGATTATTTATGCGGAAAAAGGAATTGCCGATATCGATTTGCGCATGGAACGGACGGAAACGAGCGGAGACAGCGAGATTCGCCTGCAGTCGTTTCAGGCGGGCCGCCGTTATAATATGGTTCCTGATTTTGCTGAAGCAGTACTGCTCGTCCATTCAGACCGGCAACAAGAAATCGCGCGGCAGTACCGCCAATTTCTTCATGACACGAACATGAACGGAAATGTTGTTGTGAACGGAAATGCTGTTACGCTTCAATTGGAAGGAATTTCTGCACATGCGATGGAGCCGGAAAACGGGAAAAATGCTGGTTTATGGCTGGCGAAATGGCTGGCGGATCTTTCACAAGATGCGCAAGCACAATCGTTTATCCGCTTTGTGACGGACCATTTCTTTTCCGATTCTCGCGGAAAAGCGTTAGGAATCGCTTATAGCGATGAGATTACCGGCGATTTAACGGTGAATGTCGGAATATTGTCATATCATGAACAATCGGGCGGCAAGATCGGCATTAACATACGCTATCCGGTAACAACAGATATAGAACAAATGAAAGGGAAGCTGGAGCGCATCGCCGCACAGCACGGCTTTGTGCTGGAACGCTTTGGCGGTTTGAAGCCGCATTATGTCGATAAACATCATGTGCTTGTGCGGACGCTTCAGCGCGTGTACGAAGAACAGACGGGAGAGCCCGCTTCTTTGCTTTCCATCGGCGGCGGCACGTACGCCCGTTCGCTGAAAGCGGGAGTAGCGTTTGGGCCGCTGTTTCCGGGACGGCCGGACGTAGCGCATCAAAAGGATGAATATATTATTATTGATGATCTGCTGAAAGCAACAGCGATTTATGCCCAAGCTATTTACGAATTAGCCAAATGAAAAATTTTCAAACATATGTTACGATAAAGAAGAACGATGGATGCCGCTCTGTTTAAGAGCGGTGCTTTTTATGAAAGGATGCGGTATCAGACATGGAGGCGACGTTAAAACAAGGAGAATCGACAGGAAAAACGGCATTTCCGCTGTTTTATTTCTTTGTATTTTTTGCATTCGGCACATTGCTTCCGCTTTTATCTGTATATTTACAAGAAGTTGCCGGCCTTTCGGGGGCGGAGATCGGAATGATTATGTCCATCAGTCCGGTTACGACGATTTTTGTGCAGCCGATCTGGGGAATGATTACAGATTACACGCGCAAACCGGTTCTCGTATTGACCATTGCGCTGTTTGCCACTTCGTTGATAGGATTGCTGTATTCATTTGTTGACGAGTACCGCTGGCTTGTTGTCATGGCTATTTTGCTTGCCTCGGCGCAAAGCGCGATCGTGCCGATTTCCGATAGCATTGCGCTTCATTACGTGCAAAAGAACGGCAAAAAGTATGGATCGATTCGTTTATGGGGATCGATCGGTTTCGCTGTTGCCGTGCTGGTCGGCGGATGGTTATCAGACCGCTTTGCGCTTGTTGCCATTTTTTACTTGTTTTCGTCTATGCTAATGTTATCTGGATTGCTCGCTTGGCGGCTTCCAAAGGAAAGCCAGCCGATGAAGTCAGAAACGCTGCAGGGCATGGCGCAGCTGTTTCAAATTCCGCAATTTGTATTATTGCTGATTGCTACATTTCTTATTTTTGGCCCTATTTTAGCGAATAACTTTTATTTTGGGATATTTATTAAGCAGCTTGGCGGCACGCTGACGGGAATAGGGATAGCGTTTTTGCTGGCGGCGGGAAGCGAAGCCCCGTTCATGAAAATGGCTGATCAGCTTATTCATCGGTTTGGGATGGTTCCGCTTTTAATGTTCGCTTCTGCTGTGTCCTGCGCGCGCTGGTTATTTTACTTTTTTGAGCCGCCGCTTTTTTTCGTGTACATTACGGCAGTTGTCCAAGGCCTTTCCGTTGGCTTGGTTATTCCTGCGGCGCTGCAATATGTGCGTGATATAGCGCCAAAGCAGGTAAGGGCGACGGCAGTGTCGCTTTATTCCGCGGTCGGAAACGGATTAGGGGTTTGGTTTTGCACGTTTATTGGCGGATATATGCTTGACCGCGGCCATATTGGGGATGTATATTTATTTTTCAGCATTTGCACTTTTGTTGGAATGCTTTCACTTATCGGAATCAGTTTGTGCAATGCCAAAAAATTCCCTTTCAGAAAAGGTGAAAAAGCATGAAAAAAACGCATTATTTTATTGCCGTTCCTATCGCTGATGAAGTAAAAAAACAAATAGCAGATTGGAAAGAAGGAATCGCTGCTGCGTTTCCGTTCCGCACATGGGTGCATCAACAAGATTATCATATAACATTGGCGTTTTTAGGATATGTTCCGCCGGCAAAAATAGAGGAATTATGCCAAATGATAAGGCAAGTGGCAAAACGCCATGCTCCATTTGCCTTATCGTTATCAGAAATACAAATGTTTGGCAATCGAACAGCCCCGCGCATTTTATGGCAAGGAGTGGAAAAGGAAGAAAAACTATTTGCATTGCAACGCGATGTGTATGCCGCTTGTACCGCGATCGGATTTTCGCTAGAAAAGCGGCCGTTTACTCCGCACATTACGATTGCGCGCAAATGGCAAGGAAATGAAGGGTTTCAGTTGAGGGATCTGCAAATGAAACCAAGAGTAAGCGCGACGTTCCCCGTCGGCCAGATCGTGTTATATCAAACCCATTTAGATCGGACGCCGAAGTATGAGGCGCTTGCTCTATTTCCGCTTTCCAAAGATAATGTCTGATTGGAGGAAGTGTTGCAGGTGTGGGCCAATTAATAAAGCTTCAAGATTATATTTCAAGATACGAAACGGACGTGTATCGCTACACAAGCGAATTTATTCGCTTAAAGAAAAGACAATGGGAACAAACGAAGGAGCAATGGGAAAGCAATAAACGCAATGATGCCCTTCCTCAGCTTGATGAAACATGGGAGTGGCTGGTGGAAGAGCCGTCATTGTTTGAGAAAATGAAAAAATGGTTCAAACGTTCTTCGCCGCAGGAGGAAGAAACAACCGAAGCACAAACAAACCGTTCGATCGATGGGGAAGAAGGCCTGCCGCCAATCGTAACGGAGGCCAAAAATATCGATGAATTAAAAATTTTATTTTTAGAAAATATATTTCAGCTGCAATTAAAATGGGCGAGCTCCACGATATGGTATGAATCTGCAGTGGATAAGAAGTTTTATTATGAGGAAAAGTTGAAGTATTTTTTACAACGTTTTCCTGATACGTATTTATGTTTATATAAGCCGGTATTTTTAGTAAAAAACGCTCCAGTCGAATTAGATGTCATTTTGTTAAGCCCGACGACAACATGGTGCATTACGTTTGCGGAAGGTGCGAAAGATAATATTATCATTGCATCCTCGGACCGCTTTTGGGCGGAAATAATCAATGGCGAAGAAAAGAAAATGGTTAATCCGTCCATTGCGTTGCAACGGATGGGAAAAATCGTGGCAGACATATATAAGCAATACAATGTGGATTTTCCTATTAAAAAAGCGGTGATCAATCGTTACGGCTATATTGACTATCGCCGTTCCGCTTTTAGCGATGTCCATGTTATCGACAAGCGGAATTATGAACAATGGTTTTCTTCATTGCGGAAATTGGCCATTCCGTTAAAGCATGCGCAATTAAAAGCGGCCTCTTGCCTGTTGCGCCATTGCTCCAGCCACTATGATATACGGACAGACTGGAATACGGACGAGGAAAAGGTGTAAAGCTAATTTACACCTTTTTTTGTTGCGGCTGCAATACGATAACGTCCATCAGCGCTATTGCACCGTATTTCTTATGTTTTGCATATGATATAGCACGCTAATATATAATAAAAGAATCACGTCCTAATTATCCGTTCAGCAAACTTGGATTGGATCACCGGAATTGCTGGTTTCTGTTATACAAATTCCTAAGATTCTATCAACAAAAAGGGGGTGGCCTGAATTGCTTGACGCGCATCAAGAGTTTGCGGCATATTTAGACGCGATGAATAGTGTGACGATATTAGTGCCAAAGCTGTATTGCGCCGGAAAAACGCCGATATTTACGTTGGAAACGCCGCATGGAGAGCGCCATTCTTTGCAGGTGGAACGTGAATGGGATTTAGGGACAATCATGAAATACGAGTGCATCATGAATATGCCGATAGAATTTGGAAAACGTTATGTGATTTATGATCATCAAGGCGCCTCCGCTGCTTTGCAAATCGGAGCGGTTGTGCGGACACCGCAATTTGATGACTTATTTTTTTATGATGGTGATTTAGGAGCCGCGTATACGCCGGAGAAAACGGTTTTCAAAGTGTGGGCGCCGACGGCGACAGAAGTGAAAGTAAGGCTGATCAATCCGGAAACGGAAACAGAAAAGCATGTGCCGTTAGAGAGATTGGAAAAGGGCGTATGGACGGCAACGGTATCCGGCGATCTCGAAGGGATGCATTACATGTATGCTGTATGTGTTAACGATGTGTGGCGCGAAGCCGTTGATCCGTACGCGACGGCCGTTTCTGTCAACGGGGAGCATGGGGTCGTGATCGATTTGGCGAAGACGCGAGCGGAAAAGCCGCTCCTTCCTCCGCTTCTATCACCAGCTGATGCGATTATTTATGAAATGCATATCCGTGATTTTACGATTCACCCGGAAAGCGGGATTACGCATAAAGGAAAATATTTAGGGTTAACCGAGCCGGAAACAAAGGGGCCGAATCATACAACAACAGGGCTCTCTTATTTAAAGGAGCTTGGCGTGACACATGTTGAACTGCTTCCGTTTCATGATTTTGGCGGGGTGGATGAGCGCGATCCATCACAACAGTATAATTGGGGATACAATCCGCTTCATTACAATGCTCCGGAAGGAAGTTATGCGACAAACCCACATGATCCGTATAGCCGCATCCGCGAATTAAAGCGTGCGATTCATACACTGCAAGCGCATGGCATTCGCGTCATTATGGATGCTGTCTACAACCATATTTATATCCGCGAACAATCTTCATTTGAGAAAATTGTTCCCGGATATTATTTCCGCTATGATGCATACGGCAATCCGGCTAATGGCACCGGGGTCGGAAACGACATCGCTTCTGAGCGGAAAATGGTGAGGAAATGGATTTTGGATTCGGTCCGCTTTTGGGTGGAAGAATATCATGTCGATGGCTTTCGCTTTGACTTAATGGGAATTTTGGATATTGACACAATGAAAGCAGTTCGCGAAATCGTGGATGCGATCGACCCGTCCATTCTTGTGTTCGGTGAAGGATGGGATTTGCCGACACCGCTTCCGCCTGAACGGAAAGCGACGATGCAAAACGCGGAAAAACTGCCGCGCATTGCCTATTTTAATGATTATTTCCGCGACAGTGTCAAGGGGAGCACGTTTCAGCCGCTTGACCGGGGGTTCGCGCTTGGCGATTCCGATGATCGCGAAAAAGTGAAAATAGCGATTAGCGGAAGCGTTCGCAACAGACAAGGGCGGTTCCTTGATCCGATCCAAACGGTTAATTATGTCGAATCGCACGATAACCATACGTTTTGGGATAAGCTGAAAATCGCTAACGGCCATGAAAGCGAACAAACAAGAAAAAAGCGGCAAAAATTAGCGACGGCGATCGTGTTGCTTTCCCAAGGAATTCCGTTTCTGCATAGCGGGCAGGAATTTTACCGGACAAAACAAGGAATAGACAATAGCTATAACGCTCCCGATGCGATCAACCAAATCGATTGGAAGCGGAAAAGCGAGCATGAAAGCGATATCCGCTATGTCCAAGGGTTGATCCGGCTCCGAAAGTCCCACCGAGCTTTCCGGTTTACTACCGAAGCAGAGATAAACAGCCATCTTTTTTTCCTTGAACCGGCGCCAGCATCGGTCATCGCGTACCATCTTCGCGGTGTGCAGCAGTACGGGCCTTGGCGTGACATTATTGTCATTCACCATAACCAAGAGGAGGCACAATCCGTTTTTCTGCCTGACGGCGAAGAATGGCATGTCATTTGCGACGGAGAGCGCAGCGGAACGGTTCCGTTGTTTTCCGTTCATAACAACATCATCGTGGATGAAATTGGGACATGGGTGCTTGTTAAACAAACGTAAGCGACCATTTTCCTATTTTTTACAAAATGCATAAAACATTTGCAAGAGGGGACGGTATTCCATTATAATACAAGTAACAATGAACGGATAAAGGAGCAACGTTTGCAGACACGAAAGTGCGAATTGACGAAAAAAAGCTATTCCATATAAAATCTAGTAAGACAGCTATTGTCTGAAAATACGGAATCAGGTGATCGCTGTCTCTTATTTTTTATAAGTCGAAGGTGAACATGCTTTGGAACAGTTACTAGGAAAGGAATGGGACATAACTCCTGCTGGCGGTGCGACTGGCGATGCTTATTTTGCGGAATATGAAGGGCGGAAGTTATTTTTAAAACGGAATTCTTCGCCATTTTTGGCGGTTTTGTCCGCGGAAGGCATCGTCCCGAAGCTGATTTGGACGAAACGGTTGGAAAACGGCGATGTGTTTACCGCACAACAATGGCTGAACGGAAGAGAATTGAAGCCGCAAGATATGGGAAGTGAACAAGTGGCAAGCTTATTGCGAAAAATTCATCGTTCCAAAGACTTAGTGATGATGCTGAAACGGTTAGGAAAAACGCCATTATTGCCAGAGATGATGGTGGAAAAGCTAAAAGGGCAATTTTCCCGCCAGCCGTTGGAAGAACCGTTGGTAAAGCAGGCGCTTGATTGGCTTGAGCGGCATATGTCTTCACTGCAATGCGATGAGTACGTCGTCTGTCACTGTGATATTAATCACAACAATTGGCTGCTTGCTGAAGACGGAAAATTGTACTTGATTGATTGGGACGGTGCGATGATCGCTGACCCGGCGATCGATATTGGCATGCTGCTTTACACGTATATTCCGGAAGAAAAATGGGAAGATTGGCTGGAGCTTTACGGTCTTGAGTTAACCGACGATTTACGCTTCCGCATGAAATGGTATGCGATAGCGCAAACACTTTATTTGCTTATATGGCAAAACAAAAAAAAAGCGGAAAAGGAAATGCAACAATCGTTGCATTTCCTACGTAAGCTGATTGACCCACTCCGATAATTGTTGCTGATGGGACAAAATATGGGAGTTTAAGTCAGCGCTGTACTTTCCGTTTTGTCCGTATGCGTAAATGTCCGGAAGCACGCTTTTTACTTGTGGATGCACTTGGTCGTTTCCCATCAATGATTTTACAAGCCGCTCAATTTGTTCACATTCGGACACAGTGCCGCAGCAGTCCGCTTCGTGTTCCGATAAAATATCTTTTAATATGGTGATTTGATGCTCATGGTTTAGTGGCAATAAGGACCACCATCCTTTGCAAAAGTATGCGGTGCATTTTTAATATGCGCTTGTATGTGTGTTTTTATCACCGTTTTTCGCAGTCGTGCGCACGGCTGTGTTTTTTTATGGAGATAAAAATTTATGCCCGGTTGGATCGAATCATCTTGCGCGATGATGCTTATTCATGATATCGTTGACAACGATGAACAAAAAAACAGAGGTGTCCGTATGCGTCTGCGTAATAAACCATGGGCAAAAGAAAAAATTGCTGCATATCCGCAATACGTTATTCCACATCCGGAGGAATATAAAGGAAGATGGAATGAGCTGTTCGGCAATGATCATCCGATTCATATCGAAATCGGCACCGGAAAAGGAAAATTTATAACAGAAATGGCAAAGGCAAATCCGAACATTAACTATATTGGCATTGAACTGTACCCGAGCGTGCTTGTCTCCGCGCTTGATAAACTTATTGCAAACGAATTGCCGAATTTACGTTTACTAAATGTGAATGCGAAAGATTTGCCGAACTTTTTTGCGGAGGGCGAAATCGAGCGCATTTATTTAAATTTCTCCGACCCGTGGCCGAAAAAACGCCATGAAAAACGGCGGTTGACATATCGCTCATTTCTGGAGCTGTATGAGAAAGTGTTGGTGGATGAAGGGGAAATCCATTTTAAAACCGATAACCAAGGTTTTTTCGAATATTCGCTTGTCAGTTTTTCGCAATACGGGTTAGTGCTGACATACGTAAGTTTGGATTTGCACAATAGCGATTTTGAAGGAAATATTATGACAGAATACGAAGAAAAGTTTTCGGCAAAAGGGAACCGCATTTACCGCTGTGAAGTAAAATATCCGCCAAAACAGCGCCATTCATAAACCAAAAGGCTGCTTCTTAGGAAAAGAGGCGGCCTGTTTTTTTTGTTTTCGAAATATTCCTGAAATGGTACACTAATTAATGAGGTGATAGGAAATGGAACAATTGCAAATCGGAAAAATCAAAATGACATGGTTAAACGGAGGGGTGACCCATTTAGACGGCGGAGCGATGTTTGGGGTAGTGCCAAAGCCGCTATGGTCGAAAAAATATCCGCCTAACGACAACAATCAAATCCAATTGCGCACCGATCCAATTCTCGTACAAGTGGATGGAAAAAATATTTTGATTGAATCAGGGATTGGCAACGGCAAATTATCGGATAAACAAAAGCGGAATTTCGGCGTAACGGAGGAAGCAAAGCTGGAACAGTCGCTCGAGCAGCTTGGACTGACGGCGGACGATATTGATATCATTTTAATGACACATATGCACTTTGACCATGCTTGCGGTTTGACAAAATGGGAAGGAGGTCGGCTCGTTTCGGCTTTTCCGCGCGCGCAAATTATAACATCACAAATCGAATGGGATGAGATGAGGCAGCCGAACATCCGCTCACGCAATACGTATTGGAAAGAAAATTGGGAGCCGATTGCCGAACAGGTCGTTCCGTTTGAAAAAGAGAAAGAAATTGCAAGCGGTGTCAAAATGGTACATACAGGAGGGCATAGCAACGGGCATTCGATCATTATTATGGAGTCGGGCGGAGAAATGGCGATTCATATGGCCGATCTGCTGGCAACGCACGCCCATCAAAATGTATTATGGGTGATGGCATACGATGATTATCCAATGACATCGATTTCCGAAAAACAAAAATGGATTCCGTATGCGATTGAAAAACAGGCATGGTTTACGTTTTATCACGACGCGCATTATCGGGCGCTTAAATGGGATGAACACGGAAATATCATTGCCCATATTAAGCGAGTCCAAGATGAGTAAAGGGCCATTTGCGCCAAATCCACCCGCAGTCCGGTGATTTTTGAATCACCGGAAAACGTTGCGGGATGCCTCATAATTAAGCTGGGGCATCTGTGCGATGTTTTAAAGCGGATTCGTGTCGATGATGGTTCCTGTATAAGCGTCGATGACAAACTCGTATTGTTGATTGTCGCGGCAAACGCCACCTTTGTACACTGTGTAGATGACATTGTCTTTTTCATATGTTTCCGGATTTGCTTGAATCCATGAACCGCTGACTGCTCCATGGCGCTGCAAGGCATCTTTTGCCAGCGAAAGTGCTTTTTCTGCAGAAATCATTCTCTGTTTGAGCTGCGTTGAGACGGCATAAGCGGCGGCAAAGCCGGTGATTGCGCCAATGATAAATTTTTTCCAATTCATTCAATGAAACCTCCGCTGTTTTTTATCTATCGTTTAGTATATCTCATTTCGTCCATGTATGTAAGAAAAGTGGAAAAAGATTCGCTTGTTCGCTACAATAGAAATGATAAGAAAAAAGGAGCCAAGGACGATGAATGTAGAAACGCTTCAACTGTTCCGGACATTGACCGAATTGCCAGGGGCGCCGGGCAATGAACATGCAGTGCGGAAGTTTATGCGCAAAGAGCTGGAAAAATACGCTGATGAAGTGGTGCAAGACCGGCTTGGCAGCATTTTTGGCGTCAAGCGCGGCGATGAAAGCGGCCCAATTGTGATGGTCGCGGGGCACATGGACGAAGTCGGCTTTATGGTCACTGCTATTACCGATAACGGCATGATTCGTTTTCAACCGCTCGGCGGCTGGTGGAACCAAGTATTGCTAGCGCAGCGCGTGCAAATTATTACCGATCACGGTCCAGTCATTGGCGTTATCAGTTCGGTTCCGCCGCATTTATTGAGCGAGGAGCAGCGGAACAAACCGATGGAGATCAAAAACATGCTGATTGACGTAGGTGCCGATGACCGCGAAGACGCGAAAAAGATGGGGATTAAGCCGGGGCAACAAATTGTGCCGGTTTGCCCGTTTACGCCGATGGCCAATCCGAAAAAGATTTTAGCGAAAGCGTGGGACAATCGTTACGGATGCGGGCTGGCCATTGAATTGTTGAAAGAGTTGAAAGAGGAGAAACTGCCAAACGTGTTATATTCGGGAGCAACTGTCCAGGAAGAGGTCGGATTGCGCGGGGCGCAAACCGCCGCAACGATGATTCAGCCGGATATCTTTTTCGCGCTGGATGCCAGCCCGGCGAATGATATGACCGGAGACGCGAAAGAATTCGGCCATCTTGGAAAAGGGGCGCTTGTCCGCATTTATGACCGTTCGATGGTGACCCATCGCGGCATGCGTGAATTTGTATTAGATACAGCGGAAACGCATGGCATCCCATATCAATTTTTCGTTTCGCCGGGCGGAGGAACGGATGCTGGAAGAGTACATATCGCCAACAGCGGGGTGCCGTCTGCGGTGATCGGCATTTGCTCCCGGTATATTCATACACATGCGTCGATCATTCATGTCGATGATTATGCGGCAGCAAAGCAGCTGCTTATTGAGCTTGTCAAGCGGTGCGATAAAGCAACCGTCGATGCCATTAAGCAAAATAGTTAAGCACTGTGAGAAGTCTTGGTTGACAAGGCTTCTCTTTTTCCGTAAAAAGGAGTGAGAAGCGATGAAAAGAATTGCCATCGGTACAACCAATCCAGCGAAAATTATGGCAGTAAAATCGGTTTTTTCTTCGGAACAGTATGCGCTTGTGCCAACGGACGTGCCATCTGATGTTTCCGCCCAGCCGCTTTCCGACCGTGAAACGCGCCAAGGGGCAATGAATCGGGCGAAACATGCGTTAACAAAAGAAAATGCGGACATTGGCATCGGCTTGGAAGGCGGCGTGATGGAGATAGACGGGGAATTATGGCTTTGTAATTGGGGGGCGCTTGTCGACCGTGACGGCACCGTGATTACCGCCGGCGGGGCGCGCATTCCGCTTCCTTTGGAAGTGGCGGGCGAAATCCGTTCTGGCAGGGAGCTTGGCGACGTCATGGCGCAATATACAGGAAAAAGAAACATCCGCCGTCATGAAGGGGCGATCGGCGTTTTTACAAACGGCTATGTTGATCGATCTGGCATGTTTTGCCATATTGTTCAGTTGTTAGCAGGGCAGTATGAATTTTTTTGTCAAAATCGCTGATTCGCGATATTATAAAAAAGACACGGAAAGGAGTTTTTATGGATGAAATCGATTGAAACAGCGGCACAATATGAGGAAATAAAAAACACCAAAAAAGCGATATTCGTTTTTTCCGCTGATTGGTGCCCAGACTGCCGGTTTATTCGGCCATTTTTGCCGGAAATCGAGCAGACTTTTACCGAGTATGAGTTTTATTACGTTGATCGCGACCAATTGCTTGAAGTATGCCAGCAAGAAAATGTTTTTGGCATTCCAAGCTTTATTGCTTATGATAACGGCAAAGAGTTAGGCCGGTTTGTCAGCCGGGACCGCAAAACGAAAGAGGAAGTCGAACGGTTCATCCGCGGCTTGTCATAACATAGGGGGCGCATCGATGGATAGCAAACAAATGTATGAACAAATAAAGAAAAAGCTTGCCCGCAATGATTGGACGTTTCAATTTGACCGAAAAAAGGACACGCTCCGCATTGAAGATAAAAAAACGAAAAAAGGGGTAACGATCTCGCTTCCAGGCGTCATTGCAAAATGGCATGAACAAAAAGACGAAGCGGTTGACGAAATTGTATATTACGTGGAACAAGCGCTTAATACGATGCATGAAAACCATACGCTTTCCGGAAAAGAAAAAGATATTTACCCGGTCATCCGCTCGACGTCGTTTCCGACAGAGACAAAAGAAGGAATTCCGCTTCTTTATGACGACCATACGGCGGAAACCCGCATTTATTATGCGCTTGACTTGGGAAATGCGTATCGGCTGATCGACAAAAAGATGTTGGAACAAGAACAATGGAACGAAGAACGAATAAAAGAAATCGCCCGTTTCAACGTTCGGTCGCTGGATGTGAATGTCAAAGAGGACAAAGTGGCGGGAAATACGTTTTATTTCGTAAATACCAATGACGGCTATGACGCAAGCCGCATTTTAAACGAGCCATTTTTAGCGAAGATGAGAAAGAAAATAACGGGAACGATGGCGCTTGCTGTGCCTCATCAAGATGTGCTGATTATTGCCGATTTGCAAAATGAAGCGGGATACGATGTGCTTGCGCAAATGACGATGAGCTTTTTTGCGAGTGGACGAGTGCCGATAACCGCTTTATCATTTTTATATGAAGATGGAGAACTTGAGCCGATTTTTATTTTAGGAAAAAACTATCGCAAAAAATAAAGAAGAAAGGATGTGCGAAGATGAACGTATTTTATAACCGCGAAGGAGTCGGCGATGTGCTGCTCGTTTCATTAAAGCCGATTCCGCAAGAGCAGCGGGCGTTTGAAAGAAAAGGAGATGTCGTCCGCATCTTTGATGAAAAAACAGGAGAGACGGCAGGATATAATATTTTTCAAGCTTCTGCTTATCATCATTTTGATGGTAACGGCTTGCTTGAGCTGAACGAAAGCCTCGTTTCCGTGATTAACGATATATTGCAAAAAAACGGATGGAACGAAACGATTAAAGCCGATCTTTCGCCAAAATTTGTAGTTGGCTATGTGAAAGAGAAAAAGAAACATCCAAATGCGGATAAATTGAGCGTATGCCAAGTGGACGTCGGAACAGAAACATTGCAAATTGTATGCGGCGCGCCGAATGTGGAAGCGGGGCAAAAGGTCGTTGTTGCCAAAATCGGCGCGGTGATGCCGAGCGGACTTGTCATTCAAGAAGCAGAATTGCGCGGTGTTCCGTCGTACGGAATGATTTGTTCCGCGCGCGAATTGGAATTGCCAAACGCCCCGCAAGAAAAAGGCATTTTAGTATTATCCGATGAATATGAAGTGGGGCAGCCGTTCACTTGGTGATGCGATGATAGTCACTAGATCGATTCTAGTGACTTTTTTTCCGAAACGAATTTAAAAGAAAGTGTGGTCGGTTTAGCGGTGAAATGGTTAAAACGTTTCATTCGTTATTTGTTGGAAACAGAAGAGGAAGAACAATACGTTCCGCCGCGGAAAAAGCAGCATTCTTCCCAATTGGATGTCAAGATAGCCTATCAATATCCAAAAGGGAACTTTCGTTTTCCGCTTATTCCGGATGAGCCGGCGCCGGAACGCCGCCATCCCTCATTTCGTCAGGAGCATTCTGATTATTTGCCAAGGCATGTGGACGAAGGCCGGCAAAATAGTTTGGATGATTTGGAAAAAAAGCCGTTTCGTCCTTCTGATGTGCCGTCGCCCGTTTATGGATATAAACGGGCAATGAAAAAAAGCGAGCCCGTGGTAGAATGGGAGCTGCCGTCTCGTTCGCGAGAAGAGGAAACGGAGATATTGCCATCTGTTCCGAAAGAAAAAACAGACGAAATCAGCATTCGTGCGCCAGTGTCACTAGAACAGTCGGAGGAGAACGAAAAAGAGTTCGTTAACGATGATGTGCAAGAAAAAGATGGAGAATTCCCTTCGGCAAAAGGCGAAGAAGGCGAGCAAGATGAAGCGAAGACAGAGGAAAAAGAAACAATTTTGCAAGAGGCAAGGGACGATGCGGCTGAAGCCAATGACCATCGTACGGACAAACAGGCGCCCCGTGCGGCACGTTCTCGCATTCCATATAACGTGATCATGTTAAAACAAGATCGAAAAAAATGGGAAGAAAAAAAGCAGTCTCCGGCCAATGGATACGCCTTCCCGCCGCTATCGCTGCTGGAAAGGCCGCAGCAAAGGCAAGAAAGCGATGAACAATGGATTCGCGAACAATGTGCGCGGCTGAATCGGACATTTGCCAGCTTCCACATTGGCGCCAAAGTGGTCCATACGACACAAGGACCGACGGTAACGCGGTTTGAAGTGCAGCCAGACCTTGGAGTCAAAGTAAGCAAAATCACGAATTTAACGGATGATATTAAACTGAACTTAGCGGCAAAAGATATCCGGATTGAAGCGCCGATTCCCGGAAAAAGCACGATCGGCATCGAAGTCCCGAACGTAAAAAGCCGCCCTGTATTTATCCGGGAAATTTTAGAAAGTGATGCGTTTCGCAATAACCCGTCTCCATTAACGGTTGCGCTTGGGCTTGATATATCGGGGATGCCAGTGGTCACCGATTTAAAAAAGATGCCGCACGGATTGATTGCTGGAGCGACAGGATCAGGAAAAAGCGTATGCATCAATGCGATGATTGTCAGTTTGCTATACAAAGCTGCTCCGCATGAAGTGAAAATGCTTCTGATTGACCCGAAAATGGTGGAGCTTGCTCCATATAACGATATTCCGCATCTGGTCAGCCCGGTCATTACCGATGTGAAGGCGGCAACGGGGGCGCTGAAATGGGCGGTGGAAGAAATGGAGCGGCGGTATGAACTTTTCGCCCATACAGGTGTCCGTGACATTCAACGATATAATGAGCTCGTAAAACAGAAAGGCAGTCTTGGACACCATCTTCCATATATCGTTATTATCATCGATGAGCTGGCCGATTTAATGATGGTAGCGCCGGCGGATGTCGAAGAAGCGATTTGCCGCATCGCGCAAAAAGCAAGGGCGTGCGGAATTCATTTAGTTGTGGCGACACAGCGCCCGTCCGTTGATGTCATCACTGGGCTTATCAAAGCGAATATCCCGACAAGGATCGCCTTTTCTGTCTCTTCGCAAGTCGATTCGCGGACAATTATCGATGTTAACGGCGCGGAAAAATTGCTTGGACGCGGCGACATGCTGTTTTTAGAAAATGGTTCCTCGAAAACGGTGCGTGTGCAAGGCAATTTCGTATCAGACGAAGAAATTGAGCGGGTCGTCGCCCATGTGAAAGCGCAGATGGCGCCTTCTTATTTGTTTCAGCAAGATGATTTTGCCAAAAAGACGGTCGCCAATCACGAAGAAGATGAACTTTTTTATGAAGCTTGCGAGTTTGTCGTACAGCAAGGAGGAGCTTCAACGTCAAGCTTGCAACGCCATTTCCGCATCGGCTATAATCGCGCGGCGCGCCTAATCGAGATGATGGAAGAACAAGGCATTGTTTCGGAAGCGCGCGGCAGCAAACCGCGGGACGTGTTGATTACGGAAGAGGAATTGGCGAAGCTGCAAGAAAATAGTATGATATGATAGAGCGTGTGTTTAATGGCATCATACGGCGTCAGCAAAATGCCTATTTGCTTTACCGGCGATTATCCATTAACCGGAAAGCGGACGGAACATCCGCGTTGAAATAAAGAGTGGATGATCGGAAATGAAGGGCCGCTGGCAGGGAAAACTGATAGGGGGAATCCCCCGTCAGTTTTCTTTTTCGCTGCACTCATAGTTTTTCGCAGAAAACAGTGTTATAATGATAAGATGTGAGATACATATCGTTAAATGAAGTAAATGGCAAAACAAGATAAACGTCATATACTGTCTTACAGATAGACGATTGTTGGAGGGCTTTGTTATGACTATTTATCATTTTGTTGGCATTAAAGGAACAGGAATGAGCGCATTGGCGCAAGTTCTTCATGATATGAACTATACGGTCCAAGGTTCAGATGTCGAGAAGCGTTTTTTTACACAAAAAGCATTAGAGGAGCGAGGGATTCCCATTTTGCCCTTTAACAAAGAGAATATTAAACCGGGTTATACGGTGATTGCGGGCAACGCTTTTCCTGATACGCACGAGGAAATCCAAGCTGCTTACGAATTAGGGGTTCCGGTGATACGGTACCATCGTTTTTTAGGAGAATTTTTACAAAAATTTACAAGTATTGCAGTGGCGGGGTCGCACGGAAAAACGTCGACGACCGGTTTGCTTGCCCATGTGATGCAAGGGGCGCATTCCACATCGTATTTAATTGGTGACGGAACAGGAAAAGGAATCGAAGGAAGCAAATATTTTGTGTTTGAGGCATGCGAATACCGCCGCCATTTCTTATCCTACTTTCCAGATTATGCAATTATGACAAACATTGATTTTGACCATCCGGATTATTTTGCCAATATCGACGATGTATTTTCAGCGTTCCAAGAAATGGCGCTGCAAGTGAAGAAAGGGATTATCGCTTGCGGAGATGATGAATATTTACAAAAAATTAAAGCGAAAGTGCCGGTGCTGTTTTACGGCTTTGGCGATGATAATGATTTCCAAGCGCGCAACGTGGTGAAAACAACAGAAGGAACGTCGTTTGACGTGTTTGTTCGCAATACGTTTTTCGCTTCATTTGAAATTCCGCGCTTTGGTGACCATAACGTATTAAATGCGCTTGCTGTTATCGCGCTTTGCCATTATGAAGAGATCGATGTCCACATTATTCAAGAACGGTTAAAAACGTTCCAAGGCGTGAAACGCCGTTTTAGTGAAAAAGTGCTTGGCAACCAAATTTTAATTGATGACTATGCCCATCATCCGCGGGAAATTATCGCAACGATTGATGCGGCGAGACAAAAATATCCGGGACGCGAAATTGTCGCGATTTTTCAGCCGCATACGTATACGAGGACGCAAGCGTTTTTGCGGGAGTTTGCCGAAAGTCTGCAGCAAGCTGACCAAGTGTATTTATGTGATATATTTGGTTCTGCCCGCGAGCATCACGGCAAATTATCGATTCAAGATTTGCAAGCGCAAATCCCGAATTCCCGGCTTATTCAAGAAAATGATACATCCGTGCTAAAGCAACATGAAAACGCGGTATTAATTTTTATGGGCGCGGGAGATATTCAAAAGTTTCAAGAAGCATACGAGCGGACGGTCCGTTCGGTATAGCTTAAGAAAAAACGAGCTAGGCATCGATTCGCCGGCTCGTTTTTTCTCACCATTGCTGGATTTAGCGGCTTTCGCTCCGCTTAGGTGGACATGATCGGAATGTCCCTAGGGTGCCAGCGCGCCCTGACGATGGTATTGGTTTCTCTGCGAGCATCTTTGCAGGAATTTGTCGAATAGACGTCGAACGTTTGAAAAGAGGAATACTAGCAAGGAGGAAGCCAAGTGAAAATTATCTTATACGCCAGCATTGCGCTGATTGCCGTTTCTTTTTTCATATTGGTCGTCTATCTTGCAAGAACGTTAACGACATTGCAGGAAGCGCTTCGCCGTTTGACGGCGGCCATCGACCATATGGATAAAGAAGTGCAAAGCATCGGCGCTGAAACGACGCAGCTGTTGAAAAAAACGAACGCACTTGCTGACGGTGTGCAAAAAAAGGTGGAAGGATTGAATTCGCTCGTTCACGCTGTCAGTGATGTCAGCTCTACCGTTCAATCGTTCAACCGTTCGCTGCAGCAAATTTCCGCATCTGTGACAAAACAGGTAGAAACGCACCAAGAAAAAGTGGTAAAAATTATGCAATGGGGAAATGCTTTTGTGGAAATATGGGAAAAATGGAAGGAAAGGAGACAAAAAAGGTGAAGGAGGTTATGTTAGATGGCAAAAAATAATGGCGGCTTTTTGCTGGGGGCGATTGTCGGCGGGATCGCCGGCGCGGTGGCAACACTGCTGTTGACAAGCGAAAAAGGGAAACAGTGGATTGCGGAAATGAATGAATCAGGGAAATTGGAGCCAGTGAAAACAACAGCGACGGAATGGTTAGAAGTAGCGAAAGAAAAAACGAAAGAAGTAACGAAGTTTATTCCAATTGGAAAAGCAGATTCGCAGCGCGCCTCTTCTGAAGCGGAAGCGCCGTCGATTTCGGTTTCAGCGGCGGATGAGACGGAAAATATCGAAAAATTGCTGAGAGAAGCGGAAGAAGCGTTCGATGATGCAGAACAAAAACTGCAAAGACAAAATGAAACGGAGTGATCGAAGTGGGAAAGAAGAAACTGGAGACAATAGAACAATTTCAAGAAGTGTTGAAAAATGGGGAACGGTTTTTATTTATCAAACATAGTCTAACATGTCCGATAAGCCAAGCGGCGTTTCAAGAATGTGAAAAGTTTGTTGCCGACTATCCGGAAGTGGATACATATTATTTGTTTGTGCAAGAAGCACGTCCGCTTTCGAATTATATCGCTGAAACGTTTGGCGTAAAACATGAATCGCCGCAGGCGCTTTTGTTTGAAAATGGGGCTGTCGCGTGGCACACATCGCATTGGAATATCACGTATGATGCCTTGAAAAAGCAGATCATGCAAGCGCCGTAAGAGCGGGCATTCGCATGGCGAAACGAATGCGCCGGCCCATGAAACGGAAAGGACGGCGATGGTGCTGGAAATACGGTGAATAGCGGCTGGCGCCATCGCTTGTTTCTTTTATTTCCAAGGCTATTCGAAGCATAAGTTTGAAGCGGCTGATATTCTGGTGTCAAGGATAACGCTGCGTGCGCATTATGCTTTCATGCATGTGCATCCGGACGCAAAAAGGCATGAACCTTGTGCTGGTTCATGCTTTTTTATTGCCCTTTTTTGTCATTGGTTTATGTTCGTGCTTTTTTCAAAACGCTTTATCGCTTAAAAGCGTTTAATAAATAAAGTATTTTTTGGTGACAATCTTCTTTATTTCTATTATAATAATGACTAATATTAAAAAATAATTAATCACAAGTCTGTGACTCGAGTCATTTGGATGACGTGGGCCAAACCATTATGAAAGAAAGGATGAAGGATATGAGCAACGAGAGATTAGATGAGCTGCGAGCAAAGGTGGATGAGATTAACTTACAAATTTTAAAATTAATTAATGAACGAGGACGCCTTGTTCAAGAAATAGGAAAGATCAAGGAAGCGCAAGGAACGCACCGTTACGATCCTGTACGTGAGCGAAAAATGCTTGATTTGATTTCCGAGTACAACGACGGACCGTTTGAAACGTCCACGTTGCAACATATTTTCAAAGAAATTTTTAAAGCCGGCCTTGAACTGCAAGAAGATGATCACCGTAAAGCATTGCTTGTATCACGGAAAAAACATCCGGAAAATACGATTGTCGATGTGAAAGGGGAAAAAATTGGCGACGGCAAGCAATATTTTGTTATGGGGCCATGCGCGGTGGAAAGCTATGAACAAGTCGCAGCAGTGGCGGCAGCTGTCAAAAAGCAAGGGTTAAAGCTGCTTCGTGGCGGTGCGTACAAGCCGAGAACATCGCCGTACGATTTCCAAGGATTAGGGGTTGAAGGGTTAAAAATTTTAAAACGAATTGCCGATGAGTTTGATTTGGCGGTAATCAGCGAAATTGTCACCCCTGCGGATATTGAAGTAGCGCTAGACTATATTGATGTGATTCAAATTGGCGCGCGCAACATGCAAAACTTTGAACTTTTAAAAGCGGCGGGCCAAGTGAACAAGCCGATTTTGCTTAAACGCGGGCTGGCGGCAACGATCGAAGAATTTATTAACGCAGCAGAATACATTATGTCGCAAGGAAACGGTCAAATTATTCTTTGTGAACGCGGCATTCGCACGTATGAGCGCGCGACAAGAAATACGCTCGATATTTCTGCAGTACCAATCTTAAAGAAAGAAACGCACTTGCCTGTGCTTGTGGACGTCACTCACTCAACAGGGCGCCGCGATTTATTGATTCCTTGCGCGAAAGCAGCGTTGGCGATCGGTGCGGATGGAGTTATGGCGGAAGTGCATCCAGATCCAGCGGTGGCGTTGTCAGATTCAGCGCAGCAAATGGATATTGAGCAATTCAATGAGTTTATGGAGGAAGTAAGATCGTTCCAGCGGCAAATGGTAAAAGCGTAACGGAATAAATGTTCCCCCTTTTGGCGGTTCGCTGAAGGGGGGATTTTCTGTTAAGCGCCGTTTGTTTTTGAGCACTTTGCATAAGCAGCGGCTGCGCTCTTTATTTTTTTATGTTATTATGTGACATATGATGGGAACGAGTTATCATTATATCAAGGATGGGTATAATATTATGTAGAAAGCCGGCGGCATAGTGAATTGTTTGTGAAAACATTTGCAAAATAGTTGATAACTCGTTGCGATTCGGCGATAATGTATCGTATGATATTGCTACATAAACGAATATTTGCTGTGATGAACATAAAAGAATCGATGTTTATTTATAAAAAAAGAGGAGTGAAATAAATGAATGTAACCATTTACGATGTGGCGCGAGAGGCAAACGTGTCGATGGCAACTGTCTCTCGTGTCGTGAACGGAAACCCAAATGTGAAGCCATCAACAAGAAAAAAGGTGCTGGAAGCGATTGAACGCCTTGGTTACCGGCCAAATGCGGTGGCACGGGGACTTGCTAGCAAAAAAACAACGACTGTCGGAGTGATTATTCCTGATATTTCTAGCATCTTTTTTGCAGAATTGGCGCGCGGAATCGAAGATATTGCGACGATGTACAAGTACAATATCATTTTAAGCAACTCTGACCAAAATAAAGAAAAAGAGTTGCATTTGCTCAATACGATGCTTGCGAAACAAGTGGACGGCATTTTGTTTATGGGCGGGAACATTACTGAAGAGCATGTCAACGAGTTTCAAAAATCCCCTGTGCCAATCGTATTGGCGGCAACGATTGAACCGAATAACACCATTCCGTCGGTGAACATCGATTACGAACAAGCAGCATTTGAAGCGGTTGCCTATCTTTTGGAAAAAGGAAATAAGCGGGTTGCGTACGTGACCGGGTTAAAGGATGACCCGATCAACCAAAAGAAACTGGCAGGATATCGCCGCGCTTTAGAAACGCACGGATTAACGTATGATGAAGAGCTTGTCATCGAAGGAGACAATTCGTACGATTCTGGTATTGAGGCATATGAAAAAATAGCGGAGTTAGCGGAAAAGCCAACCGCCATTTTTGCCGGAACGGACGAGATGGCGCTTGGTGTGATCCATAGCGCGCAAGACCATGGCGTTCGCATTCCTGACCAATTAGAAGTGATCGGCTTTGACAATACGCGGCTTGCAACGATGGTTCGCCCTCGTTTAACGACCGTGATGCAGCCGATGTATGATATCGGTGCGGTTGCGATGCGTTTATTGACCAAGTATATGAATAAAGAAAATGTGGAAAACCATATTGTCGTTTTGCCGCATCGCATTGAATATCGCGAATCAACGAAATAACGAACGAAAAAAGGGGCTTACCGTTTCGGTAAGCCCCTTTTTTCGTGTTTCACTACACTCGTAGGTAAGTGCATCCTATAGATGTTTTTTAGAAATGGTTGGACTGGTATCCGTTTGTTTGTTGCCGTTGGCTGCGAATTAAATATAACGCTTTTTCGACGGTTTGCGCATTTTTTTCGGTAATTTCCGCTTTGCGCGGAATCGGCGGATATAGCGATTCCGGATCGTCCCATTCTTGCGGGAGCGGGATAGGGGAGAGAGATTGCCATTTTTTGAGCCATGATTCTGGTAATTTGCCAGAAACATTTGATTGTTCTGTCATTTCCAACCAAATAAACGCCCATGCCCGTGGGACGACGCGCCAAATATCATAACCGCCGCCGCCGACCGCGATCCAACGCCCGTCGCAATATTCGTGGGCAATTTGATGTGCAAGCTTTGGAATTTCCCGGTATGTTTTCATTGTTAACGACAAATGGGTAAGCGGGTCGTAATAGTGGGCGTCCGCCCCGTTTTGCGTCAAGATCACATCAGGGCGGAAAAAGTCAGCGATTTCCCGAAGTGCTTGCGTATAAGCGTCAAGCCAGGATTCATCTTCTGTAAACGCATCGACAGGAATGTTAAAGGAATAGCCGTATCCCGCTCCGTGCCCGCGCTCGTTAATGTTTCCTGTTCCCGGGAACAGATAGCGGCCTGTTTCGTGAATGGAAAAAGTGCATACGTTAGGATCATCATAAAATGCCCATTGGACGCCGTCTCCGTGATGGGCATCCGTGTCAACATAAAGAACGCGAAGCCCGTATTTTTCTTGAATGTATTTAATGGCGACAGCGCTATCATTGTAAACGCAAAATCCGGATGCTTTGCCGCGGAAGCCGTGGTGAAGCCCGCCGCCCAAACTTAGCGCATGCTTTGCTTTTCCGGATAGCACATAATCGACAGCGGTTAATGTGCTTCCCACCAACAATGCGCTTGCTTCATGCATATTTGGGAAAATTGGCGTATCTTCCGTTCCCAGCCCGTAGTTTAAGGCGGTATGCTCAGGCAGCTGCCCTTTTCCGGCCGCTTTGACCGCTTCAATATATGTTTGATCATGAATCAAGGCGAGTTCCTCGTCCGTCGCGATTCTTGGTTCGATGATCTGCTCATCTTCCAGTGCGTTCATTGCGCGCAATAAGTCGTATGTCAGCTTGACACGCAGCTGGTTAAACGGGTGCGCGTCATGAAATTTATATCGGAGGAAATCTTCGCTGTAAATAAATACGCAATCTTTTTTCATGACGAAACCCCCGGCAAATTCGGCCATAACACGGTATAGCCGGCATTTTTTAAATCATTGATGATTCCGATCGGATTCATTGTTTGCACGCGAAATACAAGAATTTGGTAATTTTTCTCTTCAGCCGGATATAAAAGAACGCTGGAAATATTCGTATTTCTTTTGGCGATAATCGCGGCTGCTTTGCTTAGCATCCCGCTTTCATTTAGAACTTTTATTTCGATTTGCGTGCCTGGCTGATGCGCACCAGTCAGCTGGATAAGCGTATATAATAAATCTGTCTCTGTTACGATGCCGACAAGTTTGCGATCTTTAACAATAGGCAAACAGCTAATTTTATGTTCATAAAACAGTGCTGCCACTTCTTCAACGAAATCAAGCGGATGCCCGACGATGACCTCTGTCTTCATAATCGTGCTGATTGGTTTTTGCAAATCTTCGAGATGTTCATGAAAATGGAAGATGGAAGGGCTTGCATCACGGATATCACGATCGGTCACAATGCCGACGACATGATCGTCGCCATCCACAATCGGAATATGGCGAATGCGGCGTTGCCTCACTAACTGGATTGCTTCGGCAATCGTGTTTGTTGGTTGCAGCGTAATGACGGGTGTTTTCATGATTTGCTCGACGAGCATTCTTCTTCACCTCTTTATTGTCAGGAAAGATGGTTTAATACATGTGCCGGTTCATGAAGCGAAGGCGGTCAAATTTTTGGATGGATTCTTGATCGACCCGTTTCCCGATGCGGACCATCAGGCAGTTAGCTGGATGAGAGCAAATTTCGGGATCATCTGTTGCATACCAAACAAGCCCGCCAGCGTTCATCATTTTTTCCATTACTTTTCTGTACTCCCATACGTTTAATCCTGTTCCTTTTAAATCCCAATGCCAGTAATATTCTGTCGTAATAATAATGTAATCTTCCATCGCATCATCCATCATGGATACAATCAGCAAGTTTTTTCCCACGCCATAGCCGCGAAACTCCGGAATGACTTCAATCGCACCCAATTCAATTAAATTTTCCATATTTCCTTCCGACCATCGTTCCAGCGGATCAGGGTAAAGAAATGTAACATAACCGACGATTGTTTGATGATGGCGGGCGATGATGATTCTTCCTTCCGGGAGTTTAGCGATCTCAATGAGCGCTTGATGCTGCTGCGGTGGCTGGCGGAATGATGTCAAATCGTGGTGAAATTCGTAGCTTGCTAGTTTTTCTGCGGGTACCGGGCCTTCAATAATCAGCGTTCCCTTCGGGGTCTTTAATTCTTTTGCATTATATGTCTTTTTATGTTCCATTAGGTCACCACCTGGAATTTCTTCTTCTGTTTTCATTATACATGAAAATACGATAAGTAAATTTGAAAAAAATTTTAATAGTTAAATTTTTAAAAAATTGAGAATTTATAAGATATATACTATAATAGGGTTGTAAACACTTACACGAGGGGGATTTGGAGAATGAAAACAGAAGTGCTACCGGTCGTACAAGGGGATTATAACTTAAAAAATTATGAAGAGGTATATAAAAATTTTGACTGGAAGGAAGTAGAAAAGGAATTTTCCTGGTTTGAAACAGGACGGGTCAATATGGCATATGAGGCGATTGACCGCCATGTGGAAACGTTCCGAAAAAATAAAGTGGCGCTTTATTACCGCGATGCGTCGAGAAATGAAAAGTATACGTTTAAAGAAATGAAAGAATTGTCCAACAAAGTGGCAAACGTATTGAAAGAAGTAGCAGAGATCGAAAAAGGGGACCGTGTATTTGTTTTTATGCCGCGTTCGCCGGAGCTGTATTTTGCGGTATTAGGAATCATTAAAACAGGCGCGATTGCCGGGCCGCTGTTTGAGGCGTTTATGGAAGGCGCGGTGCGTGACCGCTTGGAGGATAGCGGGGCGAAGGCGATCGTAACGACTCCGGAACTTTTGCCGCGGGTGCCAGTAAACGATCTGCCTGCGCTGAAGTATGTTTTTCTTGTCGGGGACAACATTGTTGAAGAAGGTCCGTATATTGATTTAAAGAAACGAATGAATGAAGCAAGCAAGCATTTCGATATTGAATGGGTCGATCGCCAGGACGGGCTTATTTTGCACTATACATCCGGTTCCACTGGAAAGCCAAAAGGGGTTTTACATGTTCACAATGCAATGATTCAGCACTATCAAACGGCAAAATGGGTGCTTGATTTAAAAGAAGATGATATTTATTGGTGCACCGCTGACCCGGGATGGGTGACAGGAACGTCATATGGCATTTTCGGACCGTGGTTGTGCGGAGCGTCCAACGTCATTATTGGGGGACGTTTCAGCCCGGATACGTGGTATCAAGCGATTCAAGATTTTGGCGTGACGGTGTGGTATAGCGCGCCAACGGCGTTTCGCATGTTGATGGGCGCCGGAGACGAAATTGTGAAAAAATACGATTTAAGTTCGCTCCGTCATATTCTTAGCGTTGGAGAACCGTTGAATCCAGAAGTGATTCGCTGGGGAATGAAAGTGTTCCAGCGCCGCATTCATGACACATGGTGGATGACGGAAACAGGTGCTCATCTCATTTGTAACTATCCTTGCATGGAAATCAAGCCAGGCTCGATGGGAAGGCCGTTTCCTGGCGTTAAAGCAGCCATCATTGATGATCAAGGAAATGAACTGCCGCCATACCGGATGGGGAACTTGGCGATCAAAAAAGGCTGGCCGTCGATGATGAAAACGATTTGGAACAATCCGCAAAAATATGAATCGTATTTCATCGGCGATTGGTACGTTTCCGGCGACTCCGCTTATATGGACGAAGACGGATATTTCTGGTTCCAGGGCCGTGTTGATGACGTTATTAATACGTCCGGAGAACGCGTCGGTCCGTTTGAAGTCGAGAGCAAGCTGGTTGAACATCCGGCGGTCGCGGAAGCAGGCGTCATCGGCAAACCGGATCCGGTGCGCGGGGAAATTATTAAAGCATTTATTTCGCTTCGGGAAGGATATGAACCGTCAGAGGAGCTGAAAGAAGACATCCGCCAGTTTGTCAAAAAAGGATTGGCGGCACATGCAGCGCCGCGGGAAATTGAATTCCGCGACAAACTTCCAAAAACGCGAAGCGGAAAGATCATGCGCCGCGTCCTAAAAGCGTGGGAACTCAATTTGCCAACGGGGGATTTGTCGACAATGGAAGATTAAGAAAAAAGCTGATCGGTTCTCGATCAGCTTTTTTCTTACTGGTTTGGCGCAAATTTTGCATTATACAGGTCAGAAGTGAATCCAGCTTTTTTGCATACATCAGATGGTGCATGCTCTGGGGCAGTACAATATGTGCGCCGGACGATGCCTCCTGGCATGTTGAACCGCGTTTTTGGGGCGATGAGCTGCGGCTTTACATCATAAGCTGCATTCATTAATTGCGCCCATAACAGCTGGGTGCGTTTGCTGTAGGATAACCCTTTATAGGTTGACTGCAACGGTGCAGGAATATCATATCCTATCCAAACGCCAAATGTAACATTCGGATTTGTCGCAACAAACCATGAATCTCTATTACTTTGCCCCGTTCCCGTTTTTCCGGCCCAATCTGCCTGGAATTTTAAATAAGCTGGAATAGAGGACGCCGTGCCATGCCGGATAACATCTCTCATCATATCAATCATTAAATATGATGTTTGTGGTGAAAAGACGGGAACCGGTTTGCTTTGATGCTGGTAAATGACTTGGCCATCTTTTGATACGATTTTTTCAATTAAATACGCATCAATAAATGTTCCATAATTGGCAAACGTTGCATAGGCGTTAACATTTTCTTCGACGGTTACTCCTTTCGTTGTTCCGCCGATTGCCAAGGCAACGTGTTTTTCTTCTTCCTTTGTGACACTGGTGATTCCCATCTTGTGCAAATATGTTACTGGATGTTTGTTCATGATTTGCATGTATGTGCGCACGGCCGGAATGTTGTAAGAATATTGCAAGGCGCGGCGGACAGACACGAAACCATGTGTTTTTCCGTCCGCATTTTTTGGCGTGTAATATCGTTTGCCTACCTTGATGTGCAATTCTGTGTCTTGGATAATGGAACCGGGCTGGATAACGCCCATTTCCATGGCTGGCGCATATACGAGCAGCGGTTTCATTGTTGAGCCGTTTGACCGATATGCTTGTGTCGCATGATTGAGCTGCTGCCGCTTGTAGTTTCTTCCCCCGACAAAGCTGATGATTCTCCCTGTTTTGTTTTCAATGAGGATAGCGCCGACTTCGACAGGTTCCCGCTTTGCCACCATTTTGCCTGTCTGCTGGTCTTTGACGTATTGAATGATGTCATTTCCGTAATATGGATAATTGGCAGCCACTTTTTGCATGCGGTCGTAAATATTTTTGTCAATCGTTGTATAAATGTGATATCCGTTTTGGCGAAGCTGTTTTTCTGCCTTTGCCAAATAGCGTTCATAAAGAGATGCGTTTTGCCATAACTGCTGTTTCTCATAACCGTCTTTTTTGGCTAAAACTTCGGCTAACGCTTCTTTCGCGCGTTTTTCAATTTCCATCGTCAGCCATGGATATTGCTCAAACGGTGATGGCTTTGGCGGAGCGAAATGTTTGGCGATATCATACTGCAATGCTTCCTGATATTGCTTTTCGGAAATATAGCCTGCCTGTTTCATGCGCTTTAGCACCGTGTGCATGCGTTGCAGCGCTAGGGATAAGTCTTGTTTCACGTTTCCGTCACTTGTAAACGGCGTGTAAACGAAAGGGCTTTGCGGAAGGCCGGCTAAAAATGCCGCTTGGGCTAGGTTTAAATCTTTCGCATTCACCCCGAAAACGCCTTGGGCTGCCGCCTGGATGCCGGCAATGTTGCGCCCGGATGAGTTTCTGCCGAACGGCACGACATTTAAATAGGCTTCTAAAATTTCCTTTTTGCTCAAAAACTTTTCGAGGCGAAGCGCGAGTAAAATTTCTTTCGCCTTCCGCTCAAACGACACTTCGTTAGTTAATATTTGATTTTTGACAAGCTGCTGCGTCAGCGTGCTGCCGCCTGTCTGTGTTGACGAGTTGGTGATTTCTTGAAACAAGGCCCGGATGATTGCTTTTGGAACGACACCGTAATGTTCGTAAAAGTATTCGTCTTCTGTTGCGATAATCGCTTGTATGACGTAAGGGGATATATCTTCTAATTTGACTTCTTCCCGCTCTAAATCCGTGCGAAAACTTCCAAGATAAACATTGTTGGCGAAATAAATATGGGTCGTTTCCTCATAGTCATAAACATCTTTTTTCATTTCCTGATACGAAGGAATCGGCATATCTTTTACTAAAGACGCAAAATATCCGGCGCCAAGCCCAACACCAAAACAAACGGCGCACAGGGCGAAAATGAGAAAAAGAAGGAAAAGATTCCAGCATACTTCATATGTTATGAGAAAATAACGCCATGCTTTCTTAAGGGAAAATGTTTGTTTTGCATGCTCCATGAGCATTCCCCCTAACAGTAAACGACAAATGAATGTACACACAGTATATCATATTTTTGGGAGAAGATTGCGGCTTGAATGGGAGAAAAAATCTTTCTTATCCGGTTTGACAAATGGGTGTGAGTATGATAAAAACATGTATATCAAAACCGACATATATAAAATGCGATGACAGGAACGAGTAGTGTTTATCTCCCTGTTTTCAGAGAGCTAGTGGCCGGTGTGAACTAGCACATAGATAAACACGAATTACCTCCTTGAGCAGCTTTTGCGAACGGATTGTCCAAGTAGCAAAAGACGGCGTTTGCCGTTATTGCAATGAAGCGAGAAAGCGCTATGCTTTCTAAGTAGGGTGGTACCGCGATTGTCATTCGTCCCTTCGATTAAGGGACGTTTTTTTATGGAAAAAAATAAAAAAGTGGGGTGGATGAAATGGATTTGTTGCAGGAACTGGAATGGCGCGGATTGATTAACCAAGTCACCGATAAGGAAGGGCTTCAGAAGCTGCTGAATGAGGAAAAAGTGACGTTATACTCCGGGTTTGACCCGACGGCTGACAGCTTGCACATCGGGCATTTATTGCCGATTTTAACGCTGCGCCGCTTTCAGTTGGCTGGACATCGTCCGATTGCGCTTGTCGGCGGTGCGACCGGGTTAATCGGAGACCCAAGCGGGAAAAAAAGCGAGCGCACCTTAAATCCGAAAGAAACGGTGCAACAGTGGAGCAATCGGATTAAAGAGCAATTGGCAAGATTTTTAGATTTTGACGCGGAAGAAAATCCGGCGAAAATCGCCAACAACTATGACTGGATAGGATCATTAGATGTTATTTCGTTTTTGCGCGATGTTGGAAAACATTTCGGAATCAACTACATGCTCGCAAAGGAATCGGTGCAATCGCGCATTGAGACAGGCATTTCCTTTACGGAATTCAGCTATATGATTTTACAATCATTGGACTTTTTAAAATTGTACCAAACCGAACAATGCCGTTTACAAATCGGCGGCAGCGACCAATGGGGAAATATTACAGCTGGATTGGAGTTAATCCGAAAAACAGAAGGAGATGCAAAAGCGTTCGGATTAACCGTTCCGCTTGTGACAAAAGCGGATGGAACAAAATTCGGGAAAACAGAGGGCGGAGCCGTTTGGCTTGATAAAGAAAAAACGTCGCCATATGAGTTTTACCAATTTTGGATTAACACAGACGACCGCGATGTCATTAAATATTTAAAATACTTTACGTTCTTATCAAAAGAAGAAATTGAAGAGTTGGAAAAACAATTGCAGAAAGCTCCAGAACAGCGGGCAGCGCAAAAAGCGTTAGCGGAAGAAATGACAAAACTTGTTCATGGAGAAGATGCATTGAAACAGGCCGTTCGAATTTCGGAGGCGCTTTTTAGCGGAAGCGTGTCACAATTGACCGCCGAAGAAATTGAACAAGGTTTTAAGGACGTTCCTTCCTTTGAGTATGAAGGGGAGGAAGTTCCGCTAGTGGAACTCCTTGTCATGGCAAAGATCGTGCCATCGAAGCGGCAGGCGCGGGAGGACATTGCCAACGGAGCGATTTACATCAACGGAGAGCGCATGCAAGACGTCAACGCGGTCATCACTAAAGCAAACCGCATCGAAGGGCGCTTTACGATTATCCGCCGCGGAAAGAAAAAATATTATTTAATTCGCTACAAATAAAAAAACCCGGTTTTCCCGGGTTTTTTATTTGTAGAAGAAAGAGGGAATCCGGCCGCGAAACAGAATAAAAATAGTGACGGGACTTGCGGCTAAATTGGGCATAAAAAATCCCTCCAGAACTGGATCTGAAGGGATGTGTGCATTAACGAGAGTAGAACTCAACGATTAACGACTCATTAATTTCAGCAGGCAATTCAGAGCGTTCAGGCAAACGAGTATACGTTCCTTCAAGTTTATCCGCATCCAATGTTAAATAATCTGGCACGAAATTATTTAATTCCAATGCTTCTTTAATAACTTGAAGGTTGCGAGATTTTTCGCGAACGGAAATTGTTTGGCCAGGTTTGACGCGGTAAGACGGGATATTGACACGGTTTCCGTCAACTAAAATATGGCCATGTGTTACAAGCTGGCGGGCTTGACGGCGAGTGCGCGCAAAGCCTAAACGGTACACAAGGTTATCTAAACGGGATTCTAAAAGAATCATGAAGTTTTCCCCGTGTTTACCAGGCATTTTGCCAGCTTCTTCAAACGTTTTGCGGAATTGGCGTTCGTTTACGCCGTACATATGACGAAGTTTTTGTTTTTCTTGCAATTGCAGACCATATTCCGAAAGTTTTCTGCGCTGACCTGGACCGTGCTGACCCGGCGGATACGGACGCTTTTGCAGCTCTTTGCCTGTACCGCTTAAGGAAATCCCTAGGCGGCGAGAAATTTTCCACATTGGGCCTGTATAACGAGCCATTTACTGCTCCTCCTTTTGCTTTTATTCGGGTAAAATAAAAGCAGACGTGCGTCAACAATTATGGCCATTTTGTTTTCATGTATCCTCGCTCTAGCAGCTAAGAGTTACGCGATACACCTCATATATGATTATATGAGGAACAAAATGAACCATAAAGGTGAGCACTAAGGCTGCTATATTTTACACAAAGGACATTATATGACTTTTATAGGGCAAAGTCAATATTTTATTTTCCTTGTTTCCAAATAATATGCTATAATACAAGATGTAATTTTTTGAAAAGTTTCGCATATACTCCATTCTTATTTGAATGAGAACATCGGTCTAGGTGAAAAGGGCTATGAAATTGGAAGAGGAAAAATTATACAGGGCCTTTAAACAAGAATTTTTCCATTGGTTTTTACAATATGACGATTATGGAAATTTTTCGAATGTGATTGCGGAGTTGCTTCGATTACTTAAAGAAGAACTGATGTTGAAACAAGTTACTTTTTTTGTTTTTGATCCTTTAAATAAGGCGTTTTATCCAGAAGCAACGACGAATGAAGGAGAAAATCAACCATTCCCCCGACACCCTGTTCCGCCTGGCGATATAGCTGCGATGATGGACGATGAGCAGCAAACGATACGGATTGAGCAAGAGAATGAGCATGCAACTGCCTGGATTTTCCTTCGCTTTTCCGAAGAATCGTTTGGAATGTTACAGCTTGTGTTTGACGAGCGCCATTTGTTCAGTGAGCAGATGTTAAAGAATATTAAGCATGATTTTTCAGAGCTTTTTCGGAAAATCAAAATGATTTCACAAGGGCTTAGCGACGAAAAACGCTATGAGCAGCTTCATCGGTTTGCTGCGAAAATTCACTCATCGATGAAAATTGATGACGTGCTCGAAGAAATTATTAACACTCTTAAACAAGTATACCCGTCATTCACGTACTATTTGTTTTTATCGCACGATATTCAATACCATGAATATTTGCCAATTAAAACGATCGCTTTTGATGAAAGTGAAGAAAATATGGCAGCGATGCAAGCTTTTTTGACGGGGAGAATTCAGTTTGAAGACTCGATCCGGCAGCGCCGTTCGATTTTGTATGCACCGATTAAAGGGGCACAAGGAGTTTACGGCGTGATTGAGATCATCGCTCCCCACATTATGGAGTTTCCTAAGAAAGAAGTAAACTTTATCACTTTGTTGGCCAATACGGCAGGAAGCGCGTTAGAAAACGCGAGGTTGTATGAGCAGTCTCGCCGGTTTGTTGCGGATTTGCAACTGATTACGGAAACGATGCACCAACTGAATGCCAATTTGCGGCTTCAAGACGCGATTGAATTTATGGTAAAGCAAATTAAGCAATCGTTTTACGCCGATGAAGTCGGTTTTTTCTGGTTTGAAGGGGGAAAATGGGAGCTGCTGCCCGGGAGTACTCCGTTTTTTCAATCCCGCCAATCGAAAAAGTATATTGAATTTGTGGAAAAGAAAATAAAAACGGAAAAAGATATCGCGTTCGTTGGAGATACAAGCGTTCACGATTCTCTTGCCGTTTTCGACTATCGCTCTTTAATGGCTGCTCCTATGGTGCAAAATGGAGAATTGCGGGGAATTTCGATTGTTTTGCATCGGGAGCCATATCATTTTACGTTTGAAATGTTCAAACTGCTACAGTCGCTCATTCAACATTCCACCCTTGTGTTTACGAACGCAATGCTGAGAGAAGAGCTGGAAAACCTCGTTATTACTGATTATTTGACAAAGCTGTATTCCCGCCACTATTTAGATGAGCAAATCAAAAAGTCGATGATTCATGATGCGTTTGGGACGTTTATTTTAGTTGATATTGACAACTTTAAACAAGTTAATGATACATATGGACATCAAATAGGCGATGATATACTTGTCCAAGTTGCCGATATTATCCGCGATAATATTCGCTCTGGCGACATTGGCGCCCGCTGGGGCGGAGAAGAGCTCGCGATTTACTTGCCGAAAGTCTCATTAGCCGCGGGGATTTCGGTTGCGCGCCGCCTTTCGGAAAAAGTGAGGGAAAAAACGCATCCGCCTGTAACGATTTCCTGCGGCATTTCGTATTGGAAAAAAAATCATTCAGAAGAAGCGAAAGATTTATTTAAACGTGCTGACGAGGCGCTTTATATGGCAAAAAGAGCAGGAAAAAATTGCATCTTTGTGAAAGACTATTCCCGCCAATATAAAGCATAAAAAGGAATCCGTTCATTCGGATTCCTTTCTTCTCGCATACGTCTCTTATAATGTCGCTACGATGACGTCGACGAATTTCTCTAAATATTTTTGATCTGTTTCATCAAAGCGGTTTTTGACAGGACTATCGATGTCTAATACACCGATGACATTGCCGTCTTTCACCATTGGCACGACGATTTCTGACTGGGATGCGGCGTCACAGGCGATATGTCCTGGAAAAAGGTGGACGTCGGGAACGATGATAGTTTTTCTGTTTTCGGCTGCGGTGCCACAAACGCCTTTGCCAAACGGGATGCGCACACAGGCAGGAAGCCCTTGAAATGGTCCCAGTACTAGCTCATCGTTTTCCGTTAAATAGAAGCCAACCCAATTGATTTGCTCGAGGAATTGATTCAATAAAGCCGAAGCATTGGCCAAATTAGCGATGAAGCTTGATTCGCCTTCGATTAGTGCGCGCAGCTGTTGGATGACAAGTTCATAATTTTCTTCACGCGTTCCGTTATATGCGATAGTATGGAACAATGTTGTTCTCGCCTCCTTTTTTGTTTATATTGGAGATAATTTTATGGGAGTTATAGGAAATTGTCAAACGAAAAATGCCTCTTTTAGCATGACGTCTGTGCCTTGGTGCAAATCGTTAGCACAGTGTGCGTCTGAACCATATACGATGCGGATGTTTCGTTTCATGGCCTCGCGGATCACCCAATTTGGGGGATACGGCTGCAAACAAAGCGGTTTAGAAACGCCGGCCCCATTATAGTCTAGCTCATAATCATATCGCTTCATTTCGTCAAGAATGCGCAATAACGATTCTGTCATGGGAACAGGGCACGGAAAACGCTTTTGAAATTTATGGATGAGCGTAATATGGCCGATGCGTTTTGGTTTATACGGGCCAAGGTTTGCTCGGATCGATTGCAAAACTGCGGCGAAATAAGCTTTATATACGTTGTCGACCGATCCGAATAATGTTACGATATCGGCGAACATTTCCGGGCTGTAATCGATGCAAACATACTGCCCATTACATGGAAGAAAATGCACGGATAAAATACTGTCATCAAGCAGCGGTCCGATGTCTTCCAGAAGCCGTGCGGTTTTTTCTTCAAAACCGAGAATAAAATCGACTTCAAGGCCGATGTGGATGATGATGTCATTTTGGTAACGTGCTTTCAAATCGGTTAGCGCTTCTAAATATCGGTCAAGTTGTTCGCGGCGCATCGCGCTGTCTTTGTTTGGCGTTGGATCGATAAATCCTTCCGGAAGAGGGGCGTGTTCTGTAAAAGAAATTTCCTTGTATCCAAGCATAATAGCCCGTTCTACATATTGTTCGAGCGGATCATTGCTTCCATGCGGACAAAACGGTGTATGCACGTGGCCATCCCGCAAAACGCATCACTCCTTTTGCATGTGATAACAAGAAAATTGAAGATTTCTGTTAAAAAAATAAAAAATTTGGTCAAAAAACGTCGATAACATGGTATCATAAAAACATTGAAAAAACATTATGTTAATCAGATTGCCTTCTCAATGAACCTCATTTTTTATGGTGACTAACTCGGGTGCAAGGGGGCTATTTTTTGATGGAAATCGCAATTATCGTGCTACTCCTTCTCGGCGGAGTAATGATATATAACCACATGTATCGAAAAAAAATGTATGGTGAAATTGATCGGTTGGAAGCATGGAAAGTTTCGATTATGAATCGGCCGGTGCCCGATGAGCTTTCGAAAGTAAAACAATTGAATATGACGGGAGAAACGGAGCAATTGTTTGAAAAATGGCGGCAAAAGTGGGACGACCTTGTGGCTGTTCAGCTGCCTAATATTGAAGAAAAATTATTCGACACAGAAGAATTGCTGGATAAATACCGTTATGCAAAAGCAAGAGCGGTGTTGCGCGAAATCGACCAGCTTTTGCGGCAGGCGGAAGGAGAAGTTCAGCTTATTATTGACGAAGTGCATGAATTGATCGGCAGCGAGGAGCAAAATCGTACGGAAATCGAAGAATTAAGAACGACGTATCGCGACGCGAAAAAAACGCTCTTGGCTTATCGATACACGTTTGGAGTTGCAGCGGCAAAACTCGACGAAAAGTTGGAAGAGATGGAATCAAAGTTTCAAGATTTCGAAAAATTAACAGAATCAGGAAATTATTTGGCGGCGCGGGAAGTTGTTCTTTCGTTAAAAAAAGAGCTAAACGACGTTACGGTGATGATGAACGATATTCCGGAATTGTTAACAGAGTGCCAGACAACGATTCCGGCCCAGCTGGAAGAGCTTTTGGATGGGTATAGGGAAATGAAGCAGGAAGGCTACATTCTCGATCATTTGCAAATCGAGCGGGAAATAGCGGAAAAGCGAAAAAGAATGGAACAGTGTCTGCAAATGATTCGTGATTTGCGGATTGACGAAGCAAAACAAGGGGTTATTGAGATAAAAGAAGAAATTGATACGCTATATGATTTATTGGAAAAAGAAGTAACTTCCCATCACTATATCAAAACGGAAATGTCCCGTATCGCCGAAATGTTAAACGCGTTAAATGAAGAAGCGAAAGAAACAAGCGAAGAAACGCTGTTTGTGCAGCAAAGCTACCAGCTATCGACAAAAGATCTGGAAAAATACCGCAGCATTGAAAAGCAAATTCATCAGTTGATGAAGCGGTTTGAAATTATTCATGCGCGCGTTTTAGAAGCGAAAACCGCTTACTCGCTGTTAAAAGAAGAATTGGAGCAGCTGTTGGCGCAAATAGAAATGATGAAAGAAGAACATGAACAGTTTCGCGAGACGCTGCAAACGCTGCGAAAAGACGAGCTGGTTGCTCGCGAAAAGCTGGATGTGATGAAGAAGAAGCTGTCTGAGGCGCTGCGGCTTGTGCAAAAAAGCCGGTTGCCGGGACTTCCGAAATCGTATGAGCTACAATTGTCCGAGGCGAAAGATAGTTTAATGAAAGTCGCGCTGCGCTTAGAGGAAAAGCCGCTCAATATGCCTGCCGTAAGCCAGGCGCTGGAGGAAGCGGAAACAGCTGTTCAGCGCGTATATGAGCGGACGGTGGCAATGATTGAGCAAGCATCGCTTGTTGAAAAAGTGATTCAATATGGAAACCGGTACCGCCGCCGTTATCCGAGCGTAAAAGAAGGATTGGAAGAAGCCGAGTATCTGTTTCGCCATTACGATTACGAACAGGCGCTGGAGCAAGCGGTAGCGGCTTTGGAAAAAGTGGAGCCTGGCGCGCTTCAACGCGTTCAGCAAATTTTTCACGAAGAACGTTCCAAGAAAGAATGAATAATTTGTAAAACCGATAAATATCATGTGCAGATATTTATCGGTTTTTTGCGAATAATGTTAGTATAGTGTGTTTCGGTTGATGTTCAGTTCATTTCTTTATTATTATATTTACTAGTGTATGATTTGTTAAATATAATCGGAGGATGGACGTAATGATTTATTTGGATAACAGCGCGACAACCAAACCGTTTCCAGAAGTGGTCGATTCGTTTGTCACGGTGGCGACAAAATATTTTGGGAATCCGTCCTCGCTTCATGAATTAGGAATGAAAGCGGAGCGGCTGTTAACGCAGGCTCGTGAGCAAATTGCCGCCGCATTAGGGGTAAAACCGAATGAAATTATTTTTACATCTGGAGGAACGGAAGCGAATAATTTTGCGATCAAAGGAGTGGCGTTGCAGTACCGCCATCGCGGCAACCATATTATCACAACAGCGATTGAGCATCCGTCCGTATCAGAGCCTTGCCAACAATTAGAGCAGTTAGGCTTTGAAGTGACATATTTACCAGTGAACGAAAACGGCCTCGTCACTGTCGAGGATGTTAAAAAGGCGCTGCGCGATGATACGATTCTCGTCTCGATCATGCATGTCAATAACGAAGTTGGCGCCATTCAGCCCGTTGAAGAGATCGGGGCATTGCTAGCGCAGTATCCGAAAACGATTTTTCATGTCGATCGTGTGCAAGGGATAAGCAAAGTGCCGCTCGATATGAAAAAAGCGCGCATTGATTTATGCACGATGTCGGCACATAAGTTTCATGGATTGCGCGGTGCAGGGATTTTATACGTTCGCCAAGGAGTCCGGCTTTCGCCGCTGCTCGCCGGCGGAGGACAGGAGATGCAGCTCCGTTCTGGGACTGAAAATGTTCCAGCGATTGTGGCGATGGCAAAAGCGCTGCGGCTGTCACTGGAAAAATATGATAAACAAATCGATTATTTGCTTGAAGTCAAGCAAGCGTGGATAGATGCATTAAAAACGATTCCTTTTATTCAAATCAATACGCCGTTAGCGCATTCGGCGCCGCATATTATTAACTTTTCGCTAAACGGCATTAAACCGGAAGTATTTGTCCATGAGTTGGAGAAACACGATATTTTTGTTTCTACAACATCGGCGTGTTCGTCGAAAAAGAAGGCACCAAGTAAAACATTGCTGGCGATGGGGGTGGATGATCGCCGGGCAGAAAGCGGCATCCGCATCAGCCTTTCTTTTGAAAATACGCTCGAAGAAATCCCGACGGCCATCTCCGCAATGAAGAAGGCAATCGAAAATTTAAGAGAGGTAAGTAAACATTATGAAGTATGATCGTATTTTAATTCGCTATGGAGAAATGACGACAAAAGGACGAAACCGCGACTTATTCGTCCGGCGTTTGAAACAAAATGTCGCGAAACAGCTTCGTGCATTTCCTAACATTAAAATTGAATATATGCGTGACCGCATGTACATTTTGCTAAACGGGGAGCCGCATGAACCGATTATTGACAAATTAAAAACGGTGTTTGGCATTCATTCATTTAGTTTGGCGATGAAGTGCAATAATGAATTGGACGAAATAAAAGAGACCGCGCTGGCGGCTGTCCAACAGCTTCCTCATGAAGGGAAAACGTTTAAAGTGAGCGCACGGAGAGTGGATAAGCAATTCCCGTATGGAAGCGACGCGTTGAATCATGAAATTGGCGCTT
This sequence comes from Parageobacillus thermoglucosidasius, assembly GCF_001295365.1. Lineage (GTDB taxonomy): Bacteria > Bacillota > Bacilli > Bacillales > Anoxybacillaceae > Parageobacillus > Parageobacillus thermoglucosidasius. Next base: position 3,715,001 of record NZ_CP012712.1, on the reverse strand, counting down.
ATATTTTGCGAAATACAGACGGATTGACGGTTAACGTACATGAGCCTGATATCAACGTCCGTGTGGAAGTTCGCAATGATGGCACATATGTGACTTGCCGCGATATTCCTGGTCCCGGCGGATTGCCGGTAGGAACGAGCGGCAAAGCGATGCTCATGCTTTCTGGCGGAATCGACAGCCCTGTTGCTGGGTATTTGGCGATGAAACGCGGATTGGAGATAGAAGCGGTCCACTTTTTCAGCCCGCCGTTTACAAGCGAACGGGCGAAGCAGAAAGTAGTGGATTTAGTTAAAAAATTAACCACATACGGGGGAACAATAAAGCTCCACATTGTTCCTTTTACGGAAGTGCAGCAAGCTATCTATAAACAAGTGCCAAACGAATACTCGCTTATTTCAACGAGAAGAGCGATGTTAAAAATCACCGACGCGTTGCGCCAGCGTCACCGCGCGCTTGCGATTGTGACAGGGGAAAGCCTCGGCCAAGTTGCCAGCCAAACGCTTGAAAGCATGTTTGTCATTAACGATGTCACGACAACACCGATTTTGCGGCCGCTTGTGTCGATGGATAAAACAGAAATTATCGCGATCGCTAAGAAAATCGATACGCATGATATTTCGATTTTGCCGTATGAAGATTGCTGTACCATTTTTACGCCAAGATCGCCTAAAACAAAACCAAAGAAGGAAAAAGTGGTCCATTATGAAAGTTTTGTCGATTTGCAGCCATTAATAGAGAAGGCGGTTGCGAATACGGAAACGATGGTGATCGATGAAAACTTCGCAACAGAAGATGAATTTGAACAGCTATTCTAAATCTCAAAATTTACCAAAAACATAAATGTATGAGGCCATATGTTTTCACGCATTCTATAGATACAAGGAGGTGAAAACATATGGCACGTAACAACACTTCAAATCAATTGCTTGTTCCGGGAGCACAACAAGCACTTGAACAAATGAAATACGAAATTGCTCAAGAATTTGGCGTTAAATTGGGTGCTGACACTACTTCTCGCGCTAACGGTTCTGTTGGTGGCGAGATTACAAAACGCCTTGTTGCTTTGGCGCAACAACAATTAGGCGGTACCCAACAAACATTTTAATTGAATATATATGGCTACGGAGGCGGGATATCCCCGCCTTTTATTTTTTAAAAAATATTCAAAATATAAAAATTATTTTGTATAATATGAGTGGAAAGAATAGCACGTTCTTGCTTAATTATCGATAAAAGGGGAGTTGGCGAAAATGAAACGGGAAGATTTAATCGCTCCTGAACGCTATAATTTGACGGTGGAAATCGAGAGGCATGCGCTGGCTAATCCTGATAAAACCGCATTGAAATGGGAAAGCGAACAAGGGGAAACGCGGGAGATTACATACGGTGATTTAATCAAACGTGCGAACCGGATTGGAAACGCTTTATTGAAGCAAGGGCTTGAAAAAGGCGATAAAGTGCTTGTCATGATTCCTCGCTTAATTGAAGCGTATGAAGTATATTTAGGAGCGTTAAAGGCAGGCTTGGTCGTGATTCCAAGTTCGGAAATGCTGCGGACGAAAGATTTGCAATACCGCATTTCCCACGGCGAGGCAAAGGCGGTTGTTGCATATGAGCCATATGTCGATCAATTTGCGCCAGTGGAAGGCATGGACCATCTCGTGAAATTCATTGTCGGAAAAGAGAAACGGGACGGATGGATTCTTTTAGAGGAAGCGATGAAAGCGGAAAGCGATGAACTGGCTACTGCAGACACATCCCGTGATGATATGGCGTTTTTATCCTATACATCGGGAACGACCGGATATCCGAAAGGAGTCGTTCATTCGCACGGATGGGCATATGCACATTTGCGCATTGCCGCGAAGAATTGGTTATGTATTGGAGAAAATGATCTCGTCTGGGCGACCGCCGGCCCAGGCTGGCAAAAATGGATTTGGAGCCCGTTTTTATCGACGCTTGGTTCTGGTGCAACAGGGTTTGTCTATTATGGACGGTTTGATCCGGAAAAATATTTGCAGCTTTTAAGCAAGTATGAAGTAAACGTGCTTTGTTGCACGCCGACGGAGTATCGGCTGATGGCGAAAGTGCCGAACATCGGTGATTATAATCTCTCGCATCTTCATAGTGCCGTATCCGCCGGGGAGCCGCTTAACCGTGAAGTGATTGACACGTTTGAGAAATATTTTAATATTCAAGTACGGGACGGATATGGGCAAACGGAAAATACGCTGCTTGTCGGCGTCATGAAAGGAATGAAAATCAAACCAGGCTCCATGGGCAAACCAACGCCGGGAAATCGCGTTGAGATTATTAACGAAAACGGCGAACCGTGCGCCGTCGGGGAAGTTGGCGACATCGCCGTCCATGTGGAAACTCCGACGTTATTTAAATATTACTACAAAGATCCAGAACGGACGGCGCTGCAATTCCGAGGCGATTATTATATTACGGGGGATAAAGCGAAAAAAGATGAAGATGGATATTTCTGGTTTGAAGGAAGAGGAGATGACATTATCATCAGCTCCGGTTATACAATCGGGCCGTTTGAAGTGGAAGATGCGCTTGTCAAGCATCCTTACGTAAAAGAATGCGCTGTCGTCGCCAGTCCGGATGAAGTGCGCGGCCATGTCGTCAAAGCGTTCATCGTTCTTCGCGAAGGAGTTGATAAAAATGACCCGACGCTGATTCCAAAGCTGCAGGAGCATGTGAAACAACTTACCGCACCATATAAGTATCCGCGCAAAATTGAATTTGTCGACGATTTGCCGAAAACGGCATCGGGAAAAATCCGCCGTGTGGAGCTGCGCGAGCGCGAAATGCGCCTTGCCAAGCGTCAATAAAAAAAGGGGCTGTTTCGAGTCGGAAACAGCCCCTTTTTCCGTTTGGAGAAAACATTTGCGGCCAGACAATAAAAACATCGCTTTTGGAGTAAATTCTGCTGCATCCGCTTTCCTTATAAAAACGTTCGCTTTACTTTATCCCAGAAAGAATTGTCTTTTAAACGGACGGTCTTGATCACCCTGTCGCTTAAGACAATATCGATTTTTTCAATGTGTTGAATGCTTAATGCCTCATTATCTAGGCCGATAATTGGAAAATGGCTTGTTTCTTCGGACATTTTTAATGTTAGTTTCCGCTGCCCGCTTAAAATAAATGATGACCCGAGCGTTCGGTAGCGGTTATTGTTGAGGGAGGCCAGCTCGCTCACTTGAAAGCAAGGAAGCAGCGGATCAACGACTGCGCCGTTGACCGATTTATTATACGCTGTGCTTCCCGTCGGTGTCGAAACGATGATTCCGTCACCGCGGAATGTTTCAAAATGCAAATCATCGATAAACACGTCCATCGCCAACGTCTTAATAATTTGTGAGCGGATGGAACATTCATTTAAGCAGAAAAAGGAAGCGTTGTCATCGATGGTAACTTGAATAATTGGGTATTTTCTCACTTCTAGCTGCAAATTTTGTGTCGCTTCTACCATATGATCGATGTCATCGATTTGAAAGTCACAGTAAAATCCGCGCGACGGAAGTGTTGAAATGCCGACATATAAGCAGTCATTGCGAAAACCTGTTTGTCGCACCGCTTGCAAAAATGCGCCATCGTTCCCGATGCTGACGATGATATTGGCTTCGCGATGGTCATCGACAACGACAAACGGCCCTTGTTTCGCAAGCTCGATCAGCGGCTCTACTCGTTTGACGAGTTGATCGTCATGCTTGTAAAAAAAATATAGATGATTGCGCAAGCCTGCCATCGGAAATCCTCCCATTGTTATATTTTAGTGAACCTGTAATTATGGTACAATAAATAAAGTATACATATTTAGTGTAACATTTTTACACAAATTTAAAAATAACCGTTTCTATAGGGGGAAGAAACAATGAATCGAAAGCGCTGGATAGCATTGTCTATTGCAGCTGTATTATTTATTATTTCAGTGTTAGTCAATATCATTACGACAATGTTGACAAATGATGCGAAAACGTGGACGAAAAACTGGCTTGCGCTAGCAGAACAAGAGTTTAGTGAAGAAGTGATCGAAGATGGCGACCAATTTCAGAAAATTGTTGTTTTGGAAGTAAACGGGGTCATTCAAGACGCTGGAGATACGGAAGCGCTGTTTACTGCGTCAGGATATAATCATCGCGCATTTTTACGCATGATTGAACAGGCGAAAAACGATGATACAGTGAAGGCGATTATTTTGCGCGTCGATTCACCGGGCGGCGGTGTTGTAGAGAGCGCTGAAATTCATGATCAACTGCTTAAGCTAAAGAAAGAAACGAAAAAACCGATTTATGTTTCAATGGGAACGATGGCGGCTTCTGGAGGATATTACATTTCCACAGCAGCCGATAAAATTTTCGCAAGCCCAGAAACGCTGACTGGATCGTTAGGAGTAATTATACAAAGTTTCAATTATGAGGGGCTTGCCAAAAAATACGGTGTGGAGCTTGTTACGATTAAAAGCGGGCCGTATAAAGATATTATGAACCCGGCGAGAAAGATGACGGAGGAAGAAAAAGAAATATTGCAGCGGTTAATCCATAATTCTTATGAAGGGTTTGTCAAAGTGATTTCGGAAGGCAGACACCTTCCGGAAAGCGAAGTGCGGAAAATAGCGGATGGCCGAATTTACGACGGCCGCCAGGCAAAGCAGTTAAAGTTAATCGATGAGTTCGGCTATTTAGAAGACACCATTGCCGCAATAAAAAAAGACTACGATTTGGCGGACGCGCAAGTGGTGAAGTATACGAATGACTTTTCGTTCGGTTCTTTATTTAAAATGGAATTAAGCCGGATGATAGCGCCAAAGCATGAGGCGACCGAATTAATCAAGTTGTTCTCTAACCCTTCATCACCGCGCTTAATGTATTTATACGCTGAATAAAGGAAGTGAAAAAATGACCGGAGAGTATTTGTCCATTCCAGCAGAGACAAGAAACACCGCTGTCGGCGATGCATCTTCGCAAGTTCGCTATGCCGGGTTTTGGATGCGGTTTTGGGCATATTTGCTCGATTTGCTTGTTGTCGGCAGCATCAACCGTCTGCTTGTTTTTCCGCTTTTTCATTTGCTCGATATTTCGGTCGAGCGGACGAGCATGTTCGCGCCGGCGACAATTGCCACGACGGTGACATTTTACGCGTATTTTGTATTGATGACGAAATTTTTCCAACAAACGTTAGGAAAAATGGTATTTGGGATGAAAGTGATCGATGAGTCAGGAAAACCGTTGACATGGACGACAGTTTTGTTTCGTGAAGTGATCGGAAAATTTATCGCAAAAACGATTTTATTCATCGGATTTCTTTTCGTCGCTTTTTCAGAAAAGAAAAAAGGGATGCATGACCAGTTCGCCGATACGCTCGTCATTTACGAATAAACCTGCTATATTGGCAGGTTTATTTTTTTTGGCATATGGCGACAATAGCATGATGAAAGGGAGTGCTGATGTTGAAACTGATCGTTTGTATTGCTGTCCTGCTTTTTTTCTTGCTTTTTTTGCTATCGTTGATGAAGTTGTCGGTTACGATTTTTTTTCAACATGCACAAGGTGATGATGAATGGAAAATTACGTTTCAAGCGTTATTTGGAATGATTCGTTATACGATACATATACCGTTTGTGAAAATAGAAACAGAGCCGCCGGGTATTGCCATTGACCATCAAGAGACGATAGAAAATATTTCGAAAGGAACGGTGAAACGAAGCAAGTATACGCCGGAGGAACTGATCCATAATTTTCAGAAAACAAAAGAGTTTGCCCAGCATGTCGTTCGGCTGAATGAAATTATCAAAAAATTTCTTGGGCATATATCCATCACGAAATTTGAATGGCAGACGAAAATCGGGACAGGGGATGCGGCGACGACAGGGATGATCGTCGGGTTAGGATGGTCGTTAAAATACCATCTGCTCGCGTTGTCCAGCAAATATATGAAACTTAAAACGCCTCCATTTTTTTTGATAACTCCATCTTTTCATGAAGCCGTTTCCGAAACAAAATTCGTATGTATGATTCATTTTCGAATCGGGTATGCTATGTTAGCAGGAATACGAATGGTGAAATATTGGCGTGGCAATCGTTTGTCGAAAATCAAAACATTTGTTTCTAATCATGCAAATGAAAGCTACTAGGAGGAGTCTCGCATGAACAATCATCCAATTCAAGGGCTGATGACAACCGCAATGGAAAATTTAAAACAAATGATCGATGTCAATACGATCATCGGCGATCCGGTGGAAACGCCGGATGGAAGCGTGATCTTGACGGTTTCCAAAGTAGGTTTTGGATTTGCCGCGGGCGGTAGTGAGTTTATGGTGGATGGCGACAAAAACGGCGCCAGCCAACAACAGGCGCCTAACCAGGCACAGGCAGGCGAGCATCCGTTTGGCGGCGGAAGCGGCGGCGGTGTTTCCATTACGCCAATCGCCTTTTTGGTAGTCAACTCTTCAGGAATAAAGCTGCTTCATCTTGACGAAAGCACTCATTTATATGAAAAAATTCTCGACGCAGCACCAGAAGCGATTGAAAAAATACAAGCGATGTGGAAGAAAAACAAAGACTTATCATCGTCAGCACCAAAACAAGATTTTAACATTTAAATTAGTGGAAATCGTTGCAATTTTTTTGTATTCCCCTTATGATGACAATAGTACATTCATTTTGAGGGGGGAAACCAATGGCACAAGTAACCTTTAAAGGAAAACCGGTAACATTAGTCGGCAACGAAGTAAAGGTGGGGGACAAAGCTCCTGATTTTAAAGTGCTGGCTAACGATTTATCGGAAGTGACACTCGCGGATACGAAAGGGCATGTCCGTTTGATTAGCGTTGTTCCGTCTTTGGATACAGGCGTTTGTGACGCGCAAACACGCCGGTTTAATGAAGAGGCGGCGAAATTGGATAATGTGAAAGTATTGACGATCAGCGTGGATTTGCCGTTCGCGCAGAAACGCTGGTGTGGCGCCGCGGGCGTGGAAAACGTGCAAGTCCTTTCTGACCATCGCGATGTTTCGTTTGGGCAAGCGTACGGCGTGCTCATTAAAGAGTTGCGTTTATTGGCGCGTGCAGTGTTCGTCATTGACAGCAATGATATCGTAACATATGCGGAATATGTGCCGGAAGTGACCAATCATCCGGATTACGAAGCAGCAATCGAAGCGGCAAAAGCGGCGAAATAAACGTGATGAAAAGACCTCGATAGCAGTTTCGAGGTCTTTTTATTCTTGCCATCATACCATGTCCGGCGTACAATAAACTATTGGACACTTACCGGAAAGGTGGAGAAACAATGGCAACTCCAGTAGAACGCTTGTTTACGCTGTTCGACGAAACAGCCAAAATCTTGCAAGCGGAATTGCAATGCACCTATTTAGAAGCGGTGGCAGAAACGGGAGAAAACGTGTTTCACGGCGACGTTCTGCAAAACGAAGTGAGTGAAATAAATGCGCAGCGCTTGAAAAAACAATATAACGACATTCAACTGGAGCGGTTTACGAACGAAGAAATACGAAAAGCATTTCAGCTTGCGGTATTAAAAGGGATGAAGGAATATACACAGCCGCATCATCAAATGACCCCGGATGCGGTTAGTTTATTTATAAGCTATTTAGTCAATCAATTTACTCGCAAACATCTTGCTTTGACGATTCTTGATCCTGCCGTTGGCACGGCGAATTTGCTGACGACGGTGCTTAACCATCTTAAAGGAAAGCAAACGAAAAGTTATGGTGTGGATGTTGACGATGTATTAATCAAGCTGGCGTATGTGAACGCAAATTTGCAAAAACACGCGATTCAGCTTTTTAATCAAGATGGTTTGCAGCCGCTGTTTGTGGAGCTTGCCGATGTAGTCATATGTGACTTGCCCGTCGGTTATTACCCGCATAAAGAAAACGCTTCTCGCTTTGTCTTAAAGGCGGAAGAAGGACATTCATACGCCCACCATTTGTTCATTGAACAAAGCTTGTATTATACGAAAGAGGGCGGTTATTTGTTTTTCTTAATCCCAAATACGTTATTTTCAAGCGATCAGGCGGCAAAACTGCATGATTTTATTAAAGAGCACGCGGTCATTCAAGGGCTGCTGCAGCTGCCGTTGTCGATGTTTAAAACAGAACGGGCGGCAAAAAGCATTTTTATTTTGCAAAAGAAAGGAAAAAATGTAAAAGCTCCAAAAAAAGCGCTCTTGGCCGAACTTCCGCGTTTCTCCAATAAACAGATGATGCAGGCGATGATGCGGAAAATTGATGAATGGATCACAGAAGAAAAAGGAAATTAAAACAGTTCCCGCCGATGTGCGGGGGCTGTTTTTTTATTTTCGGAATATAGTAACTATTTCGATTATCAAAAGATAAAGACATCAAATTGTAAACGATTACATATAGAAATTGCTTGAAAGAAAACATAAACAATCATACAATGAAAAAAGATATAGTGGAATAGTGAAAAAATGAACAAAATATGACAAAAGATGATGATTAAGGGAGTTGTTTGGAATATGGCGAAAATTTTAGCAATTAACGCCGGCAGTTCATCATTAAAGTTTCAATTATTTGAAATGCCAAGCGAAAAGGTTTTAACAAAAGGAATAGTGGAGCGAATCGGTTTTGATGACGCCATTTTTACGATCACCGTCAATGGCGAGAAAATTCAAGAAGTCACAGCCATTCCGAACCATGCAGTAGCGGTGAAAATGCTGCTCGACAAGCTCATGGGGTACAAAATTATTCGCTCATTTGATGAAATCGACGGAATTGGCCACCGCGTTGTGCATGGTGGCGAAAAGTTCAGTGATTCTGTACTCATTACGGATGAAGTATTAAAACAGATCGAAGAAGTGTCTGAACTTGCTCCCCTTCATAATCCAGCAAACATTACCGGCATTAAAGCGTTTCAAGAAGTGCTGCCGAATGTGCCTGCCGTGGCGGTATTTGATACGGCGTTTCATCAAACGATGCCAGAGCAGTCGTTTTTGTATAGTCTCCCATATGAATATTATACAAAATTCGGCATTCGCAAATACGGCTTCCATGGCACATCACATAAATATGTCACACAACGCGCCGCTGAATTGCTCGGCCGTCCGATTGAGCAGCTTCGCCTCATTTCTTGCCACCTTGGCAATGGCGCCAGCATCGCTGCAGTAGAAGGGGGAAAATCGATCGATACGTCCATGGGCTTTACGCCGCTTGCCGGCGTGGCGATGGGAACGCGTTCTGGAAACATTGATCCGGCGCTTATCCCTTATATTATGGAAAAGACGGGAATGACTGCCGAAGAAGTAGTGGAAGTATTAAATAAGAAAAGCGGAATGCTTGGCATTTCCGGCATTTCAAGCGACTTGCGCGATTTGGAAAAAGCGGCGGCAGAAGGAAATAAACGTGCTGAGCTAGCACTTGAAGTATTCGCTAATCGCATTCATAAATATATCGGTTCTTATGCGGCGCGCATGTGCGGTGTGGATGCGATTATTTTCACTGCTGGAATTGGGGAAAACAGCGAGCTGATCCGTGCCAAAGTATTGCGCGGCCTCGAATTTATGGGGGTATACTGGGATCCTTCATTAAATAAAGTACGCGGCAAAGAAGCGTTCATCAGCTATCCGCATTCGCCGGTAAAAGTGCTTGTCATCCCGACAAATGAAGAAGTCATGATCGCCCGGGATGTTGTCCGGTTGGCGAATATTGCTTAATTTTGACAAAAACGTGACCTAAATCTAACGAAGACCTAAATTTTTAAAGCAACCTTTTTTCATGTTTTAAATACATGAAAGGAGGTTGCTTTTTTCTTTGCCATAAAAAAGTGAAAATACGCATTTGGTTGTTTTAGGAGATGTGTTGAGAAAACGATACAGCTAATATTGCGCGTACAGATTAGAAAATCGATTACAATCTGAAACATTCTTATGAGTATCAACTACAGGACAGTCTCACTACGTCAAAGTGAGGGGGATCATCGTCATTGATCTTGATAATCCCTTCCATCCACGGGGTTGCAAACGCGCTGTTTTTAAAATAGCTTAATAGGTACGTTAAGATACTTTCATACTATCTATTGCGATTAAATCAGAAAGGAGGGAGGCCATCGATATTCTCGTTAATGTTTTTTATCTCTTCGTTGTTAAGCTGATATCCGTAAAGTCCAAAACCGCTTTGATCTGTGCTCGAATAGGCAAACAAAGCACATCGTTCAAACGACAAGTAGTTCACGAAGCCTGATGTAATATTTTCGAATGCTTGATTCAACGTTTTTGAACGCATGATCCATTCATTAAACAAAATGATAGCATCCTTCCATAATTGTTTCTGTTTGATCTTTTTAAGCGCCTTTTCATCTGTATGGAACATTTGCAAGGAATGCATCACAAATGGAATAACTTAATTGTTAGCAGTTATTATAAGAATATTATAACAATTCAGTCTATTATACAAAATAAATATGTTGATTGAAATCTAAAATTTTTGTGTTTAATTAATTTGAAGAGTCCTAGGATTCTCTGTGATGAAAGAATAATCGTATTTTTACATAAGGGATATGCGATCAATTCTTTAGAGAAACGTTTAAACAAATAGATATGGCCAAAGTATGGAAAGAGAAGTCAGCGTTGCACACGATAATTGTTATAAGGTCAAACTCTGGAAGAGGTTTAACTTTTTTATCCGATCGTTTTTGACTTTTCGGTTTCTCTATATTTCAAAGAGAGCTATGATATAATAATATAAATGGAACTTGAAGGTATTTATGGAATTAACGAAACACGAACGAATCGTATGGGAAGGAATTGTCGAATGGGAGCAGCAATTTCAACATGATGAACCGAATGATGTTGAAATGACCATTGATGTTCATGCTCTTATCTTCCAGATAAATGGAAAAGGGGATTTTTTGCCAAGGTTGATGGCTGGCTGTGTCATTTGAACGGAATCATTCAAAAGTGCGCAAGTATATAACGATGCAAAAGGAGCAGCTTTTTATGATGGCAGAGAAGATTTGACTAACATTTTTTATTGAATATTTAGGAAGGCGATCAAAATGTCTGTTCAAGGTATTCCTCTTAAAGGAATGGCGGCAGGGGCCATTCTAAATTGCTAATTTATCAGACATGCGACGGAATTTATCCGAAAATTTTATCAGCAGCGCCGTTTGCATGCAAAATAAAAAAGGCGAAAGGAGAAATTCAATGTGAGCACGCAGGAACATAAGAGGGAAGCTCCCAAAATTGTCCGTTGTAAAGTCATTACGATTAGTGATACAAGGACGGAAGATACCGATAAGAGCGGAAAATTAATGATCGATTTATTGAAAGAAGCTGGCCATGAAGTCGTCAGTTATGAGATTGTGAAAGATGAAAAAGAAGCGATCCGCGCGGCGGTTTTGCGCGGATGTGAGCAGGCAGACATCGACGTGGTGCTAACCAATGGCGGCACCGGCATCGCCAAAAGAGATGTAACGATTGAGACAGTAAAAGAAATCATTGAAAAAGAAATCGTTGGTTTTGGCGAACTGTTTCGCATGTTAAGCTATACGGAAGATATCGGTTCCGCAGCGATATTATCGCGGGCCATCGCCGGGGTGGCAAATGATACGGCCATTTTTTCTACGCCCGGATCGTCGGGGGCAGTGCGCCTTGCGATGACGAAATTAATTTTGCCAGAGATTGGACATGTGGTGCGGGAAATAAGAAAAGACTTGCATTGAAAAGCCAAAAGTGTCCGTTTAAGGAAGCGGACACTTTTAGTATGATTAGTCGTTTTTCTGTTTTTCGCTTTCTTGATTGCGAAGGATAAATCGCTGAATTTTGCCGCTAGGCGTCTTAGGCAGTTCTGCTACGAATTCCACTTCGCGAGGGTATTCGTGCTTCGATAAACGGTTTTTCACGAATAATGATAATTCTTGCGCCAGATCGTCCGATGGAGTAAACCCATCTGCCAGTACGACGAAGGCTTTGACGATTTCCCCTTTTAACGGATCTGGCTTTCCAATGGCCGCTGCTTCCACTACCGCTGGATGTTCGATGAGGCAACTCTCAATTTCAAAAGGCCCGATGCGATATCCGGCACTGGAGATGATATCATCGGCCCTGCCTTGGAACCAAAAGTATCCGTCGGCGTCTTTCGTTGCCAAATCTCCGGTGAGGAACCAGCTTCCTGACAATCTCTCCGCTGTTTTTTCAGGATCTTTCCAATAACCTTTGAACACGTTTGGAATGGAATTCGTGTTAAAAGCAATTTGTCCAACATTTCCGTCTTCTACCGGAACGCCTTCTTCATTGAGCAATGCGACTTCAAACCCCGGCAGCACCCATCCCATCGAACCAGGGCGTATCTCCATGTCAATTGCGTTGAAATTGCCAATCAGCATTAACGTTTCCGACAGACCGTAGTGGTCGTGGACGGTCACCCCTAAATGTTTTTGGAAAAAGCGAATCACTTCCGGATTAAGCGGCTCTCCTGCGGAACTCATTGCCCGCACGCGGATGTTGTATTTATTGATCAATTCTGCTCCTGCCGCGACCATCGCGCGATAAGCGGTCGGAGCGTAAGTGAAATTCGTTACATGATATTTTTCCATCAGAGAATAGTATGTGTCCGGTTTAAACGGTCCTTCGTAAAAGACGATGGGCACACCGAAACACATTGGCGCGAATGTGCAAAAGATCAGCCCGTAAGCCCATCCCGGATCGGCTCCCCCTAAAAATACATCATCATCCCGCAAACTGATGGCATATCGCATATACGGATATATATTAATGAGCAAATTGTGCGACCACATGGCTCCTTTCGGCATTCCTGTCGATCCGGATGTATATTGGATAGCCAGTAAATCGTCCACAGTCGTTTCTTCGGTCTGATGATCGACAGACTCTTCTGAAAGCGTTTTCCAAAAAGATAAATCGTTATGGTCATTTGTTTCATCAATGACAAAAATATGCTCTAATGTTGGTATTTTTTCTCTCGGCGGCAATTTTGCACGCTGTTCATTATTCGTCAACATCACTTTTGCCTCAGAATGGTTAATCCGGTATTCAATCGCCTGTGGGCCAAATGCTGTAAATAGCGGAACATAAACTGCGCCAACTTTCCAGGCAGCTAAAATATAAATGACTAGAGCAGGATTTTTAGGCAAAAGAGCGCAAACTCTGTCTCCTCTTTTGACTCCAAGTTTGCGGAACACATTTGCCATTTGGTTCGACCAATCCCGCAATTCTCGATAGGTGATGGTTCTCTTTTCTCCTAAATGGTTTTCATAAAACAGGGCGATGCGAGTCGGATCTTCTGCATAGCGGTCACATACTTCATGAGCGACATTGAAACGTTCACGTGGGTTCCAGTCGTAATGTTGAAACACGGTCTCCCAAGAAAAAGAAGCGGTGAATGAAGAATGGAACGTTTTGTTTGGCATATATACCCCTCCACTGTTGATAAAGGTAGACTCAATATCAATAATAATCGTAAAAGAAAAAATATTCAATATTTTATTAAAAAACAAAAATTTCATATTGCATCAGAGTGAAAACAAAAAGGCGCATTTCTATCATTTTTCGCCGTTTCTTTGTTTTTATCGATGTGCGCGCATTGACACCGTTTGATTCATCCGATACCAAATCCATAAATCGTTAATGACCGAAGCCAGTTCGGCTATTTCTGAATTTAACTGGCATGAGCGCACAAAATCATTTTCGTCATTCAACTGATCTTGTTTTTCGTTAATAATTTTTTCTAATTCTGCAATGCGGTCGGGAATGGTTCCGCGAATGGCTTCCCATCGCAGCAAAATCGCCTGTTGTTCCGCATTGCTATAGTCTTCCCAGTCTTTTTCAAGTTTCGGCAGCAAAATGCCAAGCCGCTGGTCATAAATAAAATATTGTTCCATGCTTTTTCCCTCACTTTCCGATATTCCTATTGTATAAAAAAGTGCGGGAAGAACCAATATCCCCATTTTGATGAATAACTATTGAAAAACATGATAAAAGCTGGTAAAGTGATAATATAGATTTTGAATATTTATTTATATATAAGTATATTTATGTGAAGAGGAAGGGGAAACGATATGGCTAATCCGAAAATTGTGTTGGCATATTCCGGCGGTTTAGATACATCTGTTGCGATTAAATGGCTGCAAGAGCGGGGCTATGATGTAATCGCGTGCTGCCTTGATCTTGGCGAAGGAAAAGATCTTGATTTTGTGAAAGAAAAAGCGTTGAAAGTTGGAGCGATTAAGTCTTACGTCATTGATGTCAAGGAAGAGTTTGCGAATGAATATGCGCTTATCGCCTTGCAGGCACATGCGCTTTATGAAGGAAAATATCCGCTTGTTTCTGCGCTGTCTCGCCCGCTTATTTCGAAAAAACTAGTCGAAATTGCCGAATTGGAAGGGGCGGTTGCCGTCGCGCATGGGTGCACGGGAAAAGGCAATGACCAAGTCCGCTTTGAAGTATCGATTAAAGCGTTGAATCCGCACTTAGAAGTCGTTGCGCCAGTCCGTGAATGGAGCTGGTCGCGCGAAGAAGAAATCGAATACGCGAAAAAGCATGGCATTCCGATTCCGGTTGACATCGATAGTCCGTTTTCGATCGACAAAAACTTATGGGGACGAAGCAATGAGTGCGGCATTTTAGAAGACCCTTGGGCTGCTCCTCCAGAAGAAGCGTATGAATTAACGGCATCGTTGGAGAACGCGCCAGATGTTCCAGAAATCATCGAAATCGGTTTTGAACAAGGCGTCCCGAAAACATTAAACGGCAAACCGTATTCGCTCGCTAATTTGATTTTGGAGTTAAACGCGCTGGCGGGAAAACATGGGGTTGGACGCATTGACCATGTCGAAAACCGTTTGGTGGGCATTAAATCGCGGGAAGTGTATGAATGCCCTGGGGCGATAACGTTAATAAAAGCGCATAAAGAATTAGAAGATTTGACGCTTGTAAGGGAAGTCGCCCATTTTAAACCAATCATCGAGCAAAAATTGGCGGAAGTCATTTACAATGGTTTATGGTTCTCACCGATCAAAGATGCCCTTGTCGCTTTCTTAAAAGAAACGCAAAAAAACGTAACCGGCGTGGTGCGCGTTAAACTGTTCAAAGGCCATGCCATCGTGGAAGGACGCAGATCGGAATTTTCCTTATATGATGAAAAGCTTGCGACATATACGGCAGAGGACCAATTTGACCATCAAGCGGCCGTTGGCTTTATTTCCTTGTACGGATTGCCGACGAAAGTACACAGCATTGTCAATAATCAAAAGAAGGTGACCGTGTGAAAAAGCTTTGGGGCGGACGTTTCACGAAAACAGCGGAAGAGTGGGTCGACGAGTTTGCTGCGTCGATCCCATTCGACCAAGAGTTAGTCGAAGAAGATATTGAAGGCAGCCTTGCCCATGTCACGATGCTTGGCAAATGCGGGATTTTACCAAGCGGGGATGTGGAAAAAATCAAGTCCGGGCTGCTTGCATTGCTGGAAAAAGCAAAACAAGGAAAACTGAAATTTTCCGTCGCTTATGAGGATATTCATTTAAATATTGAAAAAATGCTTATCGATGAAATTGGCCCGGTCGGCGGAAAACTGCATACAGGAAGAAGCCGCAACGACCAAGTGGCAACTGATATGCATTTGTATTTGCGCAAACGTGTGACCGAAATAATGGAATTGATTAAAGAACTGCAAAAGGTGCTTGTTGAAAAAGCGGAGGAGCACGTGGAAACGATTGTGCCGGGATATACGCATTTGCAGCGGGCGCAGCCGATTTCGTTTGCCCATCATTTGCTCGCCTATTTTTGGATGCTCGAGCGCGACCGCGAGCGGTTCCGCGAATCGCTGAAGCGCATTAATAAGTCGCCGCTCGGAGCGGGGGCGCTTGCCGGCACGACGTTTCCCATCGACCGGCATTTGACTGCAGAGCTCCTTGGTTTTTCCGGCATTTACGAAAACAGCATCGACGCGGTGAGCGACCGTGATTTTATCATCGAATTTTTAAGCAACAGCGCGATGCTTATGATGCATTTGTCCCGTTTTTGCGAAGAGCTGATTCTTTGGTCGAGCCAAGAATTTCAGTTTATCGAAATCGATGATGCGTTCGCAACCGGGAGCAGCATTATGCCGCAAAAGAAAAACCCGGATATGGCAGAGTTGATCCGCGGCAAAACGGGACGGGTGTACGGCCATTTATTGGCGCTTTTGACCGTGATGAAAGGAACGCCGCTTGCGTACAACAAAGATATGCAAGAAGATAAAGAAGGCATGTTTGATACGGTGAAAACGGTCACTGGATCATTGAAAATCTTTGCCGGCATGATAAAAACGATGAAAGTCAACGCCGATGTGATGGAAAAAGCGACAAAACAAGATTTTTCGAACGCCACCGAGCTTGCCGACTATTTGGCGAACAAAGGGGTGCCGTTCCGTGAAGCGCATGAGATTGTTGGCAAACTTGTGCTGACTTGCATTGAAAGAGGCGTATTTTTGGCCGACTTGCCGCTGGAAGTATATAAAGAGGCATCACCGCTGTTTGAAGCCGATATATATGAAGCGTTAAAGCCATACACGGCCGTAAACCGCCGCAATAGCGCCGGCGGCACGGGATTTGCCGAAGTAAGAAAAGCGCTGGAAAAAGCGAAAGAAATAATAAACACTCCGTAGGTTTGCACCACGGAGTGTTTTTTCGTTTATTCCTGATTCAGTTCTTTTTCCGTGCGGACAACGAGCACGTCGCACTTTGCATACCGAGTAATATGTTCGGAGACGCTTCCGATTAAGAGACGTTCGACAGCATTTAAGCCGGTAGCTCCACAAATGATTAAGTCAGCATTATATTTTGGCGCTATGTCTTTGGCGATTTTCACTTTTGGAGAACCAAATTCAATGTCAATGACAACGTCGCTTAATCCAGCGTCAACCGCTTGTTGTTGGTAGCCGTTTAGCAGTTCTTTTGCGTAATTTTCAGCACGTTCAACAGCGGCGCGGTCATATACTTCGATGGCCGCAAACCCCCGCAAATCAATGACATGAGCAAGAATGAGCTTCGCATTATTCCGTTTGGCGATTTCAATCGCTTTTTTGAATGCCCACTCCGCTTCTTTCGAACCATCTACTGCAACGATGATCGTTTTGTACGTCATTGCCATTGTTCTCCACTCCCCCTTTGGATAAAAATACTATCTCTATTATTAGTGTAACTTATAAACCGCGGGAAAGACTACTGTATATTATGATATTTTTATGAAAAGGAGCAGAAAAAATGGAAAAAAACTATCGGAAAGGATTATATGATGAAGATGAAGCAAGGGCAATTAGCGAGCAAATAATGGATGCCTATTATAGCAGTATTGTTACCCGCGATGAACCTTGTTATCATCCGGAGCGCGAAGTTGGCGAGTAAATTGGCGACTCATGGCGTTTATCCGCCATGTTTTTTTAAGGCGGGATGGATGCGTTAAGATATATATTTATAGTAAAGTAAAGACAAGACAAAAAGTTGTGAAGGTGAGGAGGAGTGGTTGTGCGACATGCCCTCATCACAGCCGGAGCGAAAGGGCTGGGAAGAAAAGTCACAGAACTGTTGCTTGAGAGAGGATATTCTGTTACCGTCAATTACCGAAGCGACGAAACGGCGGTGCAGTCGCTGCAACAAAAATACGCCCATCTTGATGAACGGCTGCAATTTGTTCGCGGTGATGTTACAAAAAAAGAAGATTTATTTGCCCTTGTGGATGCGGCGCTTGATCGGTTCGGACGCATTGATTTTTTAATCAATAACGCGGGCCCGTACATTTTTGAACGAAAAAAATTGGCTGATTACACGGAAGATGAATGGTATGAAATGATTGAGGGGAATTTAAGCGCTGTATTTCATTTGTTGAAAAAAACGATTCCCGTGATGAGAAAACAACGGTTTGGACGCATTATTACATACGGTTTTCAAGGGGCGGCGGAAGCGCCGGGATGGCTGCACCGATCCGCGTTCAGCGCCGCCAAAGTTGGTTTAGTGTCATTAACGAAAACTATCGCGCTCGAGGAAGCGGAGTTTGGCATTACCGCCAATATGGTTTGCCCAGGCAATATCGTCGGAGAGATGAAAGAGGCAACGATCGCCCATTCGCGTTTGATAAAAGATGCTGAAACCCCGATCGGGCGTTCAGGGACAGGGGAAGATATCGCTCGTGTTATCGCTTTTTTATGTGAAGAAGATTCTGATATGATAACAGGCGCGGTCATCGATGTGACAGGGGGAGTAAATGTTATCCATCGTTACCGATAATGAGCGTAGTTTCCAAAAAAACACCTCACTTTGTGCAGTGAGGTGTTTTTGCGCATATCCGCTAATCAAAAGCATACCAAACGCAGAATGACGGAAAGGGATTGCCGTGTTGAATGCGCAGCTTATGAGGCGAGATTGATTTTTTGGCAAACACCATTGTGATCTTTTTCGCAAAAAAGAGCGGCAAGGCAATGCCGCTCTTTTTGCTTCATGAAACGATGATAAGTTCTTTCGGATATTTGGTTAAAATCCCTGCACCGTTATCGGTGATAAACACGTCATCCTCAATGCGGACTCCGCCGACGGAAGGAACATAAATTCCCGGCTCAATCGTAAACGTCATGCCGCGTTCTAACGGCATTGCGTTTGCTGCGTTCATCGACGGATATTCATGCAATTCAATGCCGAGACCGTGGCCGACGCGATGCGTGAAATACGGACCGTATCCAGCTTGTTCAATGATTGATCTCGCGGCGCGGTCGACACTGCCGATTTCCACGCCTGGTTTGCACGCCTCAATCGCCGCCAGCTGTGCGCGCAAAACGGTATCATAAATCAATTTTTGCTCTTCTGTCGCACTTTTGAAAATAACGGTTCTTGTTATGTCCGAACAATAGCCGTCAACAATTACGCCCAAATCAAATAAAACAAAGTCTCCTTTACGAATGGTTGTGAGTCCTGGAACGCCGTGAGGGTTTGCGGTGTTTTCTCCAGCTAATACCATTGTGGCAAATGACATTTCGCGCACGCCTTTTTTCTTCATTTCGTATTCAATTTCTGCAATAATATCCAACTCTGTTTTTCCTTCAGCGATTGCGTTAACTCCAACTTCGACGGCGAAGTCCGCAAGTTCCGCCGCCTGGCGCAATATGGCGATTTCTTTTTCTTCCTTGATCATTCGCAATTGCCGCAGCTTCTCTTCCGCATTGAGCCACGAGCGCGCTTGGAAACATGCTTGAAGCTGTTCATATCGTTCGAGAGAAAGATGACTTTTTTCGACAGCAATTCGGTCTAATTTTATGTTTTTCGCGCGCATGTGCCGTTCAAGCAGCTGCCACGGATTGTCTGCGTCGCCATAATCGATGATTTCATATGTCCATCCAGCTTGTCTTGCGCGCGCCGTTTCCATTTGCGGGCAAATTAATGCCGGTTCTTCGTCAGGAAACACAAGCAATGCCAAAAGCCGTTCATGCGGGTCGCAATAAAATCCGCTTAAATAAAAAACGTTCGGGCTTGACGTAATGAACGCCAATGAAATATGTTGTTCTTGAAGCCACTCGGAAAATAATTGAAGTCGTTTGTTCATTTGCACCCTTCCTTTCTATACTTTGAGAGTAGCAGGAATATCGGAAAATGTAAAATGTTTATAAACAGAAGGGCAGGAGAATGCATCCACTATCGCGAATAATGAGGAATAAATGACAGTGAAAGGGGAGGATGATTGTGAAAGTAACGTATCATGGACATTCCGTCGTCAAAATCGAAACGAATGGAAAAACGATTTTGATTGACCCGTTTATTACGGGAAATGGCACAACGGATTTAAAAGTAGAAGATGTGAAAGTAGACGCCATTTTACTTACCCATGGCCATGGTGACCATGTCGGCGATACGGTGCAGTTGGCTAAGAAAAATAATGCGCTTGTCGTTGCGCCTTTTGAATTGGCTACATATCTGGGGTGGCAAGGAGTGAATACCCACCCGATGCATATCGGCGGAGCGCATCAATTTGATTTTGGAAAAGTCAAATTAACGCAAGCGTTCCACGGTTCAGGCTATGTGACGGAAGACAAGCAAATCATTTATACAGGAATGCCGGCGGGAATTTTATTTACCGCGGAAGGAAAAACGGTTTATCACGCTGGAGATACGGGATTGTTTTCCGATATGAAGCTGATTGGCGAGCGCAACAACATTGATGTGGCGTTTTTGCCAATCGGCGATAATTTCACGATGGGACCGGAAGATGCGGCGCTTGCGGCAGAGTGGCTTCGTGCGAAAATCGTCGTTCCGATTCATTACAATACGTTCCCGGCGATTGCCCAAGATCCGCAGCAATTTGTTGCGCTGCTTCCTGACGGTGTGGGACGTATATTAAAACCAGGAGAAAGCATAGAATTAGAATAACAAAGCGTCTCGGAATGAGGCGCTTTTTTCGAACAAGCGCGTCTGGCCGCTTCATTGAATTGGATTTGTTTCACCCGTATAATGAAGATAGGACATCATGTAAAGGGTGAAGAAATTTGGCGACAAAACATGAACAAATTTTGCAATACATTAATAGTTTACCGGTTGGCGAAAAAATTTCGGTGCGGCAAATTGCCAAGGAAATGGGAGTAAGCGAGGGAACGGCTTATCGTGCCATTAAAGATGCGGAAAATAAAGGGTATGTTAGCACGATTGAACGTGTCGGCACGATTCGCATTGAAAAGAAGCGAAAAGAAAATATCGAAAAGCTGACGTATGCGGAAGTTGTCAATATTGTCGACGGGCATGTGCTTGGCGGGCGAGAAGGTTTGCATAAAACATTGAACCGGTTCGTGATTGGCGCGATGCAGTTAGAAGCGATGATGCGCTATATCGGCGCGGGAGATTTGTTGATTGTCGGAAACCGCACGAAAGCGCACGAACGTGCGTTGAAAGAAGGGGCAGCCGTGTTAATCACCGGTGGGTTTGATACGGAAGATTACGTAAAAAAATTAGCAGATGAATTGCAGCTCCCGATTATTTCGACAAGCTACGATACGTTTACAGTGGCGACGATGATTAACCGGGCGATTTACGACCAGCTCATTAAAAAGGAAATCGTGCTTGTCGAAGATATTTTAATACCGCTTGAAAAAACGGCGTATTTATATACTACAGATCCGGTGGAACGATGGTATGAGCTCAATCGCGAAACAAAGCACAGCCGGTTTCCGGTTGTGGATCAGCAGTTGAAAGTGCAAGGCATCGCTACTGCAAAAGATGTGCTTGATTTTGACCGGCAATTGCCGATTGAAAAGGCGATGACAAAACACCCAATCACGGTAAAAGGAAAGACATCGGTCGCCTCTGCTTCCCATATCATGGTATGGGAAGGCATTGAGCTTTTGCCAGTTGTTGACGAATACAACCGGCTCCAAGGAATTATCAGCCGCCAAGACGTGCTAAAAGCGCTGCAAATGATTCAACGCCAGCCGCAGGTCGGTGAAACGATCGATGATATTATTACAAGCCAGTTTCGTGAAGCCGATGGCGATGGAAAAGAAGATACATTTCGCTGCACGATTACTCCGCAAATGACGAATTATTTAGGAACGCTGTCGTACGGAGTGTTTACAACGATTGTGACGGAAGCGGCTACACGTGCGCTGCGTGCATATAAACGGGGAGATTTAGTGATTGAAAACATTACGATTTATTTTATAAAACCAGTGCAGATCGACAGCACGATTGAAGTAAAAGCGAAGCTGTTGGAAATGGGACGGAAATTTGGAAAAGTCGATGTGGAGGCATATCACGAAGGCGTTGTCGTCGGAAAAGCGCTGATGATGTGCCAGTTAATCGATCGCTAACGGTTCCATCAAAAACGGGACGCGATTTACGCCCCGTTTTTTGCTGTTTGTTTCGCTTCTTCCAAGACGAGAGGCAAATAATATTTATAGGCGCGGTAGCCTGCCCATGCGCTTCCGGCGCCAATCAGCAAGAAAATAGTGCCGACAATATACGTAACGGTGGAAGAACGGAGGAAAAACTGATTTAATCCGAAAAAGAACACAAACAAGCCAAGCGCGATGCTTGATTTGGCGGAAAGCCAGCGCCGTTCCATTGGCCGGTGGGAGCGAAAATATTTGATTTTATAATAGACGTAAAAAGAGAAGGAAAAGATAATGCAAATGACAAGTGCTGGCATAAATGAAAACCCTCCATCATCTTTTTCTACCTTATTGTACATAGAAACGAGGAAGAATTCTAGTAATGATCTTGCTTGTTCGCGTATAATGAAAGAAAATACAGTCGCAAAAAAAGGGGAAGAAAGATGAAAGAGAAATGTTTAGAAATTCTTAAGGCCATCCAGCAATTTGATACGATTATTATTCATCGTCATGTCCGCCCAGATCCTGACGCATACGGTTCTCAAGGAGGCTTGGCGGAAATTTTGAAGGCATCTTTTCCGGAAAAAACGGTGTATACGGTTGGGAACGATGAAGAGTCGCTGCAATTTTTGCGGCGAATGGATGTGATTGATGACCAAACTTATAACAACGCGCTGGTGATCGTTTGTGATACGGCTAACCAAGAACGGATTTGTGACGATCGCTACCGCCTTGGCAAAAAACTGATTAAAATTGACCACCACCCAAACGAAGATCCGTATGGAGACATCTTATGGGTCGACACAAGCGCAAGTTCCACAAGCGAAATGATTTATGAGTTTTATTTGGCGGGAAAAGAGAAAGGGCTTGTGATGACAAAAGCAGCGGCGCGCCTTATTTACGCAGGCATTGTCGGGGATACGGGCCGTTTTCTTTTTCCGAGAACGAGCGAAAAGACGTTCCGTTATGCGAGCGAGCTGATTCAATACGGATTTTCGTTAACGGAGATATATGACGGGCTGTATAATATGAAGTTGAATGTGGCGCATTTAAGCGGATATGTGCTGCAAAACTTTACGGTATCCGCGGAGGGGGTGGCGGCGGTAAAAATGCCGAAATCGCTGCTGGAACAATATGGCGTCACTGCTTCGGAAGCGTCGCAGCTCGTGAGCTTGCTTGGCAATATCGATGGCATTGTCGCATGGGCGTTTTTTATCGAGGAAGACAAGGAAATTCGCGTCCGCCTTCGCTCCAAAGGCCCGGTTGTGAATGAAGTAGCGAAAAAATACCGTGGCGGCGGGCATCCGCTTGCTGCGGGAGCTTCGATTGATTCGTGGGAAGAGGCAGACCGCGTCATCGAAGATTTGAAAGCAGCTTGTCTTTCTCAATGACAAAACGAGGAATGTCCCGGTACAGAAAAAAGTCCGGGACATTTTTTTATGACGGCGAAGAAACGGGCTTAAGTTTTAGCTCGATCGATAATGTTGTAAATAAAAAGAGCTGATATATTTCCAGCTTATATGTTTGTTCATTAATGGTATATGTTTTATTTTCAATCGCTCGCTTTAACAATTCCCTGCCATTGTAAACTGTTTCGATATCTTTCGCGATAAGATGGGAAACATCTTCTTTAACGCTTTCTTCAATACGAAACGTCGTGTAAGAGTCGAGTTTGTATTGTTCGGCATTGACTAAGTGAATGGAAATGTCTTGGACGGTCAATTTTTTTTTGTTTATTTTATTTATTTTTACGTAGTCTTCCTGCCAAATGCGGATTTCGTTTTCCAAATCGGCAATTTTGTCTTGAAGTTCAATGATTTGGCGAACTTGTTTATCTTGCAAAACGCCGAATAAATGTAAAAACACAAACCAGCTGATGAGCGCTCCGACCGCGGCTCCGGCAAAAAAACGCTGCCATGTTGGATAGCGGTAATAAGGAGGAATTCTCATGAAGAAATATGCTCCTGCGTCAGCCAAGTAATGATGGTAACCCCTGTTTGTGCGCCTCCCATCGCGGAAAGAATAAGCAGAAACTGTTTAATAATGTCGCGAGTTTCCCCGAAAAAGAAGCCCCGTTCCACCATATAAAACGTGTCGAATGTCCCCCCGATGGCGGCGACAACAGCCCAAATTCGCAAATCACCAGCAAACCGATACATTGCCGTAAGCGGCTGTTCCCCGCTTAAAAACGCGCCGAGCGCCCCGACCATCGCACCGCCAAGCAACACGCCGGCGGCAATAAAATAGCTTTGGATAAATGCGGGCAAAAATGCTATTTTTTCGTTCATCCTCGTCCCACCCTTTCTTTTACTATGTATATGGGCGAACCGAAAAGAGTATGTTTTGCAACGAAAAAGTTTTGTCCACTATAATGAAGGAAAAGGAGGGAGAGCGTTGTCGTTTGTTCACCTTCATGTTCGCAGCTGCTATAGCCTGCTAACAAGCCCAGCAAAAATCAATGATTTAGTCAAAAAAGCGAAAGACTTGCAATTTCCTGCGTTAGCATTAACCGATGAAAATGTATTGTACGGAGCGATTCCTTTTTACATAGAATGCAAACGTAACGGCATTCAGCCGATTATTGGGATGATCACGGACATTGTGCTTGAAGGGGAAGAGGCATATCCGCTCGTTTTATTGGCAAAAAATGAAACAGGCTACCAACATTTAATGAAAATTAGCAGTACAATTCAAACGAAAACACGCGAAGGAATTCCCGAAAAATGGCTATGGCATTACCGCAGCGGATTAATTGCGCTAACCCCGGGAAAAAGCGGGCAAATTGAAACATTGCTTGCCCATAGCGAAATAATAAAAGCAAAGCAAGTATTAGAACGGTATAAGCAAATTTTTGGGGAGAACTTTTACCTTTCTGTGCAGCGCGGGGAAAATAAGCGGAAAGAGCCGTATGAACAGCAATTGATTGAGTTAGGGGAAGAAACGAATACACCGCTTGTGGCGACGAATGACGTTCAATATATCGAAAAAGAAGACGCGTTTGTGCACCGTTGTTTATTGGCGGTAAAACAAGGGACTGTAATAGAAACCGAGACTGCGGCAGCGGGGGAGCGGTATTTAACACCGCCAGAAGAAATGACGGAGCGGTTTTCCGATTTGCCTGCGGCGGTGGAAAACAGCGGGAAAATCGCGGAACAATGCCATCTTGACATTGAATTTGGCTCGCTGAAGCTGCCGAAATATCCCGTGCCAACGAAGGAAAGCGCTGACGATTATTTGCGCCGCCTTTGCATGGAAGGGCTACATGAACGGGTGCCTTCTCCTTCTGACCGTTACAGGGAACGGCTCGAATATGAACTTAGTGTTATTCGGCAAATGGGGTTCAGCGACTATTTTTTGATCGTTTGGGATTTTATGAATTTCGCCAGAAAACAAGGGATTGTCACAGGGCCTGGGCGAGGATCGGCGGCAGGGTCGCTTGTAGCATACACGCTTTATATAACAAACGTTGATCCGATTCAATACGGCCTCTTATTCGAGCGGTTTTTAAATCCGGAACGTGTGTCGATGCCAGATATCGATATTGATTTTCCGGATGACCGGCGCGAAGAAGTCATTCAATACGTTGCCAATAAGTACGGACAACAATATGTGGCGCAAATCATCACGTTCGGCACGTTCGGCGCCAAGGCGGCCCTTCGCGACATTGGAAAAGTGTTGCAGATCGATGCGAAAGAGATGGCAAGCATCCTAAAGCACGTTCCTAACAAACACGGAATTACGATTCAAGAAGCATATGATCAATCGGCTGCTTTTCGCCAAGCAGTCCAGTCTTCCGCTTTGATTAAACGATGGGTTGCCACGGCAATGAAAGTGGAAGGGCTTCCGCGCCATACCTCGACGCACGCGGCTGGTGTGATCATTAGCAGCGAGCCGCTTTCGCAAATCGTTCCGTTGCAACAAGGGCATGGCGAATTATATTTAACGCAATATCCGATGGATGTGTTGGAGCGGCTCGGTCTATTAAAGATGGATTTTCTTGGCTTGCGCACATTAACATTGCTTGAACATATATGCCGCCTTATTCGGCAGCAAACGGGCGAAACGATCGATGTGCGGGAGATCCCGCTTCATGACCGCAAGACGTATGAATTAGTGAGCGAGGGGGACACAAATGGAATTTTTCAGTTAGAGTCCGATGGCATGAAGCGCGTGTTAAAACAGCTAAAGCCGTCGCAATTCGAGGATATCGTGGCGGTGAACGCGCTGTACCGACCGGGCCCGATCGATTACATCCCTTCGTATATAAGAAGAAAGCACGGAGAAGAAAAAGCTGCTTATCTTCATCCAGATTTGGCGCCGATTTTAGCGCCGACATACGGCGTCCTTATTTATCAAGAGCAAATTATGCAAATTGCTGCCAAGATCGCGGGATTTTCGCTAGGCAAAGCAGATTTGTTGCGCCGGGCGGTTGCGAAAAAGAAAAAAGAAATTTTGGATCAGCAGCGGAATGCGTTTATAAAAGGCTGTATGGAAAAAGGTTATGACGAATCGTTTGCCAACGATCTATATGATATGATCGTCCGCTTTGCCGACTACGGATTTAACCGGAGCCATGCCGTCGCTTATAGCATGCTTTCTTACCAGCTTGCCTATTTAAAAGCTCATTACCCGCTTTATTTCTACGCGGCGCTGTTAACGAGCGTGATCGGCGACGAGGAAAAAGTGGCTTTATATATTTATGAAGCAAGGCAAAAGCGGATCGAATTGCTGCCGCCTTCCGTGAATCAAAGCCGCTATTCTTTTTCGGTTGAGCAGGGAAAGATCCGCTACAGTCTGGCTGCGGTTAAACACGTTGGAGCAGCGGCGGTGAAAGCGATTGTGCAAGAGCGGAAAAAAGGGCCTTTCTCCGACTTTTTTGATTTTTGTGTCCGCTTATTTGGAAAGGGAATCAACCGAAAAACGATCGAATCTTTGGTTTTATCCGGATGCTTTGATGAATTTGGCGTCGAAAGAGCGGCGCTGTTGGCGAGCATAGATGTCGCTTTAGAGCATGCGCAGCTTGTCGGCCCGTATGTCGAAGAGGGAATGTTTTCCGATATATCGCTGAAGCCGAAATATGTTGAAGCTCCCGCCTTTTCGCTGGAAGAAAAGTTAATGCATGAAAAAGAACTGCTCGGTGTTTATGTTTCTCCGCATCCAACATCTGCCCACCGGAAAATGTTTCGTTTGGCGGGAGCGCGGCCGGTGATGAGCATAATAAGAGAAAAAGCGGACCGCCTTGTTAAAGCCGGAGTGTATATTGCGCAAGAGAGAAAGACCCGCACGAAAAAAGGCGAGGAAATGTCATTTTTGACGATAAGCGATGAAAGCGGGGAAATGGACGCGGTTGCGTTTCCTGATGTATATCGCCGTTATGCTTCTGTTTTAAAAAAAGGGGAAGTGCAATTATTGGAAGGAAAAGTAGAGATTCGTGCGGGAAAGCCGCAATTCGTTATTCGCAAAGTGTTGGCTCCAGCGCTCGCCGCGGCGCTTTACATAAAAATTGATCCGGAGCAGATCGCCGCTGGAACATTGTTTGCGTTAAAAGAGCTGTTGCAAAAGCATCACGGAAACACTCCTGTGTTTTTATATTACGAACAAGAACAAAAGATGGTGAAGCTTTCGGAAGAGTATAATGTGGAATTAACGGATGAGTGCATCGCCGCGTTGAAGGCGCTGCTAGGCGATGATCATATTGTAGTAAAATGATGTTTCTTTACTATTTTTCAATTTTGTTATATTGTATAAACATTAGGTGGTCAGACCAGTGAAGGAAAACAAAGGAAAAAAATGAATCGTTTTGTAGCGGCACTGGTGCCGCGAAAACCATATAAGGAAGCGAGCAGGGAGGGATAACAAGTCAAAGACGCGAAAGTGTATATAGAAACGCTCGAACAAATTCGGAAGATGATCAAAGCGGACGGGCTTGTCGCCGGAGATAAGCTTCCTTCCGAACGCGAACTTTCGGAGCGCCTGCAGGTCGGACGTTCTTCCGTAAGGGAAGCGTTGCGGGCGCTGGAATTCCTCGGTTTAATTGAAACGCGGCGGGGAGAAGGAACGTATATCAAAGAAGTGGGGAATCATCGGCTGATTGATTTGCTTGGAATGTTTATTTTGCAAGATGAACGTGCAAAAGAAGATTTAGCAGAAACGAAATGGCTTATTGAGCGACTTTGTTTGCAGCTTGCCTGCCAGCGTTGGACAGAACAAGAATTCGCTCACCTTGAAAAAATGATCCGCCAAAAAACGATCAATTACGAGCTTTTTTTCCAATGGGTGACGGCGGCTGCGCAAAACTATTTACTTGAGCGGATTTGGCGCGTGCTTCATGACTTTTTTCAAACGATCCATGGCATTATGTCATTTCCAGATCACTTTTATGAACAGATGTTAAACGCGTTTGCTAAGCGGGACGTTGCCGCTGTTATAACATTATGGGAAACCGATCGGCAAAGCCCGTTGTCGAAAGAAAGATGACGCCTTTTTACAAAAAGCGCAGCTTATTTCCGATACAGTAGTAGTTGGTAGAGCGACAATGCGAAGGAGGAAGCGCCTCATGTGGAAAGATTTATTTACTAAAAAGAAAAAATATGCATCAATTCCTTCCGAACAAGTGAGACATGAAGTTCCAGAAGGGATTATGACGAAATGTCCAAAGTGCAAAAAGATTATGTACACGAAGGAACTGATCAAAAATTTACGGGTTTGCATGAGCTGCGGCTATCATCATACGATGCCGTCCCGCGAGCGGATTAATAGTTTGTTAGATGAAGGAAGTTTTCATGAGTATGATGCCGATATGGTGTCCGTCAATCCGTTGCAGTTTCCGGGATATATGGAAAAGCTGGAAGAAGATCGCCGCAAATCCAATTTAAACGAAGCGGTCATCACCGGCGAAGGAACGCTAAACGGGCACCCGCTTGTCATCGCCGTCATGGATCCGGCGTTTCGCATGGGAAGCATGGGATCTGTTGTCGGGGAAAAAATAACGCGAGCGATTGAAAAAGCGAGGGAACGCCACGTGCCGTTTCTTATTTTTACCGCGTCTGGAGGAGCGCGCATGCAGGAAGGGGTATTAAGTTTAATGCAAATGGCAAAAACGAGCGCCGCCCTTAAACTGTTTAGCAATGAGGGAGGGCTTATCATTTCAGTAATGACGCATCCAACGACAGGCGGAGTGTCGGCAAGCTTTGCCTCATTAGGGGATTATAATTTTGCCGAGCCGGGAGCACTCATTGGCTTTGCGGGCCGCCGCGTCATTGAACAAACCGTGCGTGAGGAGCTTCCAGAAGATTTTCAAACGGCGGAGTTTTTATTAAAGCATGGCCAGCTTGATGCCGTCATTCATCGCCATGATTTAAAAGATACATTAACGACCGTGCTCGACATTCATCAACAGGGAGGGGAACACGGATGGTGGCAGAGCTAGAATTTGAAAAGCCGCTTATAGAGCTGCGCAAAAAAATTAGCGAGTTAAAAGAATTTATGAAAACTGCGGACGTAGATCTTTCTTCGGAAATTGCCAAATTGGAAGCGCGCCTTGCCAAATTGGAAAACGACATATACGCAAATTTAACTCCATGGGATCGCGTGCAAATCGCGCGTCACCCGAACCGTCCGACAACGCTTGATTATATTGAGCGATTGTTTACCCATTTTTTAGAGTGCCATGGAGACCGCTGTTTTGGGGATGATGAAGCAATTGTCGGAGGAATCGCCAAGTATGATGGCCTGCCTGTAACGGTCATAGGCCATCAGCGCGGGAAAGATACAAAAGAAAATATTCGGCGCAATTTTGGAATGCCGCATCCGGAAGGATATCGAAAAGCGCTGCGTTTGATGAAACAAGCGGAAAAATTCCGCCGGCCAATCATTTGCTTTATTGACACGAAAGGGGCGTATCCGGGAAAAGCGGCGGAAGAGCGCGGGCAAAGCGAGGCGATCGCTAGAAACTTGTTTGAAATGGCCGGGCTTACGGTACCGATTGTTTGCATCGTGATTGGGGAAGGTGGAAGTGGCGGAGCGCTTGCGCTTGGTGTCGGCAACCATATTCATATGCTGGAAAATTCGACTTATTCCGTTATTTCCCCTGAAGGAGCCGCGGCGATTTTGTGGAAAGATGCGGCGCTTGCCCGGCGTGCGGCGGAAACGATGAAAATTACAGCGAACGATTTGAAAGAACTTGGCGTTATTGACGAAATTATTCCAGAAGTTCGCGGCGGCGCCCACCGAGATGCCGACCAGCAGGCGGCGGAAATCGATAAAGTGTTGAAACGATCGCTAACGCAGCTGCTAAAGCTGGACGGCGAAGCGCTCGTTCGCCAACGATATGAAAAATTTAAACAAATCGGGCAGTTTACGTTTTTTCGCGACAATCTTCGGGTAAAATAAAAGCAAGGCTGTCTCATCTTAGAGACAGCTTTGCTACATTGTTAACCATTTTTTCATAAATAATTTATCCGCTTGTCTATTGTGTTCTTTTATGCTTCGTGTTATTTTATAGAATGTTGGTGGAGTTTGACGTATGAGGTCGGACATTTTGATGATTTGTGAAATAATGAACGAATTGAGGTGGCAACATGAAACGTATAGGTGTATTAACAAGTGGCGGAGATTCACCAGGTATGAATGCGGCGATCCGCGCCGTCGTCCGCAAGGCGATTTACCATGGAGTAGAAGTATATGGAGTGTACCATGGGTATGCTGGTTTAATCGCTGGAAAAATAAAAAAGTTGGAAGTGGGAGATGTCGGCGACATCATCCACCGCGGGGGAACGATACTGTATACGGCGCGCTGTCCGGAATTTAAGACAGAAGAGGGGCAGTTAAAAGGGATTGAACAATTGAAAAAATACGGCATCGAGGGATTAGTCGTGATTGGTGGGGACGGTTCCTACCAAGGAGCGAAAAAGCTAACAGAGCACGGTTTTCCTTGTGTCGGAGTGCCGGGAACGATTGACAATGACATTCCTGGAACGGATTTTACGATTGGATTTGACACGGCGTTAAATACTGTAATTGACGCGATCGACAAAATTCGCGATACCGCTACATCACATGAACGGACATATGTAATTGAAGTAATGGGACGCCACGCCGGGGATATTGCGTTATGGTCAGGGCTTGCCGGAGGGGCGGAAACGATTTTGATTCCAGAAGCTGATTACGATATGGATGATGTTATTGCTCGGTTAAAACGCGGACATGAACGCGGCAAAAAGCATAGCATTATTATCGTTGCCGAAGGTGTCGGAAGCGGGGTCGAATTTGGCAAGAAAATTCAAGAAGCGACAGGGTTTGAAACGCGCGTTACCGTACTGGGGCATGTGCAGCGCGGTGGTTCTCCAACCGCATTTGACCGCGTGTTGGCCAGCCGTTTAGGTGCTCGGGCAGTAGAACTATTATTAGAAGGCAAAGGCGGCCGCTGCGTTGGCATCCAAAATAATCAGCTTGTCGACCATGATATTGCGGAAGCGTTGGCCAACAAACATACTATTGATCAAAAAATGTATTTGTTGTCAAAAGAGCTATCCATTTAGTATATTCCCGGTGGAAAGGAAGAAACAAGGATGATGCGGAAAACGAAAATCGTTTGCACGATTGGTCCTGCTAGCGAAAGCGTGGACAGGCTTGTGGAATTGATCAATGCTGGAATGAACGTGGCACGTTTGAATTTTTCCCACGGCGATTATGCAGAACATGGACGCCGCATTCAAAACATTCGCGAAGCGGTAAAACGGACAGGAAAAACAGTAGCGATCCTTTTAGACACAAAAGGCCCGGAAATTCGCACACATAATATGGAAAACGGAGCGATTGAGCTAAAAGAAGGAGAACAGCTTGTCATTTCGATGCAAGAAGTGCTTGGGACACCGGAGAAAATTTCCGTTACGTATGAAAAGCTAGTTGATGATGTCGCTCCTGGGGCAAAAATTCTTCTCGATGACGGTTTAATCGGGTTAGAAGTGATTTCGGTTGATCGGCAAGCGCGCGAAATCGTGACAAAAGTATTAAATGGCGGCGTGCTGAAAAACAAAAAAGGAGTTAACGTGCCTGGGGTTCGCGTCAATTTGCCGGGCATTACAGAAAAAGACCGCCAAGACATTTTGTTTGGCATCGAGCAAGGCATTGATTTTATCGCTGCTTCATTTGTGCGCCGCGCTTCTGACATATTAGAAATCCGTGAACTGCTTGAGGCAAACGACGCGCTTCATATTCAAATCATTGCTAAAATCGAAAATCAAGAAGGCGTTGATAATATTGATGAAATTTTAGAAGTCGCGGATGGGCTTATGGTGGCGCGCGGCGACCTTGGCGTGGAAATTCCAGCTGAAGAAGTGCCGCTTATCCAAAAAGTGCTGATCAAAAAATGCAATATGCTTGGTAAACCGGTTATTACGGCTACACAAATGCTTGATTCAATGCAGCGTAACCCAAGACCGACGCGGGCAGAGGCAAGCGATGTCGCGAATGCGATTTTCGATGGAACAGATGCGGTGATGTTATCTGGAGAAACAGCGGCCGGACACTATCCGGTAGAAGCGGTTAAAACCATGCACCAAATTGCTTTGCGCACAGAACAAGCGCTGCAATACCGGGAACTATTAGCACAACGGACAAAAGAGAGCGCGACGACGATTACCGATGCAATTGGCCAGTCTGTTGCGCATACGGCGCTGAATCTTGACGTGGCTGCAATTGTAACGCCGACGGTGAGCGGGAGAACAGCAGGCATGGTGTCAAAATACCGCCCGAAAGCACCGATTGTAGCGGTTACTGCCGACGAATCGGTATCGCGTAAATTGGCGCTCATATGGGGAGTATATTCGCAAGTTGCCCCACAAGTGAACACGACCGATGAAATGCTTGATATTGCCGTAGAAGCGGCGATAAAATCAGGAGTAGTTAAACATGGTGATTTAGTCGTCATTACCGCGGGAGTTCCAGTTGGAGAAACGGGATCGACGAACTTGATGAAAGTGCATGTGATCGGGGACATTATCGCGAAAGGCCAAGGAATCGGCCGTAAGTCTGCGTTCGGCAAGGTGATTATTGCGAACACGGCGGAAGAGGCTATCAACAAAATGGTAGAAGGCGGAATTTTAGTAACGCACTGCACGGATGCCGACATGATGGAAGCGCTGAAGAAAGCGGCGGCGATCATTACCGAGGAAGGCGGATTAACGAGCCACGCCGCAGTCGTCGGTCTAAACCTCGGCATTCCTGTTGTTGTCGGTGTAGAAAACGCGACATCGATTTTAAAAGACGGGCAGGAGATTACAGTCGATGCCGGATTTGGCGCCGTGTATCAAGGGCATGCAAGCGTGTTATAAGGTATAATAAAAACAGAGAGCAATTCTCTGTTTTTATTCTTTTTCCGAAAGGGAGAAATAAAGATGAAATGGCTTATCGGAATGTTGATAGTTATGCCTGCCTTGGAAATCGTGCTCTTTATTCTCTTCGGCAAACTGATCGGCATATGGCCGACAGTCGCGTTTATCA
Organism: Parageobacillus thermoglucosidasius; assembly: GCF_001295365.1. Lineage (GTDB taxonomy): Bacteria > Bacillota > Bacilli > Bacillales > Anoxybacillaceae > Parageobacillus > Parageobacillus thermoglucosidasius. The sequence goes on along the minus strand of NZ_CP012712.1, from coordinate 3,681,656 downwards.
TGCTCACAGGGATGATGGGAGTGTGGCTCGCAAAGCGGCAGGGGTTGGCCGTTGTGGAAGAAGCAAAACGGGAAATTTTCTATGGACGCCTTCCAAGCGGAGCGATTCTCGACGGAATTTGTGTATTTATCGGCGGGGTGCTTTTATTAATGCCGGGTTTTTTGACAGATGCGGTCGGCGTTTTTCTTCTTCTTCCTGCTACCCGGTCTTTTGTGAAGCCGTATGTCGCGCGTTGGCTGAAGTCGTTTTTTGAAACGAAAACATTTTTCTTTTATAGATGAAAAAAAGAGCCTTTCCATGCGGTGAAAGGCTCTTTGCCTATTTTTATGATGCTGGCTTTCCAATAATAAAATTCCAAATATCGCGAAATACGTTGGCGCTGTGCAGCGTGCGGATGATGACGAGCGTAACGGGCCCAACGATTAACCCGAGAAAACCGATTAATTTAAATCCGACAAACAACGCTACCAGCGTAGCAAGCGGATCAAGTCCGATTGATGACGATAATACTTTTGGCTCCATAATTTGCCGCTGAACGAGCACGATAATGTAAAGCACGCCTAATCCGATGGCGAACGGTACATTGCCGCTTATCGCTGCGTAAATAATCCAAGGAACAAAGACGATTCCCGTTCCTAAGTATGGTAAAATATCGACAAGCCCAATAATAAGCGCAATGGTAATGGCGTAATCGACGCCGAGAATTAACAATCCGATCAACACAATGACGGTTGTGATGGAAATCAGCGTCGCTTGCGCTTTAATAAAGCCAAATAACGCCTTCTTTAAATCGAGGAATACCCTTTTTCCGCTCTTGTGCGCTTTGGCTGGCAAAATTTTTTGCACCATTCCGGTAAGGCGGTACCAGTCTTTGCTAATGAAAAATGTCGCCAGCAGCGAAAAAATAAAGACGGTAGCTGCATTTGGAAGCCAAGTGAGCAGCTGCGGAATATTTTGCAGCACGCGCTGGGTAAATTGTCCGACCGTCGTTGCAATTTGCGTGCCTACTGCTTGGATATTGTTCATAATCGTATCTTGCTGGCTGGCATCTAAATTTTTAAATAGGGCGGCCAAATCATGATAAAGCGGGATAATTTGCTGAGCGAAAAATGTTTCCATGTACTTTACTAATTTTTGGAAATTCTCTGGCACGACATTTGCCAAATATTGCGTTCCGGAAACAATTTCTGCAATCAGCAAAGTAACAAGACCAGCTACAAGCGCAAACAATACAATTAATGTGACGACCACCGCCAGCCATCTTGGCATTTTTGCTTTCGTTTCGAGGAAATCGACAAGCGGATTGATAAAAAATGCGATAAAAAACGCAATAATAAACGGGTATATCACTGTTGATACATAATAAAGAGCAATTGCGCCGAGAACGACGATAGCGATCACCAACAAAAAGCGCAAAAAACTATATAAGTGATGACGGGACAATGTTTCACCCCCATAATTTTTCCATAGTTATATATTACAGGTTTCATTACGTATGCGCAAAGAGAAAGGTTTCAAGCTTGGCACATGAATAAAAAAGAAAGGAAGAGAAATCCCATGAATGGACCAATATTGTTTTTGCTTATTTTATTTATTATTGGATGGATTGCCAAAAATCAATCATTAATGATTGCCGTTGCAGTTTTATTGATTATCAAAATGATCGGATTGGAAGAAAAGTGGCTGCCTGTGATTCACGAAAAAGGAATTCAGTGGGGGGTTACGATCATTACGATTGCTGTATTGGCGCCGATTGCTACGGGAGAGATTGGATTTAAGGAATTAATAGCTTCATTGCAGTCTTTTTCAGCGTGGATTGCGCTGTTATCAGGAATTTTTGTCGCATTGGTCGCCAAAGGCGGGGTCACATTATTGTCGACAGATCCGCATATGACGGCTGCTCTCGTATTTGGAACGATTATTGCCGTCTCGCTTTTTCACGGCGTTGCCGTCGGGCCGCTGATTGGTGCAGGAATTGCTTATATGGTGATGAAAGTGGTAGAATATTTTTAAGATGTCCTATTTTTAAGTTATTTTTGTGTAATATAAAGAATATCAGTGGTTTTTGATTCACAAAAGTCAGATAATTGTTTATAATATAGACATGGGCGCTTTACCGCTATTCCTTTTCCACCTTCTACTTCTAGTAGAAGACAGCAGTATTATAATTAATTATTATTGAAATAATAAGAATAATGCAAAATGTAAGCACTTTCTGCCTTTTTGTTCTTGTCTCGCGCATGATTTTCTTACCTTTATTTCGAGCAAGCGCTCGCTCTCATATCTTACTATGGCAATTGGGAGAAGGGGAATTTTTAAGAAAAGGAGAGATCAGGATGACAGTAACACGCGGTCTTGAAGGGGTTGTCGCAACGACATCAAGCATCAGTTCCATTATTGATGACACGCTAACGTACGTAGGATATAACATCGATGATTTAGCTGAAAACGCTACGTTCGAAGAGGTTGTGTATTTGCTTTGGCACCGTGAGCTTCCGACGAAACAACAGCTGGAAGAATTAAAGCAACAATTGGCGGAAAATGCGACAATTCCGAAAGAAATTATTGAACATTTCAAAATGTATCCTATTGAGAAAGTCCATCCGATGGCAGCATTGCGGACAGCGATTTCTATGTTAGGGCTTTATGATGAAGAAGCAGATGTCATGACGAAAGAAGCAAACTATCGTAAAGCGATTCGCCTGCAAGCGAAGGTTCCTACGGTCGTTACTGCTTTCGCCCGCGTACGAAAAGGATTGGAGCCTGTCGAGCCAAGAAAAGATTTAGGATTCGCGGCAAATTTCCTTTACATGTTAACGGGCGAGGAGCCGAATGAAACGGCGGTGGAAGCGTTTGACAAAGCGCTTGTTTTGCATGCCGACCATGAATTAAATGCGTCGACATTTACTGCGCGCGTTTGTGTAGCAACATTGTCGGACGTTTATTCCGGCATAACAGCAGCGATTGGAGCGCTGAAAGGGCCGCTTCACGGCGGCGCGAACGAAGCGGTAATGAAAATGTTGAAAGAAATTGGAACGATTGATAACGTCGAACCGTATATCCGCAAAAAGTTAGAAAATAAAGAAAAAATTATGGGATTTGGCCATCGCGTTTACCGCAAAGGAGATCCGCGCGCGAAACATTTAAGAAAAATGTCTGAAAAATTGACAAAGCTTGTTGGCGAGCCGCACTGGTATGAAATGTCGGCAAAAATTGAAGAAATTGTCACTTCTGAAAAATCGCTGCCGCCAAATGTTGATTTTTACTCGGCATCTGTTTATCACTGTTTAGGAATTGACCATGACCTATTTACGCCGATTTTTGCCGTAAGCCGCATGTCTGGATGGCTTGCACATATTTTGGAACAATATGATAACAATCGCCTCATCCGTCCGCGTGCAGAATATACAGGTCCGGAGAAGCGGACGTATGTTCCGATTGAACAACGAGGCTAAATTAGTTTATAAAAGGTGAGAAGATAGTTCTATTCTCACCTTTCACAACAAAAATATATTGGAGGTTGTTATGGTGACGCAAGGGGAAAAAATTACAGTAACGAATGGTGTGTTAAACGTACCAAACAATCCGATTATTCCATTTATTGAAGGAGACGGGACAGGACCGGACATTTGGGCGGCGGCATCCCGCGTGTTAGAAGCTGCGGTCGAAAAGGCGTATAAAGGCGAAAAGAAAATCGTTTGGAAAGAAGTGCTTGCGGGTGAAAAAGCGTACAAGCAAACCGGCGAGTGGCTTCCACAAGAAACGCTTGATGTGATTCGTGAATACATAATTGCTATTAAAGGTCCATTAACGACTCCGGTCGGCGGCGGCATCCGTTCATTGAACGTAGCGCTGCGCCAAGAATTGGACTTATTCGTTTGCTTGCGCCCTGTCCGCTATTTTAAAGGTGTTCCTTCTCCGGTGAAACGCCCTGAAGATACGGACATGGTCATTTTCCGTGAAAACACGGAAGACATTTACGCAGGAATTGAGTATGCAAAAGGAACGCCAGAAGTGAAAAAAGTGATTGATTTCTTGCAAAATGAAATGGGCGTTCGCAAAATCCGCTTCCCAGAAACGTCTGGTATCGGCATTAAGCCAATTTCTGAGCAAGGAACGAAGCGGTTAGTGCGCGCCGCTATCAAGTATGCGATTGAGCATGGACGAAAATCGGTGACGCTTGTTCATAAAGGAAATATTATGAAATTCACAGAAGGCGCATTTAAAAATTGGGGCTATGAATTAGCGGAAGAAGAATTTAGCGATAAAGTATTTACATGGGCACAATATGACCGCATTGTCGAAACAGAAGGAAAAGAAGCGGCGAATAAAGCGCTGGCGGAAGCAGAAGAAGCTGGAAAAATTATTATCAAAGACGTCATTGCCGATATTTTCTTGCAACAAATTTTGACGCGCCCGCGTGAGTTCGATGTTGTGGCGACAATGAACTTAAACGGCGACTACATTTCTGACGCGCTGGCAGCGCAAGTCGGCGGCATTGGTATCGCTCCGGGAGCGAACATTAACTACGAAACAGGACATGCGATTTTCGAGGCTACTCATGGAACGGCTCCGAAATATGCTGGCTTGGACAAAGTGAATCCGTCATCTGTCATTTTGTCCGGTGTAATGATGTTTGAACATCTCGGCTGGAACGAAGCGGCAAAGCTTATCGTCGATGCGCTGGAAAAAACGATTGCTTCCAAAATCGTCACATACGATTTTGCCCGTCTGATGGAAGGCGCTACTGAAGTGAAATGCTCCGAATTCGCTGACGCAATCATCCGCAATATGGAATAAAACACGAGAGGATGGGAGAAGGGCGATGAAACGCAAAAAAATTTCCATAATCGGAGCAGGATTCACAGGAGCGACAACCGCATTTATTTTAGCGCAAAAAGAATTAGGGGATATTGTCCTTGTCGATATTCCGCAATTGGAAAACCCGACAAAGGGAAAAGCGTTAGACATGCTGGAATCAAGCCCGGTGCTCGGCTTTGATGCGAACATTATCGGCACTTCTGATTATGCCGATACTGCCGATTCCGATATCGTCATTATTACGGCGGGGATTGCGCGCAAACCGGGCATGAGCCGCGACGATCTTGTCACAACGAACCAAAAAATTATGAAACAAGTGACAAAAGAAGTCGTGAAATATTCGCCGAATTGCTATATTATCGTATTGACAAACCCTGTCGATGCGATGACATATACGGTATTTAAAGAATCCGGATTCCCGAAAAACCGTGTGATCGGCCAGTCCGGCGTATTAGATACGGCCCGTTTCCGCACGTTCGTTGCGCAAGAATTGAATATTTCCGTGAAAGATGTGACTGGTTTTGTGTTAGGCGGCCACGGCGATGATATGGTGCCGCTCGTCCGTTATTCTTATGCTGGCGGCATTCCGCTTGAAAAATTAATTCCAAAAGATCGTCTTGACGCGATTGTTGAGCGTACTCGCAAAGGCGGCGGCGAAATTGTGAATTTGCTTGGCAACGGAAGTGCTTATTACGCTCCGGCTGCTTCGCTTGCGGAAATGGTGGAAGCGATTGTGAAAGATCAACGCCGCATTCTTCCAGCGATCGCTTATCTTGAGGGAGAATACGGCTATGAAGGCATTTATTTAGGCGTGCCGACGATTTTAGGCGGAAACGGCATTGAAAAAGTGATCGAACTAGAACTGACTGAAGAAGAAAAAGCGGCGCTTGCCAAATCAGTTGAATCTGTGAAAAACGTGATGAAAGTATTAGAATAATGGCAAAGGCAAAAATTCGGGAGCATTCCCGAATTTTTGTCACATAAAAAAATGAAAGCGATTTCCAAAAGGAGTGCTGAAGGTGCTTAAAAAGCGCAAACGCGCTGTCAGCGCTAGATGGCCGCATATTAGAAAATTTTTAAATGAAAAAACGCCCTATTTGTCCGGCGTTTTTTTGTTTGTTTGTGGTATGATAAAAATGGATAATCATATTTTATGAATGGCGGAGGCGCATATGAGCAAAAAAGTATTAGTTGTTGATGATGAGCAATCGATTGTCACACTTTTAACATACAATTTGGAACGTGCAGGATTTACGGTCGTAACCGCAAACGACGGTGAGGAAGCGATCGAAAAGGTGGCGGCCGAACGGCCGGAGTTTATTATTCTTGATTTAATGCTGCCAAAGCTCGATGGAGTGGAAGTATGCAAACAATTGCGCCAGCAGAAAGTGATGACACCGATTTTAATGTTGACAGCGAAAGATGATGAATTTGATAAAATACTTGGACTTGAACTCGGTGCGGATGATTATATGACGAAGCCGTTCAGCCCCCGCGAAGTAGTAGCGCGGGTTAAAGCGATTTTGCGGCGCACGCAGTTTTCTAACGGAGAAACGGAAGCGATAGATAAAATTGTCATCGGCGATTTAAAAATTTTCCCTGATCAATATGAAGCGTATTTTGGCGGAGAGCGGCTTGAGCTGACGCCAAAAGAATTTGAGCTGCTTCTTTATTTAGCAAAACATAAAGGCCGGGTGTTAACGAGAGACCAGCTGTTAAGCGCGGTATGGAATTACGATTTTGCCGGAGATACCCGCATTGTTGACGTTCACATCAGCCATTTGCGTGAGAAAATTGAACAGGATACGAAAAAACCTTTATATATTAAAACAATACGAGGACTTGGGTATAAGCTAGAGGAGCCGAAGCGGAATGACTAGCTTCCGGTCGCGGCTGTTATTTGGGCTTGTGACGTTAATTGTCACTGTTTTAATTTGCCTCGGCATATTGCTTGGGCAATTATTTAAAGACTTTTATGTGGAAACAATGAATAAACGAATGGAAAAAGAAGCAAAAACAGTCGCCATTTTATTAAAAAACGAATCTCTTGATCATATTCGAGCAGATTTGCAGGAAATGAGCGAAGCGTTGTCGTCGCGCATCACCGTATTGGACAGCAATGAAAAAACGCTGTTTGATACGGGACATGTTGCCCATATTAGCGATGAAGATCATGAACGGATTATCCGGGACATTTTGCATAAAAACCGGCTAAACCAATTTTCCATCATTGAAAAAGCTGACGATGTATATTATTATATCGTTTCATTTTCCAAAGACGGCCAAAACGCGGGGTATGTCGTTTTAAGTTCCCCAACCAATTCGTTAAAAAAAGTGACTCAGCAAATTTGGGGAGTATTGATTAGCAGTTTGGGCACGGCGATCATTGTCATTGTTTTGTTAGGGCTAAAAATTACCGACCAGTATATGAAACCGATTGAAGCGGCGACGAAAGTGGCGTTTGAATTGGCAAAAGGGAACTATAAAGCAAGAGTTCCAAATGCAAAATACAATGAAACGGGAATGCTCGTTCATTCTATTAATCGGCTCGCCCATAATTTACAAGAAATCAGCAAGGCGCAGGAAATGCAGACAGACCGCTTGCATACGCTGATTGAAAACGTGGGAAGCGGGCTTATTCTCATCGACAGGCGCGGTTATATTAATTTGATTAATCGTGCGTTTAAAGAAATTTTCCATATTCGCCCGGTCGATTATTTATACCGGCCGTATGCAGAAGCGTTTGCGCATAAAGAAATCGTCCAGCTCGTCAATGAAATTTTTATGAAGGAAACAAAAGTCCGGAAACAAATGTTGCTGACGATAGGGATCGAGCGCAAACATTTTGAAGTATACGGAGCCCCGATCATCGGAACGAACGACGAATGGAAAGGGATCGTTCTTGTTTTTCATGATATTACCGAGCTAAAAAAACTAGAACAAATGCGCAAAGATTTTGTCGCGAACGTGTCGCATGAATTAAAAACGCCGATAACATCGATTAAAGGATTTGCCGAAACGCTGCTGGATGGCGCAATGAAAGATGAACGGACGCTGGAGCATTTTCTGTCGATTATTTGGAAAGAAAGCGAGCGGTTGCAGACATTGGTGCAAGATTTGCTTGATTTATCGAAAATTGAACAGCAAGAGTTTCAGCTTCACATGGAAACAGTGGATCTGACGCATCTTCTTCATGAAATTGCCATCATGTTCCAGCGGAAAGCGGAAGAAAAAGGCATCGATTTTCGCATGCACGCGGCAAAATCGATATATATGGAAGGAGATGCAAATCGCCTCAAACAAATTTTTATCAATTTAATCACAAATGCTTTAACGTATACTCCAAAAGGCGGACAAGTCGAAGTCATTGCGGAAGAGCAAGAGGAAGAAACTCTCGTTCATGTCAAAGATACAGGGATCGGCATCGAGGAAGCGGAAATTCCCCGCATTTTTGAGCGGTTTTACCGTGTCGATAAAGCAAGAAGCCGCCATTCCGGCGGGACTGGTTTAGGATTGGCCATTGTCAAACATTTAGTGGAAGCACATCATGGCCATATTACGGTAAAAAGCGCAGTCGGAAAAGGGACGACATTTACAGTGCATTTTCCGAAACAAGCGCGGCGTGATTAAGCGGAAAGACAGCGAGGACGAAAAAACGTTCTCGTCCTTTTTTGTTGTGCAGCAAATCATGTTACAATAAGAGCAACAGTGTTGGAGGAGGGAATGTGTTGAAAAGGAAACTTGTACTTATTGATGGAAACAGTGTCGCATACCGCGCTTTTTTTGCGTTGCCGCTTTTACATAACGATAAAGGGATTCATACGAATGCGGTGTATGGATTTACGATGATGTTAATGAAAATTTTAGAAGAAGAAAAGCCGACACATATGCTTGTTGCTTTCGATGCCGGGAAAACGACATTTCGTCATAAGACGTTCGAAGAGTATAAAGGCGGGCGGCAAAAGACGCCTCCGGAATTATCCGAGCAGTTTCCGTTATTGCGGGAATTGCTAAATGCGTACCAAATTCGTTTTTACGAGTTGGAAAATTACGAAGCGGATGATATTATCGGCACATTGTGCGCAAAAGCGGAAAACGAAGGATTTGAAGTAAAAGTGATTTCCGGAGACCGCGATTTAACGCAGCTTGTTTCTGATCATGTAACGGTAGATATTACGAAAAAGGGCATTACCGATGTCGAGTCATATACTCCGGAGACGGTGCGGGAGAAATACGGATTGGCGCCAGAACAAATCATCGATTTAAAAGGGCTGATGGGAGACAAATCCGATAATATTCCGGGCGTGCCGGGAATTGGCGAAAAAACGGCATTAAAGCTGTTAAAAGAGTTTGGCTCCATTGAAAACATATTAGACTCGATCGAGCAAATAAGCGGAAGCAAACTGAAAGAAAATTTGGAGAAGCACCGCGATCTTGCTTTAATGAGCAAACAGCTGGCGACCATTTTGCGCGACGCCCCGATTGATCTTTCGTTTGAAGATATAGAATATCGCGGATATGATGTGGACAAAGTGATTGCTTTATTTAAAGAGCTTAGTTTTAACTCGCTGCTTGGCAAATTGGCGCCGCAAGAAGAGGAAAAAACAGCGGTGGCCTTGCCGGAAATCGGTTATAAGATTGTCGACGAGGTGACGGAAGCAATTTTGTCCGACGAGGCGGCCCTCGTTGTCGAAGTGTTGGAATCCAACTATCATAAAGCGCCGATTTTAGGCTTTGCGATCGCAAATGAGCATGGAAACTTTTTTATCCGGACAGATACGGCGCTGTCGTCTTCTTTGTTTACAACATGGCTTGAAGATGAGTCAAAGAAAAAAAGCGTTTTTGACGGCAAGCGGGCAATCGTTTCTTTAAAATGGCAAGGAGTGCATCTGCGCGGCATTCAGTTTGATTTATTAATCGCTTCCTATTTGTTAAACCCATCCCAATCGACCGAAGACGTCGCTTCCATTGCGAAAACGAAGCAATATGCGGGCGTCCAATCAGATGAAGCAGTATACGGAAAAGGTGCGAAGCAAAAAGTACCGGATGAACAAGTTTTAGCAGAGCATCTCGTGCGCAAAGCGGCGGCGATACGCGCATTAGAACAGGGTTTTATTCACGATTTGCAAGAAAACGAGCAATATTCTCTATTCACGGATTTGGAACTGCCGCTTTCCACCATTCTCGCGGAGATGGAGTTTGCCGGTGTGAAAGTCGATGTCGAGCGGCTAAAAGAAATGGGGGAAGAATTGGCAGAACAGCTGAAAGAAGTGGAGCAAGAAATTTACCGCTTAGCTGGCCAAGAGTTCAACATCAATTCGCCGAAACAGTTAGGCGTCATTTTATTTGAAAAGCTGCAGCTGCCTGTATTGAAAAAAACGAAAACAGGCTATTCGACATCGGCGGAAGTGCTGGAAAAACTTGCTCCGCAACATGAAATCGTCGAGAAAATTTTGCATTACCGTCAATTAGGAAAACTGCAATCGACGTATATCGAAGGGCTGTTAAAGGTCGTGCATCGCGACACGAATAAAGTGCACACGATTTTTAACCAAGCGCTGACCCAGACAGGGCGGCTAAGCTCTACAGAACCAAATTTGCAAAACATCCCGATTCGTTTAGAAGAAGGGAGAAAAATCCGCCAGGCGTTCATCCCGTCAGAGCCGGATTGGGTCATTTTTTCCGCGGATTATTCGCAAATTGAACTGCGTGTGCTTGCCCATATCGCCAATGATGAAAATTTAATTGACGCGTTCCGCCATGGTTTGGATATTCATACGAAAACGGCGATGGATATTTTTCATGTGAGCAAAGAGGAAGTGACGCCGAACATGCGCCGGCAGGCAAAAGCAGTAAACTTCGGCATCGTGTACGGCATTAGCGATTACGGATTATCGCAAAACTTAAACATTACAAGAAAAGAAGCAGCTGAATTCATTAAGCGATATTTTGAGATTTTTCCAGGAGTAAAGCAATATATGAAGGATATCGTCCAAGAGGCGAAACAAAAAGGCTATGTGACTACGCTTCTGCACCGCCGCCGTTATTTGCCGGATATTACAAGCCGGAACTTTAATTTGCGCAGCTTTGCGGAACGGACGGCGATGAATACGCCGATTCAAGGAAGCGCCGCCGACATTATAAAAAAAGCGATGATCGATTTATCGAAGCGGCTGCAAAAAGAAAACATGAAAGCACGCATGTTACTGCAAGTGCATGACGAGCTCATTTTGGAGGCGCCGAAAGACGAAATAGAACGGTTGCAACAAATTGTACCGGAAGTCATGGAAAATGCGGTGCAACTGCGGGTGCCGCTTAAAGTCGATTACCATTTTGGTCCGACATGGTATGACGCCAAGTAAAGGAAGGGGATTGTGTATGCCAGAACTGCCGGAAGTTGAAACGATTCGCCGCACTCTCATTCCGTTAGCCGCTGGCAAAACCGTTGCCGATGTTCAAGTGTTCTGGCCGAGAATCATAAAACATCCGGCAAATATTAGTGAATTTATAGAAACGATAAAAGGACAAACGATTCGTGACATTCATCGGCGGGGAAAATTTTTAAAATTTATTTTTGATGAACATGTGCTTATTTCCCATTTGCGCATGGAAGGGCGTTATGCGGTTTCGAAAAAGGAAGATGCCATCGAGCCGCATACGCACGTGATTTTTCAGTTTACAGACGGCACCGAACTTCGCTATCGTGACGTAAGAAAATTCGGGACGATGCATCTTTATCCGAAAGGAGAAGAAGATTCCCGGCTTCCTTTGTCACAGTTAGGCCCAGAACCGTTTTCGGAAGAGTTTACCGCAAATTTTCTTGCAAAGCGGCTGCGAAAAACGAACCGAACGATCAAAGCGGCGCTGCTTGACCAAACCGTTGTCGTCGGGTTCGGCAACATTTATGTCGATGAAGCGCTGTTCCGCGCCGGAATCCATCCGGAACGCGCCGCGTCATCATTAACGGATGAGGAGGCGGCATGTTTGCATCGGGAAATGGTGGCAACATTGCAAGAAGCGGTCGAAAAAGGAGGAAGCACGGTAAGGTCATACGTCAACACGCAAGGGGAAATCGGAATGTTTCAATTGCAGTTATTCGTGTACGGGCGCAAAGGAGAACCGTGCAAACGCTGCGGCAACCCGATTCAAAAAACGGTGGTTGCCGGCCGGGGCACTCATTATTGCGCCTTTTGCCAGCATTAACCACATAGGGAGAGGACGATATGGCACTTACGATTGGATTAACGGGCGGCATCGCGAGCGGAAAAAGCACGGTGACAAAGATGATTCGCGAGCTTGGCATCCCGGTCATTGACGCCGATCAAATTGCCCGCGATGTCGTGAAAATGGGAGAGGAAGCGTACAATCAAATTATTCAGGCATTTGGACAAGAGATTTTGCAGGAAGACGGGGAAATTGACCGGGCGAAACTAGGAGCGATTGTTTTTCATAACGAGCAGGAACGAAAAAAGCTGAACGCCATCGTTCATCCTGCTGTCCGGCGGCGCATGCTCGCTGAAAAGGAAGCGTACGTTCAAAAAGGCGCCAAAACGGTCGTTTTAGACATTCCGCTTTTATTTGAAAGCGAACTAACCCATTTGGTGGATAAGACCATTGTTGTATACGTCGATGATGATGTTCAGCTGGAGCGTTTGATGAAGCGAAACGGCTTTTCCAAGGAAGAGGCGCTTGCGAGAATTCAGGCGCAAATGCCGCTTCGCGAAAAAGTGAAAAAAGCAGATGCAGTCATTGATAATAACGGGACGATCGAAGAAACGAAACAACAGCTTTGGCAAATTTTCAAAAGATGGAACGCCCTTTAAAAAGGGCGCTTTTTTTATGATTTTACTGAATTTTTTCTTCACATATCACCGAAATATGATATACTATTTTTGTGAAATGCTGTTAATTAGTATAGCATATATGATGAAAGGAGAACATGAATGAAAGCAAAAGTGGCGATTAATGGGTTTGGACGAATCGGAAGAATGGTGTTCCGCAAAGCCATTTACTCCCCATACCTAGATATCGTAGCGGTAAATGCGAGTTATCCATCCGAAACGTTGGCTCATTTAATAAAATATGATTCGAATCATGGCAAATTTGACGGCGAAGTGGTCCCGGTGGAAGACGGTTTTATTGTCAACGGCAAAAAAGTCAAGCTGCTTAGTTCGCGCGACCCGAAAGAACTGCCGTGGAAAGAGCTTGATATTGACATTGTGATCGAAGCGACCGGAAAATTTAATTCCCGGGAAAAAGCAAGCCTTCATTTAGAAGCGGGGGCAAAACGGGTGATTTTGACAGCGCCGGGGAAAAATGAAGATGTAACGATCGTTGTTGGCGTAAACGAACATATGCTTGACATTGACAAGCACTTGATTATTTCCAACGCTTCTTGTACAACCAACTGCCTTGCTCCTGTTGCAAAAGTGATTGATGAAGCATTTGGAATTGAAAATGGCTTAATGACGACCGTTCACGCATATACGAATGACCAAAAAAATATTGATAATCCGCATAAAGATTTGCGCCGTGCGCGTTCTTGCGGGCAATCGATCATTCCGACGACGACTGGAGCGGCAAAAGCGCTGGGGCTTGTTCTGCCTCATTTGCAAGGAAAATTGCACGGAATGGCGCTCCGTGTGCCGACTCCGAACGTGTCATTAGTCGATTTGGTCGTTGATGTGAAAAAAGAAGTGACGGTAGAAGAAGTTAACGAAGCATTTATTCGTGCAGCAAACGGCCCGTTAAAAGGGATTCTTGATTTTACGATGGAGCCGCTTGTGTCGATCGATTTTAACACAAATCCGCACTCAGCCATTATTGACGGCTTATCGACAATGGTGATGGAAGGGCGGAAAATCAAAGTATTGGCATGGTACGATAACGAATGGGGCTACTCTTGCCGAGTCGTGGATTTGGCAAATATGGTGGCAAACAAGATGGCAGAAAAGATCAGTGTGAACGCTTAAATGAGGCAAAAAGTGCTGGCAAGAACGGCCAGCGCTTTTTTTTTTTGGCGAAAAGCGGCCGACGTTTTGGAGATTTTACGAGGAAAGCGATATGCGTTAAAAAAATTTAAAAAGTATGTTGCAAAAAAAACGCAAACAAAGTATACTATGTCTCGTGAACTTCTTAAAGGCAACGGTAATGTGACTACTTAAAGGGTTAGGACCTCTTAGGACTAACTTTCCCCCGTGGTAGTTATACATGCCATTATTGCAAAAGAGTTTCGTGTTTATCGTTTAAGAAAATTTGTTAAAAGGGGGATTTTAAATGGACACAATGGGTCGTCACGTTATCTCGGAGTTGTGGGGATGCGATTTTGATAAGCTGAACGATATCGAATTTATTGAAAAGACGTTTGTTGATGCTGCATTGAAATCTGGAGCAGAAATTCGCGAAGTAGCATTCCACAAGTTTGCACCGCAAGGAGTTAGCGGAGTTGTCATTATTTCGGAATCACACTTGACCATTCATACGTTTCCAGAACACGGCTATGCAAGCATCGATGTTTACACATGCGGACATTTAGATCCGACAATCGCGGCGGATTACATCGCCGATAAACTTGGGGCACAAACGCGTGAAACGATCGAACTTCCGCGTGGCATGCGCCCAATTGAAGTGAAAAAAGCGCAAGCATTATAATCATAACGAACGAAAGCAAAAGAGGTGCTAAATGGCGCACCTCTTTTTTTACTGTTTCATATTTGTTCAATATACATCTATTAAGATGTAATGATATGATAATGGATATAAAAAACATAAAACTAGCGGACAAGGGGAAGGAATCATGAGCGTTTGGAAAAAGTGGAAATATGCGCTGACCAACCATTGTGAAACGAGAGAAAACCATGAAGATGAAGCGCTGCGGAGTCATTACTATAAAGCGACAAACGCTACGGTGATCAAGGCGGTAAAAGAATTGTTCACTTCTTCTCCAAATTATGAATTATTATCTGTTTCCGAAGAAAGAGGAGAGTTCAGCGCGACGACCCGCCAAGGAAAAAAAGTGTTTATTGTCGCTACCGTCATCTCTGTTCGTCCATTGGAAACCGCGGTAGATTTTTCGGTGACGACCGAAACAACGTTTTTGCCATTTGACTTTGGGAGAAGCCGAAATGTCATCATCGATTTGTATCGCCAATTAGATCAGCGTCTTCCGTATATTGGATCTGGAATAAACGCATAACGAAACAACTTGCCCGCTATCATTTGTTTCGTTATCATAAAGGTAAGAATAAAAACGGAGTTGGTTATATGAGATGCCCATCATGCCAGCATCATGGTACAAGGGTCCTTGATTCGCGCCCGGTGGATGAAGGGCGTTCGATTCGCCGCAGGCGGGAATGCGAACAATGCCACTATCGCTTTACAACATTTGAAAAAGTGGAAGAAATGCCGCTGATTGTTGTGAAAAAACAAGGAACGCGCGAAGAATTCAGCCGCGATAAAATTTTGCGCGGTCTTATTAAAGCGTGCGAGAAACGTCCGGTTGCTCTGGAAGAACTTGAAAAAATTACGCAAGATATTGAAAGGGAGTTGCGCAATCAAGGAGTAGCGGAAGTGAAAAGCGAAACGATCGGCGAAATGGTGATGGAGCGTTTGTCGAAAGTCGATGAGGTTGCCTATGTCCGTTTTGCTTCTGTATATCGCCAATTTAAAGATTTAAATGTCTTCATTGAGGAATTAAAAGAATTACTGAAAAAAGAACAGCGCTAAAAAGGGCTTTTGGCAAAATGGATAACAAGCCCTTTTTTTCATCGGCAAAACTTAGTGCGGAAGGTCGAGAATATGGAACATCATTGGAAAGAATTAATCCCGGTTGACCGCTATACGGTGCGGAGCAACGGAGTGCTTCATGATTTTGACAGAAAAGTGCTTACGCTGCTTTATCAACCGTTAATAGGTTATCGGGCCTTAAGCCTTTATATGACGTTATGGAGCGAATTGGAACTGCTTTCGGAAAAGGAAACGACCCATCATAGTCTGATGGTGCTGATGCAATGCAATTTAAAGGAAATTTACGAAGAACGTTTGAAGCTGGAAGGCATCGGTCTATTAAAGACGTATGTGAATAGAGAAGAACCGAAACTATTTATTTATGAATTGCAGCCGCCGCTTACGCCGGAACAATTTTTTACTGACGGAATGCTGAACGTTTTCCTCTATCACCGTATCGGCAAACATAAGTTTCAGAAACTGAAACAATTTTTTTCCGCCCCGTCCATTGACCGAACAAAATTTTCTCCTGTTACTCGCGCGTTCCATGATGTATTTGCATCCGTGCATGTCGAGCAGATGGTTGCGAAGATGAATGAAGAAATGCAAGAAGATTTACGAGTTGTTGATGGGTATGAGTATATCGGCAGAAAAGAAAATACGTATGACCTGAGCGATGATGTATTCGACTTTGAGCTGTTTTTTGCCGGTTTATCGAGGTATATGGTGCCAAAGCGGGCGATTACGCCGAAAGTAAAAGAAGCGATAAAAAAATTAGCGTTTTTATACGGCATCGGACCGCTGGATATGCAAAAAATTGTCATGAGTGTGATCGATCCGTCTGACCATATTGATATCGATGCATTGCGGAAAGCTGTCCATGAGTGGTATGAGTTTGAACGCGGCGACTCCTCGCCTAGCTTAAGTTCGCGTGTGCAGCCGCTTCCATATCGTACGATGACGAATGTCGAGCCGAAAACAAAAGAGGAACTGTTGATGAAAGAACTGGAAAGGATCTCTCCGCGCCAATTGTTAACCGAAATAGGCGGGGGAGCCGAACCATCGATGAGCGATTTGCGGCTGATTGAAGATATTATGTTCCAGCAACAATTGCTTCCTGGTGTCGTAAACGTGTTAATTTATTATGTCCTGTTGCGCACGGATATGAAATTGACTAGACCGTATGTCGAAAAAATCGCCAGCCATTGGGCTCGGAAAAATGTGAAAACCGTCAAGGAAGCGATGGAGCTGGCAAAACGGGAAACAAAAACATATCAAAGCTGGGCAAAAGAAAAAGACAAAAAAACAAGTAGAAAAGTGGTGCGAAAAGAATTATTGCCAGAATGGCTCAATATGGATTATAGTCAAAACGATGATCAAGATAATGATGAAAACATAAATATTGAGGAAAAACGGCGGGAGTTAGAAGAACGGTTAAAAAAATATCGCGACGAACAATAGGATGTGAAGATGATGGAACGAATCGATCAACTGTTAAATCGATTGCTTGGCAAGAAAGGGTTTCAGCAGCACTATGTGCAAATGAAACGGAGGATTCTTTCCCACCCAGAAATCCAAGCGTTTTTGCGCGAACATGAGCGGGAAATCTCAAAGGAAATGGTGGACCGCAGCTTAATGAAGCTGTATGAGTTTATGGAGCAAAGCAAAAACTGCAGCCAGTGCCCGAGTTTGGACCAATGCAAAAACTTTTTAAAAGGCTACCATCCTCGTCTTGTGATCAAAGGGGCAGCCATTGATGTCGAGTATGACCGCTGCCCTGCAAAAATAAAATATGATGAGCGGAAGCGGCAGGAGTCATTGATTCAAAGTTTGTTTGTTCCCCGCGAGATTTTGCAAGCGTCGCTTTCGGATATTGATCTTGCCGATGAGGGGCGGATGAAGGCGATTGAACTTGCCGATCGCTTCGTATCGGAGTATGAACCGGGAAAGAAAATGAAAGGACTTTATTTATACGGGTCGTTTGGCGTTGGAAAAACGTATATTCTTGGCGCGATCGCCAACGCCCTTGCGAAAAAAAACGTTCCGTCCCTTATCGTGTATGTGCCGGAGTTTTTCCGTGAGCTCAAAAGTTCGCTGCAAGACCAAACGATTAACGAAAAGCTTGATTATGTCAAAAAAGTGCCGATTTTGATGCTCGATGATATCGGCGCTGAATCCATGTCAAGCTGGGTGCGCGACGATTTATTAGGCCCTATTTTGCAATACCGGATGTTTGAAAACTTGCCGACATTTTTTACATCGAACTTTGATTTGCAGCAGCTGGCGCATCATTTGACATATTCGCAGCGCGGAGAAGAAGAACAAATGAAAGCGGCGCGCATTATGGAGCGGATCCGTTATTTGGCGCAGCCGGTCGAAGTGAAAGGAAAAAACCGCCGGCTTGAATAGGATGTTTCCTAAAACGGAAATATCCTTTTATTTTTTATTCTAAACCATCGTTTGCCCCCATATATATAGAACAAGCATTCACTCGTAAGGGGGGAAACGGCGTTTGATTGAAATTTATTTTGAACAGGCAAATGACGCTGAAAAGTTGTTTTGTTTACTGAATAAAAGGCAGAAAAAAACGGCTCATCCGCGCTTTCAAACAACATACAATGGAGATTCCCTCGTCACGATTTACATATATGGCGACACCGATGAAGCGATTTCATGTGATTTGATACCGGCAATGACGACATTGATCCTTCATTTTATTGAAGACCGGCTATTGCTATCGATTATCTCTGATACGTTTTATTTTCAAGATAAAGAAGAACAGCAGCAAATTTTACAGCTTGCCCATTCGTTTCTTGATGGAGAAAGGTATGATTACCGGATGGGAAAACAGCCTTCCGTTTCGCGGAAAACATTGATTGCAAACGCGCTAAAGCATTTTTTAAAAGACGGACTTTCCTTTTCCTTTTCGTCCTTTGTCACTTTTCGTCTTAAACCATATATGGAACAGCTGCAACATTACGTTGAATTGGCGATTGATGAGTATAAACTTGAGCAAGAGTACCAAAATTTTGTGCAAATGTTGCGCGATTTCGTGGCAGCCAAGCGGCCAAAATTGCCTGTCATCCATTTAGTCCACAAGCCGCCATCTTTTCTTTTTTTGGATGAAAAGTTGCGCGAAATTACAGCAGGTGAATTAAAGCAATTGATTGACCGCAATTTGATCGTCAGCCAACCGATGTACATTGATTCTTCCTTATTAGCGCCGCTTGTCTCCATCGCTCCAGCTATTATTTATTTATATACCGATCATGAGGAGGACGGCATGGTTCAAACGATCCAAAACGTATTTCAAGAGCGCATCCGTCTCTATAGACAAAGCGACTTTGCAAAATCCCGCATCATTGATGCACAGCAAGAGGGATGATCTTGATTTTTTCATGCATTCCTTCTATAATAAAGTGCATAGAGAATACATAAAAGCAATGATGAGGACATGGGTGTATTTTTACGGTTTCCAGAGAGGGAAGGCATCGGCTGCAACCTTCCTAACACGAAAAATACACTTACCACCTCGGAGCTGCGGCAGTGAACGACACATGTCCAGTAATTGCCGCCGGTACGGCCGTTATTCGATTCGAGCCATCGCTGCGGGGAAGTGTGTCTTTTTGCCGGCGATGGGAAGAAGGGTGGAACCGCGAAGCAAACTCGTCCCTTTATGGAGGGAGGAGTTTTTTTATTTTTTAACATAAAAAAAGGAGGAAAAGGGTATGGCGGAAATGATACGCATTACATTTCCTGATGGAGCGGTAAAGGAGTTTCCAAAAGGAACAACGACAGAACAAATCGCCGCATCGATTAGCCCGGGATTAAAGAAAAAAGCGATCGCAGGAAAACTAAACGATCGTTTGGTTGATTTGCGTACCCCGATTCAGGAAGATGGGTCGATTTCGATCATAACGCAAGATATGCCGGAAGCGCTTGATATTTTGCGCCATAGCACGGCCCATTTAATGGCCCAGGCGATTAAGCGCCTTTATAAAAACGTCAAACTCGGCGTCGGTCCGGTCATTGAAAATGGCTTCTATTACGATATCGATATGGAAGAATCGCTAACTCCGGAAGACTTGCCGAAAATTGAACAAGAAATGCGGAAAATCGTGAAAGAAAACTTGGAAATCGTCCGGAAAGAAGTAAGCCGCGAAGAAGCGATCCGCCTTTACGAGGAAATTGGCGATAATTTAAAACTCGAATTAATTAACGATATTCCGGAAGGAGAAACGATCTCCATTTACGAACAAGGTGAGTTTTTCGATCTTTGCCGCGGCGTCCACGTTCCGTCGACAGGAAAAATTAAGGAGTTTAAGCTGTTGAACATCTCCGGGGCGTACTGGCGCGGAGACAGCAATAATAAAATGCTGCAGCGCATTTACGGAACAGCGTTCTTTAAAAAAGAAGATTTAGATGAATATCTTCGCCAGCTGCAAGAAGCAAAAGAGCGCGACCATCGCAAGTTAGGAAAAGAGCTTGAATTGTTTATGACTTCGCAAAAAGTCGGACAAGGGCTGCCGCTTTGGCTGCCAAAAGGGGCGACGGTTCGCCGCATTATCGAACGGTATATTGTGGATAAGGAAATCGAGCTAGGTTATCAGCATGTTTATACGCCAGTGCTCGGCAGCGTCGAATTATATAAAACTTCCGGCCACTGGGATCATTACAAAGAAAACATGTTCCCGCCGATGGAGATGGATAACGAGCAGCTTGTGCTGCGCCCAATGAACTGTCCGCATCATATGATGATTTATAAAAATAAAATTCATAGTTACCGCGAGCTGCCAATCCGCATCGCAGAGCTCGGCACGATGCACCGCTACGAAATGTCCGGAGCGCTTTCCGGCTTGCAGCGCGTCCGCGGCATGACATTAAACGACGCCCATATTTTTGTGCGCCCAGACCAAATTAAAGATGAGTTCAAACGTGTCGTTAACTTAATTTTAGAAGTGTACAAAGACTTCGGATTGGACGAATATTCATTCCGCCTTTCTTACCGCGATCCGCATGATAAAGAAAAATATTACGATGATGATGAAATGTGGGAAAAAGCGCAAAGCATGCTGCGTGAAGCGATGGATGAATTAGGGTTAGAGTATTATGAAGCGGAAGGAGAGGCGGCGTTTTACGGTCCGAAATTAGACGTGCAAGTGCGCACGGCGCTTGGAAAGGACGAAACGTTATCAACGGTGCAGCTTGACTTCTTATTGCCAGAGCGCTTTGATTTGACATATATCGGCGAAGACGGCAAACCGCACCGCCCGGTTGTCATCCATCGCGGAGTTGTTTCGACGATGGAACGGTTCGTCGCCTTCTTAATCGAAGAATATAAAGGGGCATTTCCGACTTGGCTCGCACCGGTGCAAGTCGAAGTGATCCCGGTATCTCCAGAAGCGCATCTCGACTATGCGTATAAAGTGAAAGAGGCGCTGCAATCGCAAGGATTCCGCGTGGAAGTCGATGGACGTGACGAAAAAATCGGATATAAAATTCGCGAAGCACAAATCCAAAAGATTCCTTATATGCTTGTCGTCGGTGACAAGGAAATGGCAGAAGATGCCGTCAATGTCCGCAAATATGGCGAACAAAAAAGCGAAACAATGGCGCTCGCTGACTTTATTGCCGCTTTGAAGGCAGAAGTACGCCGGAACTAGATCAAATGGCAAAGGCGCCCGCATGATGCGAGGGCGCCAACAAACAAACGGAACAGCCGAAAACCGTGAAGTTCTGTCTTCACGGTTTTCACATTTTTGCTTGCCAAACTCCGAATGATTCGTTATAATAAAAGACGTTGTTTGTCGATCAAGAAAAGCGCCTTGACATGCTGCCTTCCAAGGTGATATACTGTATAGAGTAAATAGAATACTTGTTTGTGGCAAAAGCAGAAGCACCCCGCTTCTCACCTGGTTGACGCCCGCGTGGCTGTTGACAGGTCGTTACGGTTCGTACATCGTATTCAGACGTAAGCAGTGTGGGTGTCGTATGCATCCACACTTTTTTATTAGAAAAGCAAATGCGCCTGCTGATGGCGTTTCTTTCTGAACCGTTCATGCGTTAGGGTGCGCTATGAAACAAACAAGTAATTCGGAAAAAACCTTGGAGGTGGCTGGTTATTAGCAAAGATTTTATTATTAACGAAAACATTCGTGCACGCGAAGTCCGCTTAATTGATCCAAACGGTGAACAATTAGGGATTAAATCCCGCCAAGAGGCGCTGGAAATTGCCGCAAGATTAAATCTTGACTTAGTCCTTGTGGCGCCAAATGCGAAACCGCCGGTATGCCGCATTATGGACTACGGCAAATTCCGCTTTGAGCAGCAAAAGAAAGAAAAAGAAGCGCGCAAAAAGCAAAAAGTAATCAATGTCAAGGAAGTGCGCTTAAGCCCGACAATCGAGGAGCACGACTTCAATACGAAGCTCCGCAATGCACGCAAGTTCCTTGAAAAAGGCGATAAAGTAAAAGCGACAATCCGTTTTAAAGGGCGGGCGATTACGCATAAGGAAATTGGCCAACGCGTCCTTGAACGTTTTTCCGAAGCATGTTCCGACATCGGCGTTGTCGAAACGGCACCAAAAATGGACGGGCGGAGCATGTTTTTAGTGTTGGCACCGAAAAACGACAAATAATCGAATGGGGAGGAACGTCCTATGCCAAAAATGAAAACTCATCGTGGCGCTGCTAAGCGTTTTAAAAAGACTGGTACAGGTAAATTAAAACGCGGTCATGCTTATACAAGCCATTTATTTGCAAGCAAAACGCAAAAACAAAAACGCAAACTTCGCAAAGCAACGCTTGTATCTCCTGGTGATTTCAAACGCATTCGCCAATTGCTTGACAACTTGAAATAATGGAGACAAACCTGAAATAAATGGAGACATATAGGAGGGAATAAATATGCCACGTGTTAAAGGTGGAACAGTGACGCGCAGACGTCGCAAAAAAGTCCTGAAGCTGGCAAAAGGTTACTTCGGAGCGAAACATGCTTTATATAGAGTTGCCAACCAACAAGTAATGAAATCATTAATGTACGCGTATCGCGACCGCCGTCAACGGAAGCGTGATTTCCGCAAGCTTTGGATTACGCGCATTAACGCGGCAGCACGCACGCACGGTCTTTCATACAGCCGTTTT
Organism: Parageobacillus thermoglucosidasius; assembly: GCF_001295365.1. Taxonomy (GTDB): domain Bacteria; phylum Bacillota; class Bacilli; order Bacillales; family Anoxybacillaceae; genus Parageobacillus; species Parageobacillus thermoglucosidasius. The sequence continues at coordinate 3,658,968 of NZ_CP012712.1, read as the reverse complement.
ATGCACGGTTTAAAACTGGCAGGAGTAGAAGTAAACCGCAAAATGTTGGCGGACTTGGCGGTAAATGACCAAGCTGCGTTTGCCCAACTGGCAGAGCTTGCAAAAAGCAAACTTCAATAAGGAATGAAAGCAATGGCCATTCTCGCTTATGGGGATGGTCATTTTTTAATAGAAAGAAGCATCATGGTACAATAATGTATCATGACGGTCAGCGTCAGAAACGGAAAGCGCGGTTCATTTCGATCGGCGCCGTGATCGGTGCGGCGGTTCGCTTGCGTGTATTTCACCAGAAATGTTGCGGCTTGCCGCTGTCGCCGTGACGAAGCTATCGCAATTTTAATGCTATAGGGGGAGAAATGATGGATTTATCAATACTTTACTCGCTGCAGCGCCAGTTAGATGAGCGGATTGAAAGACAACATGGATTGCAAGGGGAAGATTTATTCGACAAAAAAGTGCTCGCTCTGCTTGTCGAAATCGGCGAACTTGCAAATGAAACGCGCTGCTTTAAGTTTTGGAGCGTAAAGCCGTCGTCCCCGCAAGAAAAAGTGCTCGAAGAATATGTCGATGGCCTTCATTTTATTTTATCACTCGGACTAGAATGCGGTTTTATGCGCTCATCTTCATTTCGGCAGACCAATGGCAATGGCGCACAGCTTGTTGAACAGTTTTTGCGCGTGTACTGGACAGTGGATGAGTTTCGGAAAACAAAGTCGCAGCAAAGCTACGATCTTCTGTTGGCGGAGTATTTGCAATTAGGGGAACAATTAGGCTTCTCTTTCACGCAAATCGAACAAGCCTACATCCAGAAAAATAAAGTCAATCATGAGCGGCAAAATCAGAATTATTAACCAATTTTGTACATTGCTGATTATTGGGGTATAATAATCATAGCTGAACAAGAAGGAGGCTAATTATGGCAAAGCTTGATGCAACATTAACAATGCTAAAAGAATTGACGGACGCTAAAGGCGTTCCGGGCAATGAACGGGAAGCGCGCGAAGTAATGAAAAAGTACATAACTCCTTATGCCGATGAAGTAACGACAGACGGTCTTGGCAGTTTAATCGCGAAAAAGGAAGGAAATAGCAATGGCCCAAAAATTATGGTTGCCGGCCATTTAGACGAAGTTGGCTTTATGGTGACGCAAATCGATGAGAAAGGATTTATCCGCTTTCAAACGTTAGGCGGCTGGTGGAGCCAAGTCATGCTTGCACAGCGCGTCACCATTTTAACGCGCAAAGGAGAAATTACCGGCGTCATCGGTTCGAAACCGCCGCACATTTTGCCGCCGGAAGCGCGCAAAAAGCCAGTCGAAATCAAAGATATGTTCATCGACATCGGCGCGACAAGCCGCGAGGAAGCTATGGAATGGGGCGTGCGCCCGGGCGACTCGATCGTTCCGTATTTTGAGTTTACCGTGTTGAACAATGAAAAAATGCTGCTTGCGAAAGCATGGGATAACCGGATCGGCTGCGCGGTTGCGATTGATGTGCTCAAGCAATTAAAAGATGCCGCTCATCCAAACGTCGTGTACGGTGTCGGCACGGTGCAGGAAGAAGTCGGTTTGCGCGGGGCGAGAACGGCAGCGCATTTCATTCAGCCGGATATCGCTTTTGCTGTGGATGTCGGCATTGCTGGCGATACGCCAGGCGTTTCCGAAAAAGAAGCGATGGGCAAGCTTGGCGCCGGACCGCACATTGTGCTGTACGACGCAACAATGGTGTCCCATCGCGGTTTGCGCGATTTTGTCATTGATGTCGCTGAAGAACTCAACATTCCTTACCATTTTGACGCGATGCCGGGCGGCGGCACTGACGCTGGCGCGATCCATTTAACGGCAAGCGGCGTGCCGTCATTGACGATCGCGATTCCGACACGCTACATCCATTCCCATGCGGCGATTTTGCACCGTGACGATTACGAAAATACGGTAAAATTGCTTGTCGAAGTCATCAAGCGTTTAGACGCGGAAAAAGTAAAACAAATTACCTTTGAATAATCGGCGGAGAAAAGCCGGCAACAGAAAATGCCGGCTTCTCTTTTATTAAAAATATTGACGGAATATTTTGATAAAATCACAATTCAAATAGTTAATATTTTCCTCGCATAATATTTTCCTCGCAGAAACTTGATGTGCACGAAACATATCCGAAGGATGGCGGTTTTATGTTGCGGCTGCCATTGGTCATTGCGAATGATCTCATTTTCTTTTGGCGAAAGGAATTTGTCATTTCTTTCCGGCAGTTATGGCTGGTCTGAAAGCACGCCTTCCCGTATAGTGGCTGCAGCGGCTTTTATTGTTTATTCAGCAAACGGTGCAGTCACTTTTGCAGCCCGTGCATCGCGATGCATGCGCCATGTAAAGGCGGCGATGTTTATAAAAAGAAAGGGGAAAAAGGCTTTATGAATATTTGGAATGCTGATGTATATGACGAGAAATTATCATTTGTATCTGAATTAGGAAAAAGCTTGATAGAGATGTTAAATCCGAAACAAGGAGAAAACATTCTCGATTTAGGCTGCGGGACAGGGGAGCTTACCAATGAAATTGCGAAACGAGGCTGCAAAGTTGCCGGGCTGGATGCGTCTTCACATATGGTTGAAAAAGCCCGTAAAAAATATCCGCATATTTCCTTTTTTGTTGATAGAGGGGAGACGTTTCGCACACAAGAACGCTATGACGCTATTTTTTCGAATGCTGCATTGCATTGGATGAAAGAAGCCGAAAACGTTGTGCAATCGATGGCTCTCGCCCTGCGCGAGGGCGGCCGGCTGGTCGCCGAATTTGGCGGGAAAGGAAACGTAGATGCTATTGTGAAAGCAATAGAAACCGTTTTATTAACAAACTATGGCATTGATGCAAAAGAAAAAAATCCGTGGTATTTTCCGAGCATTGGAGAATATAGCAGCTTGCTCGAAAAGTACGGTTTTCGCGTCATATATGCCAGCCATTTCGCCCGCCCTACTCCTTTGCCTGATGGCGATCAAGGATTAGATCATTGGCTGGACGGATTCGCTGGCGCCTTTTTTGCTGATTTCGAATTGGCCGAAAAAACATTGGCTTATCAGAAGATCAAATCACGATTAAAAGCATACTTATGGAAAGATGGAAAATGGATTGCTGATTATAAACGGATTCGAATCATCGCAGTGAAGGAGGGAAAAGCGTGAAAAAGGAAATATGGATGCGTTCCTGCCTGCTTTTTCTCCTCATAGCAGGATGTAAAGCGGAATCGGGCCCCTGATCTCGAAACCGCCTTCTTGCCAGCAGCAGACAAAAGAAGGCGTTTTGCAGGACGAGGCGGATCAAAGCGCTTTTACGCTGACAGAAGCAGAGCAGACAGCATATGAAAACATCAAGAGCGACTTAAGCGAAAGGCACCTGCAAGGATTATCCCCTGTCAGCGTCGCCAAAATTGATATTCAAGCGGCGTTAGATAAAGAATATGACGTGCAGTACGTGCTATATAACGACCGTCCGGATTATGTCCGCTGGTCAAAAGAAGAAGATGAACAAATTCCGGAATCGGACCGGGGAACAAAAGAACATCTGCTGCAAACATTCAGCGGCATTGAAAAAGGGGAATTTAGGCAAACGAGCGACCATGAAGGAGATATTCAATATATGAATGAAAGCGGCGAAATGGGCTTTCAAATGGTCAAAGACGAAGACGGGATTTGGAACGTGTCGTTTACGCCAATTCAATAAGCAGAAAGGCAAAAAACAATAATTAGGAAAGGGAAGCTTTATTCCGCTTCCCTTTTATGCTTGTTGTTTCACTGCTTGTTCCAATGTGTCGAGCATTTCTTCTTTTTGTTGCTCGCTCGCATGAGTCCAAATTGCCTCAAACAGCACGCCAAGACCTGGCAGATATTTTTCCTCGCGGCGCTCAATCGCGTCCTCGATCGTATCTTCTAATTGCTCCTTTGTGTTGTTGGCGACATTTTGCATAATCGCATGGCGCAAGTTCAAATCCATCTTGTTCACCTCGCTAATATGTAGTACATGCTTATTTTTTGCGCGAAATTCGTTTATTATGTATATGGATATGCAAAACGTAAAGGAGAATGAGCATTGAAACGGATCGAATCGGTAAAAAATCCGCAAGTGAAGCAGTGGAAAAAGCTGCTGATGAAAAAGGAGCGGGATAAAACAGGGCTGTTTCTGATCGAAGGATTTCATTTAGTGGAAGAAGCGTTGAAAAGCAACATATCCATTATCCAATTGATTGTGAAAGAGAATAAGGCGATTCCGGCAACATGGGATATCAGCGGCATCCCGGTGGCCATCGTTACGGAAGACGTGATGAAGGCGATCAGCGACACGGAAACACCGCAAGGCATCGCGGCCGTTTGCGAGCAGTTTCTTTATGGCGATATAGACTGGACGCGGGCGAATGTGCTTCTGATTGACGCCGTGCAAGATCCGGGCAACATCGGCACGATGATCCGCACCGCTGATGCAGCGGGAATCGATGCGGTCATCCTTGGCAAGGGTTGCGCAGATTTGTACAACCCGAAAGTCATCCGCGCGACGCAAGGTTCGCTTTTCCATTTGCCCATTATTCGCGGAAATCTCCGGGAATGGATCGAGAAGCTGCAAGAGCAGAACGTTCCGATTTACGGTACATCGTTAGAAAACGGAGAAGATTATCGCCGCATCAACCCGCCGCGACCGTTTGCCTTGCTTGTTGGCAATGAAGGAAGCGGGGTTCATAAGGAATTGCTGCAAATGACGACGAAAAATTTATACATTCCGATTTATGGACAGGCCGAGTCGCTCAATGTCGCCGTTGCCGCCGGCATTTTGCTTTATCATTTGCGTGGGACGTTACAGAATGAATGAAGCTGTTTTTCCAAACAGGAGGTTGCATCGCGTCTGCCTGTTGCCTATAATATAAAAATAGCTAAATGTTGACTATAGTCAAAAAAAATAGCTACTGTTGCCTATAATCAAAAAAATAGCGAGTGTTGACTATAGTCAAAAAAATAACTAAATGTTGATTATAGTATAAAAATAGCTAAATACGGAAAACAACGATGAAAGAGAAGAGTAGCTTGCCACTCGCCATCCAGGGAGAAAACGCCGTAGACTGGGAGCGTTTTTATGGTAGAAGCAAGTGAATTCACCTCTGGAGTTGACACTTGGACCATTCCGCTCTTGCGGAATGTAAAGGTGTTCCGGCCTATGCCGTTATCACAATGAAGCGAACAGCGCTTTTTTGCGCTGTTAACAAGGGTGGTACCGCGAGTGCACTCGTCCCTTATTGGCAAGGGGCGAGTTTTTTTATGGAACATAAAGAGGAGAGGGGGGATGGCAGAAGCGCGGATATTTGGCGATCGCCTTGAGCATGTGCATTATCATGTCCGAAAAGGCGCCTATGCGGTGAGCATCAATGACGGCATGGTCGCTGCCGTGAAAACGCCAACCGGATATTTTTTGCCCGGCGGCGGATTGGAAGGGACAGAAACATTGGAAAACTGTCTCAAACGCGAAGTTTTGGGAGAAACGGGGCATCACATCCGTATTCTCCTATTTATCGGACGTGCGCAAAAGTATTTTTACTCAACGACTTTTCATGACTATATGGCTAGCGATGGGTTTTTCTACATAGCAGAAATTGTGGGAGGGCACCATTCTGTTTGCGAAAAAGACCACGAACTAGTGTGGATTTCACGCAAAGATATTCCGCAAGTATTATTGCCCGAGCATCAAGCATGGGTAGCAGAAGAAACATTTCGTTTACTTGAGTGAAGAAAAGGAGGAGTTTTCCATGAAAGAACGGCTGCAGCAGCTTCAACAAGAAGCGCTCAAAAAAATTGAACAAGCCAGTGACTTGAAAGCACTCAATGAGGTGCGCGTCGCTTATCTTGGCAAAAAAGGGCCAATTACGGAAGTGCTCCGCGGCATGGGATCATTATCGCCAGAAGAGCGCCCGGTCATCGGTGCGCTCGCCAACGAAGTGCGGCAAGCGATCCAAAGCGCGCTAGAAGCAAAGCAAGCGAAGCTCGAGCAAGAAGAAGTCGAGAAAAAATTAGCAGCGGAAGCGATTGATGTCACGCTTCCAGGCCGCCCAATCAGAAGAGGAAATCATCATCCGCTTACGCGCGTCATTGAAGAAATCGAAGACTTGTTCATTGGCATGGGCTATACGATTGCCGAAGGGCCGGAAGTGGAAAAAGATTATTACAATTTTGAAGCGTTGAACTTGCCAAAAGGCCACCCGGCGCGCGATATGCAAGATTCGTTCTACATTACCGAAGAAATTTTGCTCCGTACCCATACGTCGCCGGTGCAAGCGCGCACGATGGAAAAACATCAAGGGCGCGGGCCGGTGAAAATCATTTGCCCGGGAAAAGTGTACCGCCGCGACAACGATGATGCGACACACTCGCATCAATTTACGCAAATCGAAGGGCTTGTCGTCGATGAAAACATCCGTATGAGCGATTTAAAAGGAACGCTTCGCGAATTTGCCCGCAAAATGTTTGGCGAAGACCGTGAAATCCGTTTCCGCCCAAGCTTTTTCCCATTCACTGAGCCATCGGTTGAAGTCGATGTGTCCTGCTTCCATTGCGGCGGCCATGGCTGCAGCGTCTGCAAAGGGACAGGATGGATTGAAATTTTAGGCGCCGGCATGGTTCATCCAAACGTATTAGAAATGGCCGGATTTGATTCGAAAAAATATACCGGTTTCGCATTTGGCATGGGGCCGGAGCGCATTGCCATGCTCAAGTACGGCATTGATGACATTCGGCATTTTTATCAAAATGACATTCGTTTCTTGCAACAATTCCATCGCGTATAAAAGGGAGGTTTGACTGATGTTTGTTTCGTATAAATGGCTGCAAGAATATGTTGACCTTACGGGAATCACCGCAAAAGAACTGGCCGACCGCATTACGAAAAGCGGCATTGAAGTCGAAAGTGTGGAAGTATTAAATAAAGGGGCAAAAGGGGTTGTCGTCGGGCATGTTCTTGAGCGCGAGCAACATCCAAACGCCGATAAATTAAGCAAATGCCTCGTCGATATCGGCGAAGGTGAGCCAGTGCAAATTATTTGCGGCGCCCCGAACGTCGCCAAAGGGCAAAAGGTAGCGGTGGCAAAAGTTGGCGCCGTTTTGCCGGGCGGCTTGAAAATTAAACGGGCGAAGCTGCGCGGCGAAGAATCAAACGGCATGATCTGTTCCTTGCAAGAGCTCGGCATCGAATCGAAATTAGTGCCGAAGGAATACGCTGATGGCATTTTCGTTTTTCCAAGCGACGCTCCGGTTGGCGCCGATGCGCTGGAATTATTAAATTTAGACGATGAAGTATTAGAGCTTGGACTTACGCCAAACCGCGCCGACTGCCTCAGCATGATCGGCGTCGCCTATGAAGTGGCGGCGATTTTAGGCCGCAACGTAAAGCTGCCGGTCACCGAGATTCAAGAAAATGGCGAAAACGTTCACGATTATATTTCTGTGCGCGTCGACGCTCCGGAAGACAACCCGGTATATGCGGGGCGCATTGTGAAAAACGTGAAAATCGGCCCGTCGCCGCTTTGGATGCAAGCGCGCTTGATGGCGGCAGGGATCCGTCCGCATAACAATGTCGTTGATATAACCAACTACATTTTGCTTGAATATGGACAGCCGCTTCATGCGTTTGACTATGACCGGCTTGGCTCGAAAGAAATTGTCGTGCGCCGCGCGAAAGCAGGCGAAACCATTGTCACATTGGATGATACGAAGCGCACATTAACAGAAGACCACCTTGTGATTACAAACGGTACGGAGCCAGTGGCGCTGGCTGGCGTGATGGGCGGCGCGAATTCTGAAGTGCGAGATGACACGACAACGGTGTTTATCGAATCCGCTTATTTCACAAGCCCTGCCATCCGCAAAGCGTCGAAAGACCTTGGTTTGCGCAGTGAAGCAAGCACGCGCTTTGAAAAAGGCATTGACCCGGCGCGGACAAAAGAAGCGTTAGACCGTGCGGCCGCGTTAATGGCTGAGTACGCTGGCGGCGAAGTCATTGGCGGTGTTGTCGAAGTGAATACGTTAAAAGAGCAAGAAGTGACGGTTACCGTTACGTTAGACCGCATTAACCGCGTGCTTGGCACAGCGATTACAAAAGACGAAGTGGCGGCGATTTTAACCAACTTGCAATTTGCGTTTACGGAAAATAACGGAACGTTTACGATTACAGTCCCATCACGCCGCCGCGATATTTCGATTGAAGAAGATATTATTGAAGAAGTAGCGAGATTATATGGCTATGACCGTTTGCCGGCAACATTGCCAGTCGCGGAGGCAAAGCCGGGCAAATTGACGCCGTATCAAGCAAAACGCCGGCAAGTGCGCCGTTATTTAGAAGACGTTGGTCTTTTCCAAGCGATTACGTATTCTCTGACAAGCGCGGAAAAAGCGACGATGTTCGCGCTAGAAACGGCGGAACCGATCCGCTTGGCGCTGCCGATGAGCGAAGAGCGCAGCGTTCTTCGGCAAAGCCTCATTCCTCACCTTTTGGAGGTAGCGAGCTACAACCGCGCGCGCCAAGTCGAAAACATCGCCGTCTATGAAACAGGCGCGGTATATCTGGCAAGCGGCGAAAACGAACTGCCAAGCGAAAAAGAGCGTCTCGCCGGAATCATAACAGGCGTATGGCACGCCCACTTATGGCAAGGAGAGAAAAAAGCGGTCGATTTCTATGTTGCAAAAGGCATTTTAGACGGCTTGTTTGAATTGCTTGGTTTAACGAATCGCATCGAATATAAGCAAGCGAAACGGGAACATATGCATCCGGGACGCACCGCTGATATTTTGCTCGATGGCAAGACGGTCGGCTTTGTCGGCCAGCTTCATCCGGTTGTGCAAAAAGAGTACGATTTAAAAGAAACATACGTATTTGAACTTGCCTTGGCCGACTTGTTAAACGCGGACGTGGAGGACATCCGCTATGCGCCAATTCCGCGTTTCCCATCGATAGCGCGCGATATTGCGCTTGTCGTTGATGAAAACGTCGTTGCCGGCGAATTGCAAAAAGCGATTATCGAAGCGGGCGGCAGCTTGCTTAAGGAAGTGTCCATTTTCGACGTATACAAAGGAGACCGCCTTCCAGACGGCAAAAAATCGATCGCCTTCTCGCTCCGTTACTATGATCCGGAACGCACATTAACCGATGAAGAAGTGACCGCTGTTCACGAGAAAGTGATCCAAGCGGTAAAACAACAATTCGGCGCGACATTGCGCGGATAAAACAGCATCCCCTGTCTTATGTGGAAGCATAAGGCGGGGGATTTTTTGCAAGTTGCATAAAGAATAAGCGGAATTTTTTACTGAAAAGGTTGACGTTTTATTTTGAACTAGTGTACTATGTAACTAGAACACTAATTCACTATTACTGGAGGAGAAAGAATGAGTCCGTGGGTTGGCTTATTAAAAAAAGAATGGCGCATCTCTAAACTGTGGATATTCACTACGGTCGGCATCGTGATTGCCGTTAATATAGTGGCATATTTATTGTCCCTAAAATACGATGAGCCGCTGGTGATGTTTGTTCCATCATTGATTGTCACATGCCTGCATGATTTTTATATGTTGATGTTTATGGCTCTCAGCTTGCAAACAGAAGCGAAGCGGCTTCATTTATGGCTTCACACCCCGCAGCCGGCATTTCGCTTGGTGGGCGCCAAACTGGTCATCGCGTTTGGGAGCATGCTTATTTCCTTGTTTGTTTCGGCGCTGTTTACTTACATAGCCTTGCTTGCGGTAAAAGAGCGGTATTTCCACGCAAAAATGTGGAATCATGCGCTTTTTATCGAAAAAGGTGCGCTTGTCGTTCTGTCTATTATGCTGCTGTCTATCCATATTGCTATCTTGGGTTTGCTTTATTGGGTGATTTACCGCATCTGTAAACAAATGATTCCGAAGATGGCGTGGCTGGCCGTTACGCTGGCTTATTTTCTGATAGGCTGGCTGTTTTTGTCGTTTATGCAAACGGACGTATACGAATGGCTAACAGAATGGGGAAAAATCGCGGTGCCGGGGGCTGTGTTCAAGTACGATGCAGCTGAAGGATGGATAATGATCGAAAAGATGGAAATGATGCCAATAGGCGTCATCGTTTTTTACGGTATGATGGATGTCCTCATATTTTGCGCTTCTGTTTGGCTAATTGACAGAAAAGTTGAGGTGTAAAGACGTGGTCGAGGAGTTTGATACAACGAAACCGATATATATGCAAATAATGGAAATGATAAATAAAAAAATTGCCCGAAACGAATGGAAGGCGGGGGAGAAGCTGCCGTCTGTCCGCGAGATGGCAGTGAAAACAGGAGTGAATCCGAACACGATACAGCGCACATATAGCGAATTGGAAAGGATGGGGATTGTGGAAACACGGCGCGGTCAAGGAACGTTTGTCACGGAAAATGAAGAAGCCATCGGGCGGTTGCGTGAGAAGTTGAAGCAGGACATTGTCGATGACTTTATCCGAAACATGGCGGAGCTTGGGTTTACGCTGGACGATATGATCGCCGCATTGAAAAACTACAAAGGGGATAAAGAAAGGGGAGAGCAATGATTCAATTGGATCATGTGACAAAAAAGTTTGGCGACGTTACGGCGCTAAAGGATGTTTCGTTAACCTTGGAAAAAGGGAAAATCATTGGTGTCCTTGGCGCAAACGGCAGCGGCAAATCGACGCTTTTAAAGTTAATCGCCGGATTAGTTTCGCCAACGGCAGGAAATGTGTTTGTTGACGGTGAAAAAGTAACGAGGAAAATCAGCAGCAAAGTCGTGTATTTATCGGAGCTGGACGTCTATTATGATAGTTTTACGGTTCAAGATATGATTGAGTTTTACGCATCGCAATTTAGCGATTTTCGAACAGAAAAAGCGCGTAACATCTTAGCGTTTATGCAAATTGATCCGTCTAAAAAATTAAAGCAACTATCCAAAGGCGGGCGGGGGCGCGCGAAAATCGCTTTTGCGCTAGCGCGGGAAGCGCCGGTTTTATTAATGGATGAACCGCTGTCCGGACTTGATCCGATGGTGCGCGAATCGATCATCAAAGGACTTGTTTCATTTGTCGATCTGGAACGGCAGACGATTGTAGTGACAACGCATGAAATCAATGAAATCGAGCCGCTGCTCGATGAAGCCGTTTTTCTCCGCGACGGCATGGTGGCGGAACACGTTCATGTCGATGAATTAAGAGAAACAAACCGCGACAGTGTTGCAAGCCGGCTGAAAAAAATGGATAAGGGAGAGGAATGACCATGAATCCGCTTTTGCAATTGAAAAATGTCAGGAAAGATATCGGTAAAAAAACGATTATCCACGATTTGTCGCTTGAAGTATTTGCAGGGGAAGTGTTTGGCTTTCTTGGGCCGAACGGCGCCGGGAAAACGACGACGATCCGCATGATTGTAGGACTGATGGGAATTACTAGCGGCGAAGTGTTGATTAATGGAATCAGCATTCAAAAAGATTTTGAAAAAGCGATTCAACATGTTGGAGCCATTGTCGAAAATCCGGAAATGTATAAGTTTTTGACAGGGTATCAAAATTTGCTTCATTACGCGCGCATGACAAAAGGAGTAACAAAGGAGCGAATCGATGAGGTCGTCCAACTAGTCGGTTTGGAAAAACGAATCCATGACAAAGTAAAAACGTATTCGCTTGGCATGCGGCAACGGCTGGGATTAGCGCAGGCATTGCTTCATCGTCCTTCTTTGCTTATTTTGGATGAACCGACAAACGGGCTCGATCCCGCCGGCATCCGCGAAATCCGCGACTATTTGCGCAAGCTGGCGAAAGAAGAAGGGCTGGGAATCGTCGTCTCGAGCCATCTTCTTTCCGAAATGGAAATGATGTGCGACCGGTTTGCGATTATTCAACATGGGAGATTAGTAGGAATTGAATCAGTTCAAGAACTGTCCAAACAAGCGGAAAAAGTGCTGCTTACTGTTGAGCCGATGCAGCAAGCGCTAGCCGTGATCAAACATGCTTATCCTCATATGAACGTCACGCCGACAAAACAAGGAATTGAAGTTTCGCTTGATTACGAGGAAATACCAAATTTAAATGCTGCGCTAGTATCCGAACATATTAAAGTATATGGGATTCAAGTTCTGACAAAATCGCTGGAAGAAAGATTTTTAGAAATGACGGGAGGAAACGAAATTGTCTAACATTCTTTCACTTATTCAAAATGAAAATATGAAAATTTACCGCAGGTTTGGCACATGGTTTATGATCGGCCTTCTTGCATTGTCGGCATTAGCGGGAGCATTGATTATAAATGCAACATATAAAGAACCGGCAAACTGGAAGGCGGAGGTTGCTTCGGAGATAAAGGGAATAGAAGCCCAGCTTTCTGAAGAAAAGCTGCCGAAAATGTATAAAAATCATCTCGAACAGCAACTGAAAATCAATGAGTATCGCCTCGAACATAATATAAAACCTTTGGCGTCCAATACGTTTTGGGGATATTTGGTGAATTCAGCAGACATTATTGCGCTGATTACGCTGTTTACGATTATTGTGGCGGCAGGAAGCGTGGCGAGCGAATTTTCGTGGGGAACGATCAAGATGCTTCTCATTCGTCCCGCCAGCCGCTCGAAAATTTTGCTTTCGAAATACATCGCCACCCTGCTGTTTGCGCTTAGCATGCTGCTATTGTTGTTTGTTGTCTCAGCTGCCGTTGGCGCGGCTGTTTTTGGAATGGAAAACATCCGCGAACCATATTTAGCGTATCAAAATGGAGCAGTTGTTGAGAAAAGCATGCTTCTTCATGTGATGCAAGTATATGCACTCAATTGCGTTGATCTTGTTATGATGGCGACCTTTGCGTTTATGATATCCGCGGTGTTTCGCAATCATTCGCTTGCGATTGGACTGGCGACGTTTGCCCTGTTTGTCGGACCGCAGATTACGGTGTTTCTTGCCATGAAATTTGACTGGGCAAAATATTTGTTATTTGCCAATACGGATTTGACGCAATATATTGATGGAATGCCGCTTGTCGAAGGAATGACGATGTCATTTTCCATTATGATGCTGCTTGTTTATTTTGTGCTGTTTAACACGCTGACATGGTTTATTTTTCGAAAACGGGATATTGTGGCGTAATGCTTTTCCTATCTTGAACGACGAAACAAAAAAGGATGTCACTCTTGCCAAAGGGCTGGCATCCTTCATGATATTTTTGCGATAGTGATGCCGCAGGAAGAATATGGTATAATAAATACAAATGAAGAAAGATAATAGTGCAGAAATAGCCGGCGTGACAGGCATTGGAAATGTTCGGAAAGCAACACTGTCGGTATTGAACTGGTAAAAAATCTCCTTCCTTTCATCTGTTGGGGTGTGAAAGGGGAACTTAAGTTATTTACTTGATATAAACCGAAAAATAGCCGATAATGGCGATATCTCGTTTCAGTGCTCTATTCTGTTTGGAAAAATATAGAGCTTGCTTCAACGGTTAAGTCAGGAAAAACGAACGACGTTAACCGTTGACCTTTGCCGAACACCTCTCTTTTTTTAAAAAAACTGTCTTCGCGCCCAAATACTTCGATTGTTTGATAAACCGGATCAACAATCCAGTATTCTTGGACGGCAAATTTTTCATATAGCTTGAATTTCTCGTTTCTGTCTTTTAAGGCGGTTGACGGGGAAAGTACCTCGATAACTAGTGTTGGAGCGCCTAAACAGCCATTTTTTGTTAACTGGTGTTTATGGCAAATAACAGAGATGTCAGGCTGAACGACATGGGGTGCATGTTCGTAATCGTCATCGCTTGAAAATCGAACATCAAACGGAGCAATCGCTACATAGCAATGTTTATTTTGAAAATAGGAACGCAATATAAACGACAGCTCAACTATGGCGAATTGATGCTCCCATGTCGGAGATGGACCCATATGATACGCAACGCCGTCAATAAGTTCCCAACGTCCTTCCCACTGAAGGTAGTCTTGATACGAATACGGCTTGGATGGTTCTCGCTTCATTTTCGATCCTCCCGCACTTTCCTTCATTATATCATTCTTCTTGGCAAAAAAGAAAATCTTCTCGGTTGACTTTTCTTCGCAGAGATTGTTACATTGTTTAATAGTTAAATAGTTAAACTATTTTTGCAAAGAGGAGTGGTAGCTTGCGGTATGGAAACATTGATGATTTAGTTGAGCGGTATTTGTCTGTTTTCTTTATCGTGATGAGAAAAGCAACGGCACTTGTCCAATGCGAGCTTGACGAAGATATGACAAACGACCAATATTACTTGCTCCGTGACATAAAAAAGAAAGGGAAATGCACATCTACAGAGCTTGCGTCCGTATTTGGCGTAAGCAAAAGCGCAATTACAGCGATGACGAACCGCCTTGTCGAAAAAGGGTTGCTTCAGCGCACGCGCGATCCAAATGACCGCAGGGTTGTTTATTTGACGCTGACAGAACATGGAGATGAATGGATCACGAAAGCAGAAGACAAAGTTCATAAACTGGTCGAATCGCTCATCGCTAAATTTTCCGAAGAGGAAATTGAAGCGTTTATTCAAACGTATGAAAAGTTTGCCCGCATTTTGCAGGAGATGGAGGGAGCACCGTGAGAAAAATCATTAAAGGGAAATGGTTTATATTGTTGGCGTGGCTTGTCGCTGCTGTCGTTCTTATGGTGACGGCGCCGAACATGGCTGACCTTGTCCGCGAGAAAGGGCAGCTTAGCGTGCCAAAAGGATACTCCTCATCCCTTGCGATTGATATTTTAAACGAGATGCAAAAGAAGGAGAATAAAGAAAACGAGCTGTCCACCGCGCTTGTGTTTTACCGCAAAGGCGGATTGACGGACAATGATTGGAAGGAAGCGCAGCGCGCCATTAGGCAACTGGAAGCGCAAAAAGACAAACTTGGAATTACCGAGATAATTTCTCCGTTTACAGAGAAGGAATTGAAAGATCAGCTTGTTTCAAAAGACGGCACGACGATTTTAACGTCGGTGAAACTGGAGCGGAACGGACGAAGCGCAAAGGCAATAAGCAAAGCGCTTTACAAAGCGATTGATGATATTTCGGTCGAGCATTATTACACGGGAGGCTGGCTGGTTGACGAAGACGTCGTCGTCAGTTCGCAAGAAGGGCTGAAAAAGACGGAAGGCATTACCGTTGTGTTTATTTTAGTGGTGCTGCTTATCGTGTTCCGTTCGTTTGTCGCGCCGCTCATTCCGCTTGTGACGGTCGGGATGACGTATTTAGTATCACAATCGCTTGTCGCGTTTCTTGTTGATCAAGTGAATTTTCCGCTGTCTACGTTTACGCAAATCTTTTTAGTTGCCGTGCTGTTTGGGATTGGGACGGACTATTGCATTTTGTTGTTAAGCCGGTTTAAGGAAGAGCTTTCACAACATGAAAGTATTGCGGATGCGATTATCGCCACATACCGCACCGCGGGAAAAACGGTGTTGTTCAGCGGAATCGCCGTGATGATCGGATTTGCGGCGATTGGATTATCGACATTTAAGCTGTATCAGTCGGCTGCCGCGGTCGCCGTCGGCGTGGCGGTGCTGCTTGTTGCGCTGATGACGTTAGTGCCGTTTTTCATGGCGACACTCGGCCCGAAATTATTTTGGCCGGCGAAAGGGAATTTAGAGCATAAACAAAGCCGCTTGTGGGATGCCGCTGGCCGTTTTGCGTTTGCAAGACCGCTTATCGCGTTAGGAATTGTTGCGGTCATCACCGTTCCGGTATTAGCAACGTACGATGGCGATTTATCGTTTGATTCGCTTGAAGAGATTGGGGATGATTACGCATCTGTTAAGGCGTTTAACATCATCGCCAAAAGCTTTAATCCTGGCGAAGCGATGCCGACGCAAATCGTCATGAAAAATGATGAAGCGCTGAACTCGCAAGAATATTTCGCATTAATCGAAAAAATCAGCCGCGAAGTCGAGAAAGTCGATGGCGTGGACAAAGTGCGTTCCGTCACGCGCCCGACGGGGGAGCCAATTGAACAATTGCTTGTTACGGAACAAGCGAAAAGTTTAAAAAACGGCCTTGGACAAGGGAAAGAAGGCATCGAGAAAATCAGCTCAGGATTAAATCAAGCGAGCGGGCAGCTTTCCGCTTCCGCGCCAAAATTAAAACAAGCGACAAACGGTATTGGCCAGCTTGTTTCAGGAACGGAGCAGCTGAAAGCAGGTGTCGGTGACTTGCAAAAAGGGCTTGCGCAAATTGAACAAGGCATTCGCAGCGGATCGCTGGGAGCTGGCGAAATCAAAAAAGGATTGGCAACCATCCGAGACAATGCGAAAAAATTGCAACAAGGCGCTGAACAATTGCTGCAAGGATATGAAAAGGCAGGAAGCGGCCTCGCTTCGCTTGCCGACCAGTATGAACGGCTGCAAAGTGGCATGAATGCCTTGTCACAACAATTGTCAGCGGTGAGCACATCATTGAACCATATCGAACAAACGCATCCAGAGTTGCGGCAGGATACGGAATATCAGCAAACAAAAATGGTTGCAGCAGGATTGGCGAAACAATCCCAGCAGATGGCTGCCGGTTTTGCACAATTAAATACCGCACTGAAACAGGTAAGCGCTGGGGTGCGTCAAGCGAACGACTCGTTTGCGCAGCTCATCGGCGGCCAAAAAGCGTTAATTGACGGAATGGCCAAACTGATCGCAGGGCTTGATGAGCTGCAAAAGGGGATGGATAAAGCGGCAAACGGGCAGCGCCAAGTCATTGAGCGCCTGCCGCAATTGGCGAATGGTTTAAGCGAAGTGAACACCGGGCAAAAACAGTTGCTGCAAGGATTTTCGCAATTAGACGGGCAAATGAATCAATTAATTACAGGGCTTGATCAGAGCGCTGCTGGCCTTCGCGAAGTGTCGAAAGGTCTCGGTACCGCACAAAGCTATTTATCCGAGCTCTCGGCCTCGCCAAACGAAGAAATGACAGGCTGGTATTTGCCAAAACAAGTGCTTGAAAGCAAGGAATTTGCCAAAGCGCAAGATGCGTTTATGTCGCAAGATAAAAAAATCGTCACATTTGACGTGATTTTTGATGAAAATCCGTATTCGACGTCAGCATTGAATAAAATAGATGATATTAAACAAGCGGTCGCGCGCGCGGTCAAAGACACAAAGCTGGAAAACGCAAAAGTTGCCGTTGGCGGAGTGACAAGCATTTATTCTGATTTGCATGCGATTTCGTCTGCTGACTATTCCCGCACTGTTGTGCTGATGCTTGCCGGCATTACGCTTATTTTGATGATTTTGCTCCGTTCATTGATTATGCCGATGTATTTAATTTTATCGCTCATTTTAACGTACTACACATCGATGGCCGTCACAGAGCTTGTTTTCGTCAACGGGCTTGGTTATGCCGGTTTGAACTGGGCGGTATCGTTTTTCGCATTTGTCATCTTAATCGCGCTTGGCATCGACTATAGCATTTTCTTGATGGACCGTTTCAACGAATACCGCGACATGCCGGTACAGGAGGCAATGCTTATCTCGATGCGCAACATGGGAACGGTCATTATCTCAGCGGCTGTCATTTTAGGCGGAACGTTTGCGGCAATGTACCCGTCCGGCGTCCTATCGCTTTTGCAGATCGCAACGATCATCCTTACTGGGTTAATTTTATACGCGCTTGTTGTGCTGCCGCTGTTTGTCCCTGTGATGGTCAAAACGTTCGATAAAGCAAACTGGTGGCCGTTTATAAAGTAAAAAGACCGGCTTCATGGCACGAGAGCATATTTGTTGTTTATTTTTCAAAAGGTGTTCTATGATAAAAGTAACGTTTCAAATAAAGGGAGGAATCCTGTATGGCAAAACGTGTGCTAATGGTTGTCACCAATCATACAACGATCACCGATGACCATAAAACAGGGCTTTGGCTCGAAGAATTCGCCGTTCCATACCTTGTATTTAAAGAAAAAGGCTATGACGTGAAAGTGGCGAGCATCCAAGGCGGGGAAGTGCCGCTTGACCCGCGCAGCATCGAAAAAAAAGATCCGGCTTGGGCAAAAGCGGAAGAAGAGTTGAAAAACACCGCCCGCTTGAGCAAAGACGATGCGTCCGGTTTTGATGCGATTTTCCTTCCTGGCGGCCACGGGACGATGTTTGATTTTCCAGACAATGAAACATTGCAATATGTTTTGCAACAATTCGCTGAAGACGGAAGAATCATTGGCGCCGTTTGCCATGGGCCGTCCGGTCTTGTCAATGTGACATATAAAGACGGAACGCCGCTTGTCAAAGGAAAAACGGTAACCGCGTTTACGGACGAAGAAGAGAAAGAAGTGCAATTAGACCAATACATGCCGTTTTTACTTGAGTCGACATTGCGCTTAAGAGGCGCCAATTTTGTCCGCGGGGAAAAATGGACAGATTTCTCCGTGCGCGACGGCAATTTGATAACAGGACAAAACCCGCAGTCAAGCCGAAGCACGGCGGAAAAAGTAGTGGAAGCACTGGAAGAAAAATAATGTATTGATCAAACTACCGCTTTGTGCGGTAGTTTTTTATTGAATGCGGGCAAAAATGCAGCTATGGAAAGGAATGTAAGACAAGGTAAGGACGGGCTGTTTTCCTTCCTGCAAGTCCGACAATTTCATTGTTGTTTGGCAATTTGCACCGCTTTTTTCGTATTGGCAAAATGAAGCTTCCCGCACAATTCAAGAATTGCCGGCCCGTGCATTTGCATAAGCTTAGCGGCGGTTTGATCGACTTGTGCCCCTGCTCCTTTTGGCAATGTCATGCCGACTTTTTGGCTCAGCCGCTCCATTTCCTGCAAAAATACGTAGCGGGCAATGATGGAAGCGGCAGCCACCGCAATATGAACCGTTTCTGCTTTCGGATAACAATACACACGATCGCGGACGATGTTTGTTTCACCTTCGAGGTAACGAAAATATAAGTCCCGTTCAATAAATTGGTCAATAATGATAGCTTCCGGCTTGATAGGAGAAAGTCGTTCCATCAGCATGGCAATGGCTTTATTATGCAACAGCGCTTTTATTTTTGTTTGCGGCATGCCGCTTCTTTGCCAGTCGTTGTACTTTTGGTTTGCGAGAATAACCGTTTGGTGCGCGATATGGTTCATCAGTGCGGGGGCGATCCGGCGGATCGCTTCATCGGTTAATTGCTTTGAATCTTTTACTCCCATTGCCACGATCGTCTCGATTTGCTCTTTGGCGACATATGCGGCGGCAACGACAACCGGCCCGAAATAATCTCCCGTTCCGACTTCGTCGGAACCGATTGCTGATGCGGCAGACAAACGGGGTTGCGGGGCTGCTGCTTTCTTTTGTTCCGATGGTTCCAGCCATTTCGCGGCTTCTTGTTCCGCTGCTTTTCCTTGAAACAATACTTTCCCTGAACGGTAAGCGGTAATCGTGCAGCCCGGCCGCTTAGCAACGAACAAAGCGCCCGCAGGAAGGTGTTCTGTTATATCAGAAGCGTAATGATTCCGCATCTGTTCAAGCAGCGCTGCTGATGCCGCGATAACGTGATTCGCCATGTCCATTCACTCCTCATTGACATCGTTTTTTCTTAGGCATATCTAGTAGTCGTATCTTTTCATTATATCAGCATTCATGTTATGATAAACAATAGGATTTTGAAGAATGGGGGAAATCATTTGGCGGAGCAACAAAAAACGCGGGTGACAGTCGATATATACGGACAGCAATATACGATCGTTGGCACGGAAAGCTCAAGTCATATCCGCTTAGTGGCATCGATCGTCGATGATAAAATGCGGGAAATTAGCGAGAAAAACCCGACATTGGACATTAGCAAACTAGCGGTGCTGACAGCGATCAACATCGTTCACGATTATATAAAATTAAAAGAAGAATATGATCGGCTTTTGCAAAAACTAAGCAAAGAAAAGGATGAGTAACGGAATGGTCGATCTTCTTTTGCTTTTTATCCTTTTCATGGGATTTATGATTGGCTTGAAACGCGGCTTTATTTTGCAATTTATTCATATGGCAGGTTTTGTGATTGCGTTTGTCGTTGCGTATTATCATTATGAAAAATTAGTGCCGGCACTCCGGTTATGGATTCCGTATCCGACGTTTGGCGATTCAGAAACGGCGAAATTGTTGTTTGAAAGCACCCATTTGGATGACGCGTATTATCGAGCGATCGCATTTGCGATTTTATTTTTTGCGGCGAAAATCGTGCTGCAAATTATCGGATCGATGCTTGATTTTGTGGCACAGTTGCCAATTCTTCGCAGCATTAACCGCTGGGCTGGCGGAGCGTTAGGATTTGTCGAAGTGTACTTAATCGTGTTTTTGATTTTATACGTTGGCGCGCTTATTCCGATTGAAAGCATCCAAACGAAGATTCAGCATTCTTTTATGGCAATGGCCATTGTGAAACATACTCCATTCTTGTCGGATATGTTGAAACAAATGTGGATTCATTATATGGGGTAGCAACTTCTCTATATTTATAGGGAAGTTTTTTTGTACTTTTTCATCAAAAACTTGTATTATGTTTCATAGTGGGCTGTACGTTATAAGGTGGTGAGTATCATGAAAGGAAATAAAAAAGATGTCATTCGTCTGCTGGAGACGATTGCGTTATACATGGAAATAAAAGGAGAAAATCCGTTTAAAATCGCGGCGTTCCGCAAAGCGGCGAGCGCGTTGGAAGCAGATGAGCGTAGCATTTCGGAAATAGAAGACTTCACCGCGATTGCAGGCATAGGAAAAGGCACGTCAAGCGTTATTCAAGAATTTTTGGAAACGGGCGCATCAAGCGTGCTGGAACAATTGAAACAGGAAATTCCGGACAGTTTGCTTGTGCTGCTGCAGCTTCCCGGACTTGGCGGCAAGAAAATCGCCAAATTGTATCAAGAGCTGGGGGTTGTCGATATTGCTACATTGAAAGAAGCTTGCCTTTCCCAAAAAGTGCGGCAGCTTCCTGGGTTCGGCAAGAAAACGGAAGAAAAGCTCTTAGCTGCGATTGAAGAAATCGGATCCCGCCCGGAACGGCTTCCGTTAGCTTTTGTGCTGCCAATTGCCGAAGAAATAGAACGCCAGCTCGAAAAGATGGAAGGAATCGCTCGTTTTTCCCGCGCTGGCAGCTTGCGGCGCATGAAAGAAACCGTGAAAGATTTGGATTTCATCATCGCGACGAACGAGCCGCGGCTTGTGCGGGAACAGTTATTGAAACTGGCAAATGTCTCTGGCGTCATCGCCAACGGCGATACGAAAGTGTCTTTGCAGCTTCGTTATGAGTATGACATTGCCGTTGATTTTCGTTTAGTGGCACCAGAGCAGTTTGCCACGACACTTCATCATTTTACGGGATCGAAAGAGCATAATGTGCGCATGCGGCAGCTGGCAAAAGAGCGCGGCGAAAAAATAAGCGAGTACGGAGTAGAAAATGTGGATACGGGGGAAGTTAAAACGTTTGCGGATGAACAAGCGTTTTTTGCCTATTTTCACTTGCCATTTATCCCGCCAGAACTAAGGGAGGATGGAACGGAAGTCGACCGCTATCGTGACAGCTATCCGCTTCTTCGCCTTTCCGACATTCAAGGAGATTTGCATATGCATTCAGCTTGGAGCGACGGGGCGTGCTCGATTGAAGAGATGGCAGAAGCGTGCCGGAAGAAAGGCTACCGTTATATGGCGATCACCGATCATTCTCAATATTTGAAAGTGGCGAACGGCTTAACGGTGGAGCGGCTTCGCAGGCAGCGCGAAGAAATTGAACGGCTAAATGCGAAGTATGATGATTTTACGATTTTGGCTGGCGTGGAAATGGATATTTTGCCAGACGGAACGCTTGATTATGATGATGATGTTCTCGAAGAGCTTGATTTTGTTATCGCTGCGATTCATTCAAGTTTTTCCCAGCCGCGCGATGTGATTATGAAGCGCCTCACTGCCGCGCTGCGCAACCGCCATGTTGATTTGATCGCCCATCCGACAGGGCGGCTGATCGGAAAACGGGACGGATATGACGTAGATATTGACATGCTTATTGAACTGGCGCGGGAAACGAATACGGCGCTTGAGTTAAACGCGAATCCGCACCGCCTTGATTTATCCTATTCTTATTTAAAGAAAGCGCAAGATGCCGGAGTCAAAATCGCGATTAATACCGATGCCCACCATCTGGATATGCTTGACCATATGAGAATAGGAGTCATAATAGCAAGAAAAGGCTGGATTCGCAAGGAAACGGTAATCAATACATGGTCTCTGGAAGAGTTGCGCAGCTTTTTGCGGCGCAAACGGTAAACAAGATTAGAAAACGAATTTGCCGACAATTTTCAGATGGAGGTTTTTCATCCGTGCATACAAGAGTGCTTCACATACTGGAATTTGATAAAGTCAAAGAACAATTGTTAGAACATGTGTCTTCGTCGTTAGGAAAAGAAAAAGTGGAAAAGCTGCTTCCTTCTTCGCGTTTGGCGGAGGTTGTTAACTGGCAAGAAGAAACCGATGAAGCGGCAGCTGCGTTGCGTTTGCGCGGGCATGTTCCGCTTGGCGGCATTGTGGACATCCGCGCAAGCCTCAAACGGGCGAAAATCGGCGGAACGCTTAGTCCGCATGAGCTTTTAGATATTGCCAGCACCATTTCCGCAAGCCGGCAGTTAAAGCAGTTTATTGAATCACTGCACGAAGAAAAAGAGGAGTTTCCGCACTTGGCAGGCTATGCGGAAAAACTTGTCGCGCTTCCGGAAGTGCAGCAAGCGATTGAGCGCTGCATTGACGACCATGGCGAAGTGCTCGATCATGCGAGCGAACGGCTGCGTTCCATCCGCCAGCAGCTGCGAACGACGGAGGCGCGGGTGCGTGAAAAATTGGAGAGCATCATTCGTTCGCCATCAGCGCAAAAGATGTTATCCGATGCGATTATTACGATTCGCAACGACCGCTACGTCATTCCAGTAAAACAAGAGTACCGCGGCGCTTACGGCGGCATCGTCCATGACCAATCGGCTTCGGGGGCGACATTGTTTATTGAACCACAAGCGGTGGTGGAACTAAACAACCAGCTCCAAGAAGCGCGTGTCAAGGAAAAGCGGGAAATCGAGCGGATTTTAACCGAATTGACCGGCATTGTCGCCGGACACGCCGAAGCGCTTCTTGAAAATGTTGGCATATTAGCGCAACTTGACTTTATTTTCGCCAAGGCGAAATATGCCAATAAGCTGAAAGCGACAAAGCCTGCCTTGAACGACCGCGGCTATATCCGGTTATTGCAGGCGCGCCATCCGCTCATTGATCAAGAGGCCGTCGTCCCGAATGACATTGAGCTTGGCAAAGACTACACAACAATCGTAATCACCGGCCCGAACACCGGCGGAAAAACAGTCACATTAAAAACGATCGGATTGTTAACGTTGATGGCGCAAGCCGGTTTATTTATTCCGGCGCTGGATGGTTCGGAACTGGCTGTGTTCCGTTCCATCTATGCCGATATTGGGGATGAACAATCGATTGAACAAAGTTTAAGCACCTTTTCTTCCCATATGGTCAATATTGTCGAGATTTTGCGCGATGTTGATCATGAAAGCCTCGTTTTATTCGACGAATTGGGTGCGGGAACCGATCCGCAGGAAGGAGCGGCATTGGCGATCGCCATTTTGGACGAAGTGCATGGCCGCGGAGCGCGGACGGTGGCGACCACCCATTATCCGGAATTGAAAGCGTACGGGTACAACCGCGACGGCGTCATTAATGCAAGCGTCGAATTTGACACCGAAACGTTGCGCCCAACGTATAAGTTATTGATCGGCATCCCCGGGCGGAGCAATGCTTTTGAAATATCGAAGCGCCTCGGACTGGATGAGCGCATTATCGAACGGGCGAAATTGCATATTAGCGCAGAAAGCAACAATGTGGAAAATATGATCGCTTCGCTGGAACAAAGCAAAAAGCGGGCAGAGGAAGAACTGAAAAGAGCGGAAGAAGCGCGCATGGAGGCAGAACAGCTGCGCCGCGACTGGGAGCAAAAATGGGAAGAGCTTCATGAAAAACGCGAGGAAATCATAGAAGAAGCGAAACGGAAAGCAGCCGATATCGTTCGTTCCTCCCAGCAAAAGGCGGAGCGGATTATCCATGAGCTCCGCCGAATGCAACAAGAAAAACAGGCGGAAATTAAAGAACATGAGCTGATCGAAGCGAAAAAACGCCTCCAAGAAGCGATGCCAACATTGGAGAAAAAGAAAAAAGAACGGAAAAAACAGGCGACTCATTCATTTCAGCCTGGCGATGAGGTAAAAGTGATCAGTTTAAATCAAAAAGGATACCTTGTTGAAAAGGTTTCTGATGATGAATGGCAAGTGCAGCTCGGCATTTTAAAAATGAAAATCAACGAACGGGATTTAGAATATATCGGCAGCGCGCCGAAAACGGAGACAAAGCCGCTTGCCACAGTTAAAGGGAAAGACTATCATGTCGGATTGGAGCTTGACTTGCGCGGAGAACGGTACGAAGATGCGCTCGCCCGTTTGGAGAAATATATCGATGATGCGCTTTTGGCAGGATATCCGCGCGTTTCGATCATTCACGGAAAAGGGACGGGAGCGCTCCGCAAAGGGGTGCAAGAATTTTTGAAGACGCACCGCGCTGTGAAAAGCTTTCATTTTGGCGGTGCGAATGAAGGAGGAACAGGGGTAACGATTGTCGAATTGAAATGATGAGGGGAGAAAACGATGAGTTCGTTTTGGGAAAACGAAATCGTAAAAATTGCTGCCAATTTTAGTGTGGCTGTTTTATGCATGGTCGTGTTTTTAGCGATATTTGAGCTAGTGACAAAATATAAAAATTGGGAGGAGATCCAAAAAGGAAACGTCGCGGTGGCGATGGCGACCGGCGGAAAAATTTTCGGCATCGCCAATATTTTCCGCTATGCTCTCCGCCATCACGAGTCATTGTTGGCGATGATCGGCTGGGGAATATACGGCTTTATTTTGCTGCTGGTCGCGTATTTCATTTACGAATTTCTTACTCCAAAATTTAATATTGATGAGGAAATTGCCAAAGACAATCGCGCGGTTGGGCTGATTTCCATGGTTATTTCCATCGGCTTATCGTTTGTCATTGGCGAAGGAATTCGGTAAAGGGAGTTAAAATATGGAAATATTAGTTAAAGCGTTGCTTGTTTTGTGCGGAATCTTTCTTGTTGTCGGCATTGTATATTTAGCATGGAAAAATAAAACGATGGAAACATTGTCGAAAATATTGTTTATTCTTTGCGCTCTTTTTATTCTCATTGGCATCATTTATTTATTTTTGTAGCGTCCTCTCTGTCAGGGCGCTTTTTTTGATGTAAAATTCGGAAAAGTGTAATAAAATAAAAATAAATCATCTGAAATTTTTGAATATAGGAGGGGTATCGATGGAAAAACCATGGCTTGCTCATTATCCGCCGGAAATCCCGCATCGCCTTGACTATCCTAATAAAACGTTGCCTGAGTATTTGCGGAAAACAGCAGCGGAATTCGGCAGGCATGATGCAATTTATTTTTTGGGAAAAACGCTTACGTTCCGCGAAGTTTATGAGCAGGCGCTTACATTGGCGAATTATTTGCGGCAGCTCGGATTGCAAAAAGGTGATCGCGTCTCCATTATGCTGCCAAACTGCCCGCAAGCGGTTGTCAGCTATTACGGGGTGTTATTGGCGGGCGGCATTGTCGTGCAGACGAATCCGCTTTATACGGAACACGAATTGGAATACCAACTGAACGACAGCGGAGCGACGGTGCTCATTACGCTTGACATGCTTTATCCGAAAGCAGTGAAAGCAAAGGAAAAGGCAAACGTAAAACATCTTATCATTACAAGTGTGAAAGACTATTTGCCGGCTATCAAAAAATGGCTGTATCCGCTCATGCAGCGGAAGCAGGGGCAGCCAGCGGTGGCCAGAGTGGAAGAGCGGAGCGACCAGCATTTATTTTCCAAAATAATGTCACGCCCAAACACAACAGAGCCAGACATAGCGATCGACGTTGAAGATATCGCGTTGTTGCAGTATACTGGCGGAACGACCGGCGTGCCGAAAGCAGCCATGCTGACACACCGAAATTTGATTGCCAACACGTTGATGTGCGCCCATTGGATGTATCGTTGCGGAAAAGGAACGGAGTCGATTTTAGGAATATTGCCGTTTTTTCACGTGTACGGCATGACGACGATCATGAATTTAGCGGTCGTGCAAGCGTATAAAATGATTCTTTTGCCGCGATTTGATGTGGAAACAACATTAAAAACGATTGAAAAGCTGAGACCGACATTGTTTCCTGGGGCGCCGACGATGTATATTGCGCTATTAAATCATCCGAATTTGCCGCGCTATGACTTATCTTCCATCAAAGTATGCATTAGCGGGTCAGCGCCGCTGCCGGTTGAAGTGCAAGAAAAATTTGAAAAATTGACTGGCGGAAAACTGATTGAAGGGTACGGGTTAACAGAAGCCTCTCCTGTTACTCACAGCAATTTTGTATGGGACGGAGAACGGGTGAAAGGAAGCATCGGCGTGCCATGGCCAGATACGGAAGCGAAAATCGTGTCTTTGGAAACGGGCGAAGAAGCAAAGGTGAATGAAATCGGCGAACTTGTTGTCCGCGGGCCGCAAGTGATGAAAGGATATTGGAATCAGCCGCATGAAACGGAGAATGTGTTGCGCGGCGGATGGCTATACACGGGTGATATCGGTTATATGGATGAACGAGGTTATTTTTATATCGTTGACCGCAAAAAAGACATTATTATTGCAAGCGGTTACAACATTTATCCGCGCGAAGTCGAAGAAGTGCTATATGAGCATCCGAAAGTGCAGGAAGCGGTAGTTGTGGGCGTTCCGGATGAATACCGCGGAGAAACGGTCAAAGCGTTTGTCGTTCTTAAACAAGGGGCACAATGCACAGAAGAGGAATTGGATCAATTTATGAGAAGCCGATTGGCATCATATAAAGTGCCGCGCATGTATGAGTTCCGCAAAGAACTGCCAAAAACAGCGGTTGGGAAAATTTTGCGGCGGGCATTGCTCGAGGAAGAAAAGAAAAAGAATAACGAAACGGTTTAGATTTGGCATGACTTTATCTTGACAAAACAAGCAAAGAATCTTTAAAATAAAAACATGAATGATTGTTCATTCATGTTTTCGTAAAGGAGAATGGATGTTGAGAAGAGATAAACCTAAGTTCAAACAAATCATCGATGCAGCGGTTGTAGTCATTGCCGAACATGGCTATCATCAAGCACAAGTATCGAAAATCGCCAAACAGGCGGGGGTCGCGGACGGAACGATTTATCTTTATTTTAAAAATAAAGAAGACATTCTTATCTCGCTGTTTCAAGAAAAAATGGGCTCCTTTATCGAGAAAATCGAGCAGGAGATAGCAGGAATTTCGAGTCCTTTAGAGAAATTGTACGTATTAGTGAAGAAACATTTTGAATCGCTGGCGCAAGATCATCACTTAGCCGTCGTTACTCAATTAGAGTTGCGTCAATCGAATAAAGAATTACGGCAGCGGATTAATGAAGTGTTGAAAAGATATTTGCGCATTATTGATGAAATTGTGAAAGAAGGGATTGAAAAAGGTGAGTTTCGCCGTGATTTAGATATCCGCCTCACAAGGCAAATGATTTTTGGGGCGATTGACGAAACGGTGACGACATGGGTAATGAACGAGCAAAAGTATGATCTGGTCGCATTGGCGAAGCCGGTTTACGAATTATTAACAAAAGGTTGTGCATCTTCGTAGCAAGATGGCATATTTGTTTGAAGGGAGAGAGGAGATTACATGGAATTTTTTCGCGTTCATAAAGAAGAGTTCGTTGCGGACGTGACGTTTTCCCGTCCTCCGGCAAACGCTCTTTCATCTGCGGTTTTGAAAGAGCTTTCATCATTGCTGGATGAGCTGGAGGCGGATGAAAATGTCCGCGTCGTGCTTCTTCATGGTGAGGGAAGATTTTTCTCGGCAGGTGCCGATATTAAAGAGTTTACAACCATAAAATCCAGCGAAGAAGCCGCAAAGCTGGCAAGAGCAGGCCAGCAAGTGATGGAGCGCATCGAGCAATTAACAAAGCCTGTGATTGCGGCGGTCCATGGCGCGGCATTAGGCGGCGGATTGGAGCTGGCGATGAGCTGCCACGTTCGCATTGTTTCCGAAAACGCAAAACTCGGATTGCCGGAACTGCAGCTTGGCATTATACCTGGCTTTGCCGGAACCCAGCGGCTTCCCCGCTATGTCGGTTTCAGCAAAGCGGCCGAGATGATGTGGACGAGCGAACCGATTACTGGAACGGAAGCGGTGCAATGGGGATTGGCAAGCAAGGCGGTGCCGGAAGAACAACTGTTGGAGGAAGCAAAAAAACTGGCGAAAAAAATCGCGCAAAAAAGCCCGATTTCGATTCGCGCGACATTGCAGCTTTTAAACGCCTTTAAAGAAAAATCGTTCCAAGAAGCGGTGCGCGAGGAAGCGGAATTGTTTGGAAGTGTGTTTACGACAGAAGACGCGAAAGAAGGAGTGCAGGCATTTATTGAAAAACGCCCGCCATCCTTTCAGGGGAAATGATGCCTTTAATTAACTGAATATTTAAATCTGAAATAATATTTCGTCGAAACGAGGAGGGGCCTTTATGAACATTTTTGTCTTAATGAAACGCACTTTTGATACAGAAGAAAAAATTACGATTGCCGACGGCAAAGTAAATGAAGAAGGAGCGGAATTTATTATCAACCCGTACGATGAATATGCAATTGAAGAAGCGATTCAAGTGCGCGACAAACATGGCGGCGAAATAACGGTTGTGACGGTGGGCAATGAGGAAGCGGAAAAAGAATTGCGCACGGCCTTAGCGATGGGATGCGACAAAGCAGTGCTGATTAACATAGAAGATGATGTGGAAGCACATGACCAATATACGACAGCGAAAATTATTGCGGAATATTTGAAAGATAAAGAGCCGGATTTGATTTTAGCCGGCAATGTCGCGATCGACGGCGGCTCGGGACAAGTCGGCCCGCGCGTAGCGGAATTGTTGGGAATCCCGTATGTAACGACAATTACGAAACTCGATATTGACGGCGATAAAGTGACGCTCGTCCGCGATGTCGAAGGGGATGAAGAAGTAATCGAAACGTCGCTTCCGTTGCTGGTGACGGCGCAACAAGGGCTTAATGAGCCGCGTTATCCGTCGCTTCCTGGCATTATGAAAGCGAAAAAGAAACCGCTTGAAGAATTGGAATTGGATGACTTAGATCTGGAGGAAGAAGATGTCGAAGCGAAAACAAAAACGATCGAAGTATTTTTGCCGCCGAAGCGGGAATCTGGAAAAATTCTCGAAGGAAACATTGACGATCAAGTGAAAGAACTTGTCCGATTGTTACGTTCTGAAGCAAAAGTGGTGTGATTTTATCAATAAAGTAGGGGGATTGAAAATGGCACGGAAAGTACTTGCATTAGCAGAAATTCGCGACGGATCATTGAGAAACGTTTCATTTGAGGCGATCGCGGCAGCAAAAATAATCGCTCAAGGCGGGGAAGTCGTATCTGTCCTTGCCGGGGAAAGCGTTCAATCATACGCAAATGAACTATTTTTCCATGGTGCAGATCGCGTTGTTGTCGTTGAACATTCTCATTTAACTCATTACACACCGGACGGTTATTCCCAAGCGCTCATGGCGGTAATTGACGAAGAAAAGCCAGAAGGGATCGTATTTGGGCACACCGCTTTAGGAAAAGACTTATCGCCGAAATTAGCGACTAAATTAAATTCAGGCCTTGTTTCCGACGTAGTGTCTGTGGAAGAAGAAGGCGGGAACTTGATCTTTACACGGCCAATTTACTCTGGAAAAGCATTCGAAAAGAAAATCGCCACAGACGGCCTGATCTTTGTGACGGTGCGTCCAAATAACATTCCGCCGCTAGAGCGCGATGAATCGCGTTCTGGGGAAGTAAAAGCGATTTCTGCCGACATTAAAGATTTGCGCACGATCGTAAAAGAAGTCGTTCGCAAAACGACGGAAGGAGTGGACCTGTCTGAAGCAAAAGTGATCGTTGCCGGCGGCCGCGGTGTTAAAAGTGCGGAAGGTTTTAAGCCGCTGCAAGAGCTTGCTGAAGTTTTGGGCGGCGCGGTCGGTGCCTCGCGCGGCGCGTGCGACGCAGGATATTGCGATTACTCCCTGCAGATCGGGCAAACGGGTAAAGTCGTTACTCCAGACCTTTATATCGCTTGCGGCATTTCCGGAGCGATTCAACATTTAGCCGGCATGTCGAACTCGAAAGTGATCGTCGCGATTAACAAAGATCCAGAGGCAAACATTTTCAAAGTGGCTGATTACGGTATTGTCGGCGACTTATTTGAAGTCGTTCCGTTATTAACGGAAGAATTTAAAAAATTAAAAGTGCATTCATAGCCGTTGGCAAAAACGAGTGAAGCGAATCCGCTTTGCTCGTTTTCTGCTGTCTGGCACAGGCATAATTATTGTTGGAAAGCGAATATTAGAAACGAAGCAAAACATTCGCACTAAACTCCATTTGCATGATATACTTTGCTTACAACATAAAAGTAAAAAAAATAGGAGGAGTAAAGAATGGCGATTGTTAATGCGACAGATCAAACATTTGCGTCAGAAACGAAAGAAGGCTTAACATTGGTTGATTTCTGGGCGCCTTGGTGCGGACCTTGCCGCATGGTTGCGCCGGTTCTTGAAGAAGTGGACAAAGAATTGGGCGATAAAGTGAAAATCGTTAAAGTGAACGTCGACGAAAACCAAGAAACAGCTTCGAAATTCGGCGTGATGAGCATTCCAACGCTGCTTGTCTTCAAAAACGGTGAGCTTGTCGACAAAACGATAGGCTACCAGCCAAAAGAAGCGCTTATCCAGTTGTTAGAAAAACATGTATAATTCATTTTTCGCGAAGGAGATTCAGGCAATGTATGTCTGAATCTCCTTTTTTATGATTAATCACTAAAAATATGAAAAATAATAATTGACTTAGTAAAGAAAATTGTTTATATTTATAATCAATAAATCCTATATGTTAACTATGAATTAAAGTCCGCTATTTTCCTGCCGTTTTATTTTTTTACAACTTAAATATAAGTTAGTATATAGGAATAATATGATTTTTAAAGAACAACGAAGACAATTCTTTTTCATTCCGATCGGATGAAAAAGAGAGCGGTCTTATGAAGATAATTACAGCATTTTTCTTCGGATATTGCGGAAGGAGGGAACAAAGTGAGTATACAGATTGATATTAAAAGCAAAACTTTTTTCCAAGGGAAACAAGGAGTTCATGTTCTCCAAGATGTTCATTTGGAAATCAATAATGGTGAATTCATCACCATTATTGGTCCGAGTGGATGCGGAAAAAGTACATTGCTAAAAATTGTAGCAGGGTTGGATACCGATTATAACGGCGCGGTGGAAATAAACGGTGTGCAAATTGATGGCCCCGGATTAGATCAAGGCTTTATTTTTCAGGAACATCGTTTATTCCCATGGTTAACGGTGGAAGGAAATATTGCAGCAAATCAATCGTTGAAAGATGTGAATGTCCGGAAAAAGGTTGATGAGTTAATAGAGCTTGTCCGGTTAAAAGGCTTCGAAAAAGCCTACCCAAAGGAGTTATCAGGGGGAATGGCACAGCGTGTGGCCATTGCGAGAGCATTGCTGCGTGAACCGAAAATATTATTGCTCGATGAACCGTTTAGTGCGCTTGATGCCTTTACAAGAAAGCATTTGCAAGATGTGTTGCTGGAAATATGGCAAAATAAACAAATTACGATGATTCTTGTTACTCATGACTTAGATGAAGCAGTTTATTTAGGAACGAAAGTAGTGGTGATGAAAGCAAAGCCAGGACAAATTCGGACAATCGTTCCCGTTCCGTTGCCATTTCCACGGCAGCGCGCCCATCCATCTTTCCAAGAGATGAGGCAACGCATATTGCGTGAATTTGAAACAGCGGAAGACTCTCCTTTACTGGAAGGACTAGGAATTTGAGAGAGGAGGATCCTTTTATGAGGAAACATATATTGCTTCTGTTGATAAGCTTGTTTATCGCATTGATGTCCGGCTGCGGCCAGGAAACAACGACAGGGACAACGGCGAAAGGAAAAGAGAAAAACGTCACGATTCGCATCGGCATTCAGCAAAGTCTTGGGCCGCTTTTACTGGCAAAAGAAAAAGGCTGGTTTGAAAAAGAATTTGAAAAAGAAGGAGTCAAGGTGAAATGGATTGAGTTTCAAAGCGGTCCTCCCCATTTTGAAGCGATGGCTTCCAATAATCTTGATTTCGGCGGTGTTGGAAACTCGCCGGTCATTTCTGCCCAAGCCGCTGGCATTGAATTTAAAGAGATCAGTAAAGCAGCAGACGGGGTTAAAGGAGATGCCATCATTGTCCCGCAAGGAAGTGAAATTCAAAGCCTAAAGGATTTAAAAGGAAAAAAGATTGCTGTGGCCAAAGGAAGCAGTGGATTTAACTTCTTATATAAAGCACTCGAACACGCTGGTTTGAAAGCGTCAGATGTTGAAATGATCCAATTGCAGCCGGATGAAGCGCAAGCAGCGTTTGATACACGGAAAGTGGATGCTTGGGCGATTTGGGAGCCGTTTATTTCGTATGAGGTGATCAAAAAGAAAGCGCGCATCATAGCGGATGGAGAGGATCTTAAAGCATATTCGCCATCGTTTATCGTAGCGCGGACGGGATTTATCGAAGAGCATCCTGATTTAACGGTTCAGTTTTTAAAAATTTACGAGAAAGCACGGCGTTGTCAAAATGACCATTTTGATGAAGCGATAGAAATTTATGCGAAAGCGAAAAAAATAGATAAAGAAGTCGTAGTGCGGGCGTTGCGCAATAACCCATCATTGAACGAGCCAATTACGGATGATGTTATTCAGGCACAGCAAAAAACCGCCGATTTCCAATATGAGCAAAAAATCATTAAAAGAAAAATCGATACAAGCAAAGTAGTCGATAATCAATATATAAAAAAAGCGTTGCAAGAATTAGAGAAAGAAGGTGAGAACAAAGATGAATAAAACAACTATCACTGCAAGGCAGCCGCTTCTGCGAAAGGAGTGGGGGAGAAAGATCCCGGCTTTCGGCCAATTTCGCAAATGGATGATACAAGCGGTATTGCCCATCTTCATTTTATTCATATGGCAACTTGTCGGGATGACAGGGGCAGTTTCCAAAACGGTTTTGCCAACGCCGGTAGATATTGTGCAAGCGGCTTATCAATTAACCGTCTCCGGGGAATTATTTACCCACTTGAAAGTTAGTGTTTTTCGGGCAGCGGCAGGATTTTTGCTTGGAGCAGGCATCGGGCTTCTTGCTGGCATTGCCGTAGGTTTTTCCACGAAAACGGAAGATGTCCTTGATCCTACAGTACAAATGCTGCGAACGATTCCGCATTTGGCGGTGGCACCGCTTTTTATCTTATGGTTTGGATTTGGAGAAACATCAAAGGTTTTATTGATCGCTAAAGGTGCGTTTTTTCCTGTATACGTAAATACATTTATTGGCATACGCGGAGTGGATGCGAAGTTGTTTGATGTCGCCCGCATTCTCCATTTTAGCAGATGGAAAAAGATTACGTTGCTCATTGTCCCGTCTGCGCTTCCTGCTATTTTATCTGGAATTCGCCTTTCGCTTGGAGCGGCTTGGCTCGGCCTTGTTGTTGCGGAGTTGATGGGGTCAACAGAAGGAATTGGATATATGATGATGGATGCAAGGCAGTTTAGCAATACGGATATTGTTTTTGTCGGTATTATTCTTTTTGCGGTGGTAGGAAAACTTACCGATTCACTGGTCCGTGTATTAGAGAAGCGTTTGCTTCGCTGGCAAGATACGTATAAAGGAACGATGTAAAAGAAAAAAGGAGGGGAGATCAGTGACGACAATCGCTTTGATTTCGGGAAGCCCGTCGAAACAATCCAAAACAGCGGAGATCGCTAACCGGTTGCAAAAAGAGCTGCTTAATAGGGGGCATCACGTCCATTTAATCCATGTTTGCGATTTGCCGGCGGAAGATTTGCTGCATGCAAAATACGATAGTAAGGCGATCGCGCAAACTCATGAATGGATTCGCGAAGCGGATGCGGTCATGGTGTTAAGCCCTGTCTATAAAGGCAGCTATACGGGTATTTTAAAAGCGTTTCTCGACTTGTTACCGGAAAAGGCGTTTTTAGGCAAGATTATTGCTCCGATCGTCACGGGCGGAACTATCGCTCATCTGCTATCGATTGAATACGCGCTTAAACCCATTTTCTCCATTATGGGAGCGAAAGAAATTTTACATGGAGTGTTTATTTTAGATAACACGATTCAACGTGATGAGGCTGGAAACCTGTTTTTTCAATCCGACATTGAAGGAAGGATAAAGGAAGTGATGCAATTTATTTCAAACATTCCAGCCGCAAGCCCGCATTAAACAATAGAAAGGAGAAAAGAAAATGGAATTATTATGGTTTATCCCTTCCCATGGCGATGGACGGTATCTTGGGACAACCAAAGGAGGGCGCGCTCCGGAATACAGCTATTTCCGGCAAATCGCCCAAGCAGCTGACCGGCTTGGCTATAAAGGGGTATTGATTCCAACAGGAAAATCGTGCGAAGATCCGTGGCTGCTCGCGTCCGCATTGGCAGCGGAAACTAAACGATTGCGCTTTCTTGTCGCCGTGCGGCCGGGATTGATGTCTCCAACGCTTGCAGCACGCATGGCTTCAACATTAGACCGCATTTCGGAAGGACGGTTGCTTATTAATGTTGTTGCTGGCGGCGATCCTGTTGAACTTGCGGGAGATGGCCTATTTTTAAGCCATGACGAACGCTATGAAGCAACGGATGAATTTTTAACGGTGTGGAAACGGCTGTTAAGCGGCGAAGAAGTCACGTTAAATGGAAAACATATCCATGTGAATGAAGCAAAGCTTCTGTTTCCGCCAGTTCAAACGCCGTATCCGCCGATTTATTTCGGCGGATCTTCACCGGCAGGGCAGCTTGTGGCAGCGAAACATGCGGATGTTTACTTAACATGGGGGGAACCGCCAGCACAGGTGGAAGAAAAAATTTCCCAAGTGAGAAAATTGGCTGAACAGCAAGGACGTACGATTGAATTTGGCATTCGGCTTCATATCATTGTCCGCGAAACAGCCAAGGAAGCATGGGATGCTGCTGAAAAGCTGATTCGTTATGTTGATGAAAAAACCATTCAGGAAGCACAACGGGTGTTTTCCCGATACGATTCGGTCGGACAGCAGCGGATGAGACAGTTGCATAATGGAAGCAGAGAATCTCTTGAAATCAGCCCTAATTTATGGGCGGGAGTCGGTCTTGTCAGAGGTGGTGCAGGAACCGCTTTAGTCGGGGATCCGGAAACAGTGGCAGAGCGGCTGTTAGAGTATCATCAATTAGGCATCCGCTACTTTATTTTATCCGGTTACCCGCATTTAGAAGAAGCATATCGGGTGGCTGAACTGCTGTTCCCGCTTTTGCCGTTAAACCATCAAAAACAAACAAAACCGTTTATACAAGGGGAAGTTATCGGAAATGAATTTTTTCCTTCATTTATTAAAGTGTGAGGCAAGGAAAGGGCCTGCCAACTGCTGGCGGGCTTTTTTCTTTGATAAAATTTTATTGACGTTAATCATAATTATTGATTATAATCAATTTGTGCTAATGAAAATCATTATCAAGTAAAAGGTATCAGGAAAATACATCATCTTCCGTGAAATAAAGGCTGCTCGTTGTTTTTAACAGCGCTTTCAGGCAAAAAACCTTGTTCTTTAGCAAGGTTTTTTGCCTTCTTATAAAGGAAAAGGGAAGGGATAAGCTATGAGGCGACCGGAGGGAAACAGACGCTTTTTGATTTTCTTATGATAATATGCTAGTAGAATAAAGTGTTTTGAGGTGAATCCGTTGAAAATTCTTGTTACAGGGGGGGCCGGGTTTATCGGCAGCCATCTTGTTGCCAAATTGCTTTCGCTTGGGCACGACGTGGCGGTGATTGACAATTTTCATCCTTATTACCCGGCAGAACGGAAAAAACGGCAATTTCGGGCGTTGACAGGAGGAAATCTTCCTGTTTATCACATCGATTTGCTTGATGGAGAAAAAACGGAAGAATTGTTTTGCCGCTATCAGCCGGACTGTGTATATCATTTAGCGGCGCTGCCCGGTGTTCCCAATTCGCTTTTGCAGCCGCTTGATTATGTCGATTATGATATCAAAGCGACCATTAACGTGCTAAAGGCGGCGGGCATGGCAGGCGTCCGGCATGTGCTGTTCGCCTCTTCCTCGTCCGTCTACGGCAACCAGGGGAATGTGCCGTTGAAGGAGGAAATGGCAGCGGGACAAGTCGTTTCGCCATATGCCGCGGCCAAATACGGGGCAGAGTCGTTTTGCTATGCGTATGCCCACCTATTCGGCTATCAGGTGACGATTTTTCGCTATTTTACTGTTTACGGTCCGTGGGGGCGACCGGACATGGCGATCAGCAAGTTTATCCGCCATCTGTTACGTGGTGAAGAGATTGTCGTGTATGGGACGGGCACAGCAAGAGACTATACATTTGTGGATGATGTTGTCAGCGGAATGGTGGCGGCGCTTGGCCGCGGCGGCGGAAACGATGTGTTTAATTTAGGATCAGGGAGACCGATTGCGATGGAGCGATTGCTGCAAGAACTGAAAGCGCATTTTCCAACAATGAAAGTGAAACATGCCCCGGAGCGAAAGGGAGATGTGAAAGCGACATGGGCGGATATTACAAAAGCGCAGCGGGCGTTTGGATACAAACCGAGCATAACGTTCGAGGTCGGGCTTGCGCGAACGATCGCGTGGGCAAGGACATATGAAACGTAAGTACGCAACGATAGCGGTGAGGCTAACCGGAGCCGGGCTTGCTCTTGTTTTCCTATGGCTGACATACCGCTATTTCGATAGAAAAGCGCTCCTTAAGCAACTCTTTTTGTTTCTGCAAAGGTCGGGCACGATCGTGTGGATGCTGCTCATATACGGGGCGTCCTTTTGGCTGCGGGCGCTGGCATGGAAGGCGTACGTGGGAAAACCAATTTCTTTGCTGGTATACGCCAAAGGGATCTTTTTCAGCTTGCTCATCAATCATATCGCTCCGTTCAAAGTAGGGGATATTGCCCGGATTGCGGTTTTAGCAAATCAGAAGGGCGTGTCTGTCGGTGAAGCGGTTCACTCGGTGGCGGTAATGCGGCTTTTGGACATGCTTGTTTTATGTTTTTTGTCGGCATGGGGAGTGTATACATACGTTCATCGTTTTCCAACAATCAATGTGACGGTTATTGATGTTGTCGGAATAATCGGTGCTTGTGCCATTGTTGTTTTGTTGTCACACACATCGGATGTCGAATGGATTCGTAAACACCATCGCATGATAAAAAGCGCATTAAAAGGAAAACGCGGCGTCTATATGGCGGGAATGATTGCGCTCAGCTGGCTGTGCGAGGCGGTGGTTATTTACGAGATCGCTCCCATGCTTGGCTTGCCTTTGTCTTTTTGGGAATCCGTATGGGTTAACAGCATCACCGTATCCGGTCAAGTGTTTCAAATCGCTCCAGGCGGGCTGGGGACGTATGAAGCGGTAATGGCGTTTGCGATCACAAGAATCGCGCCAGATTGGAGCAGCGCGTATATGGCAGCGATGATGACCCATGTGTTCAAATTTGTTTTTTCTTATGCTGTTGGCGTTGCGGTATTGTTTCTGTTTCCAAACGATATTTCGTTCGTGCGGGCGGTTTTTCAAAAAGGAAGGGAGAGACAATGAAAGAAGCTTCAAGATTGGAAAAAGTAGCGGCGCGCTGTTGGAATTTGCTGAACGAGGGAAAACCGTTTACACCGATTTTCGTTGTCGGGACAATGGCGATTTACCATTTTGCCGATTTCGGCGCCATCGAGCATGTGAAACATTGGTTTTTCGGGTTTCTCACGGCGCTTCCGCTTTTTGTCATCTATTATCTATACGATTATCCATTATTTTTACGAAATTATTTATGGATTCCATACGTTGTGTTTTTAATTGTTTGGCAGTTTGCTGACCTTAAGCTGCTTGGTTTGGCGATCGGATTATATTTTTTCTTTACCGTCTTTTTTTGGGGAACGCTTTACTATCATTTGCGC
The DNA here is from genome assembly GCF_001295365.1 of Parageobacillus thermoglucosidasius. Classification (GTDB taxonomy): domain Bacteria; phylum Bacillota; class Bacilli; order Bacillales; family Anoxybacillaceae; genus Parageobacillus; species Parageobacillus thermoglucosidasius. Next base: position 3,620,826 of record NZ_CP012712.1, on the reverse strand, counting down.
ATCGGCACATCATGGTGGAATTTTACCCGCTTTTGGAAGCTGGTGCTGAAAAATAGCGATTCGACAAGCGGAAACGCGCAAGAACAGCTGCCGAAATTTTTGCTGCTTTTGTCGGTTTGGCAATATGTGTACGTTCAGCTCGAAGGGGGGGCGGGCGAGCTTTCGCTTGTCAGCTTGGCGATCTATTACACAGGTGTCCTTTTATTTTCTTTTATCTTGCATCATCAGTTATTTGATTGGAAGCCGACAATCATCCCGACCTACACCAATAATGTGGCCGTTCCAAAAGAGCCAATCAATGAAAAAGTCATTGTTATTGTTATCGATGGCATGCGGAAAGATCGGTTCGAGCAAGCCAATGCGCCATTTTTAAAACAGCTTCGCCAGCAAGGAACGGAATTTGCGCAAATGGAAACGGTCTATCCGGCGCGTACCGTCGTCTGTTTTACGTCGATGTTCACCGGGACATATCCGTTTGAGCACGGCATCCGCTCGAATATGGTGTGGAAGCTTGGCATTAAAGTAGAAAGCATTTTTGACTCACTAAGAAAAGTTGGGAAAAAGGGGCGGCTGCTTGGCATTGCCCATCTTGTCGATTCGTTTGGAGATGATGTCGAAACGGTAACAGCGGTCATGCACAATGACGTAGCGGACCGCCACATTATCGAGCGCGCCAAACGCATAATGGAAGAACAAGATCCTGATTTGCTCATCGTTCAATTAATTGCCACAGACCAAACGGGGCATAGCCGCGGCGCATTATACGAGGAATATCTTCGAAAAATAGAAGAAGCGGACGCGCTGATCAAGGAGTACGTCGAGTGGCTGGAACAGAAGGGAAAATTAAAAAATGCCACATTAATTATTTGCGCCGATCACGGGCAGGCGGACGGCATTGGCGGACACGGGCATTTGGATGAAGGGGAGCGGTTTGTCCCGTTTTTCTTGTACGGACCGGCGATTGAAAGAGGAAAGCGGGTCGATGACAAGAAAAGTTTGGTGTCCGTTGCGCCGACGATCGCGTATTTGTTAGGGGCGCCATATCCAAGCCATAGCCGCGGCCCTGTGCTAACGGAAGCGATTCGAAAGAGGGAGGCAGAGGATGAAGAAGCAAAAAGTGATCGTCTTTTTACCAGCGTATAACGAAGAACAATCGATTGGCGAAGTCATTCGCAAAATTCCGCGTTTTTTCCATCCTTGTGTGGATGTGAAAGTATTAGTCATTGATGACGGTTCGACCGATCACACAGCAGCGGTTGCGAAAGAAGCAGGCGCTGATTACATTTATCAAATGCCGGAAAACCGCGGCCTTGGCGCCGCCGTGCGCCAAGGACTGCAGGAATGTTTGCGCATTGGCGCGGATATCGGCGTGATGATCGATGCAGACAACGAATATCCGGCAGAACAAATCCCGGATTTGCTTGCTCCGATCTTTGCCGGAGAAGCCGACTATACGATGGGGTCGCGCTTTCTTGGCACGATCCGCGGGATGAAGTGGCACCGCCGCCTTGGTAATTACTTTTTCACATTTCTGCAATCGCTTCTTCTTCGCAAGTGGATTTACGACGGACAATCGGGAATGCGGGCTTTTTCCCGGCAAGCGATGGAACACGCGGAGATCATCCATGATTATAACTACGCCCAAGTGCTTACGTTAAATTTAGTCCGCAAAGGGTTTCGCATGAAAGAAGTGCCGATTCGCTACCAGGTGCGGACAACAGGGCAGTCGTTTATTAAATTTCGCGCATATGTTACGGCTGTTCTTCCAGCAATTTGGAAGGAGATGCGCCGGCCCGTGAAAAAGGTGGCGATTGATAAAAGTGCCCATCGTCTTCCAAACGTGGCGGAAAAGCAATGTTCATAGTCCCTTTCCTTTTGCCGCAAAGGGAAGGGATTTTTCGCCATCTTATTGACACAGAATATGATAATCATTATCATTATTGTAGGAGGAATCGGCAATGAGGCGGTTTTTTTTATTTTTTTCTTTAGCATTGATATTCATTCTCAATAGTACTCCAATTTCTGTTTTTGCCTATTCTTACGGCGATCCGAATGAAGAAAAAGTCGCGGAAGCATATAAACAAATGGCGGAAAAGTTAAATGAGCAGCCGCCAAACTTTGCGGAGGCACGCGCCATTTTCGAAACGGTCAAAGAAGAAATAGATATGCATATGGGAAAAGAGCCTTCGCAAGCGGTGTTATCGGCGCTCGATAAAAAGGATAAAGAAGCTGTTTTAAAAAATATGGAGAAAATTCTTGTTTTAAATATCGCGCGCCGCTTGGAAAACGTCGAGAAAAATTTTGCGCAGTATGATACGAGCAAACGGTTATTAGCGAAAGCGTTTGCGACATATGAAGCGCTTTCCCCGATGGTGCAAGGAAAAGATGCAGCCCTTGATAAACAGTTAAAAGATGAATTCAATAAAGCGTTGCAGTCGCTAGGAAACCCGGGATTGTTTGGTGTCGGCGAAAAAGAAACGGACATCGAGCAATTTAAGAAAAGCAAAGAAACGATTTTAACATCTCTGCAAAAGCAATTTGGCTTGAAAAGCTTAAAGGTGGGGCACTTTTCGGAGAGTGCAACGGAAAAACCGCAAGAAGTGCAGAAAAAAGAATGGACGGACTTATCGAAATTAAAAAACTGGATTCCGATCGCCATTCTTGTTATCGTGATTGCCGGGGCTGTCGTATATTCATGGCGCCGCAAGCGGACATGACGGAATAAAAGGGGGACTATGCGATGGAAGTTCAAGCGCTGCTGATAACGTTCCGCGAAGCGCTCGAGGCACTGCTGATTGTTGGCATTATAACGTCTTATTTAAAGCGGGTTGATCATCGAGAATATACGAAGTATGTTTGGCTCGGTGCAGGATTGGCGGTTTTGGCGAGCATTGGGGTCGCGATTCTTTTCCAAGTCGTGTTCACCGGTTTTGCTGCGATGGGAAGCGAAACGTACTTAAAGATCGGCATTATGTTTGTTTCGGCGGTTTTGTTGACGCAAATGGTCTTTTGGATGGCCGAGCATAGCCGCAATATAAAAGAAAGCGTCGAAGGAAAAATGGATCAATTTATTACGACTGGCAATGTCATCGGCATGGTCGTTCATTCGTTTTTAGTCGTGCTCCGCGAAGGGGTCGAAACGGTCTTTTTCTTTGCTGCGATTACCCACGGAAACATCGGTGCGGCAATGCAAGGATGGGGAGCGGCGACGGGAATCGCGATTGCAGTGATCGTCAGCTATCTTTTCTTCAAAGGAACGATGCGCATTCCGCTAAAAACGTTCTTTAAAGTAACAGGGGCGTTCATCGTTTTGATTGCTGCGGGCCTGCTTGTCCAAGGCATTTCGATGCTTCAAGATTTAAACATTATCGGCAGTGTGATGCCGCACGTTTATGATTTGACATGGCTGCTTCCAGAACATCCGATTGATTATGAACATTATCTCCGCGATCACGGCGTTGCGCCCGTCTTTTCGGGAGAGGTCGGCGTGTTTTTAAAAGCGCTCTTCGGCTATTCATCCATGCCGTCGCTTGAAGAAATCATCGCCTATATTGGGTATTTCGTTGTCGTTTATTTATTAGTGACGAGCCGCAATGCGACCAAAACAAAAACAGCCGTTCAAGCGCTTGAACCAAAAACGACGAAAAAGGTAATGTAAAAAGTGCAAGACATGATTGTCTTGTCAAAGTGTTGAAAAAGTCGGACGTCAAGAAAAAGTTCACGAGGAGTGTGAACTTTTTCTTTTCTTTTTCTCTTCCATTTGGTAGGTTAGATATAGACCATATTGTTGGAGTGATCGCAATTTGGTCCACTTTTTGAGGTTTTGGATCATGGCGGTGATCCAAACCTGAATTTGTACTTGCCGGACTCCACGGTATCGTGTGAAACGAAGACCGTGGAGTTCTTTGCTTTCGGCGAAACTTCGCTCAATCGTCGATGGACGTACCGATCGCAACACTTTTCCTCTCATCGATAATCGTTGTTTCCGCATTCGTTCGTAGATATCTTGATGAACGGAAACTCGAAATACACGATCCTTTGCGCCTTTTGCGGCAGGACATCCCACACAACTTCCTTTTACTGCTGGTTTGTACTCATGATATCCAGAACGGGTGGACGTCGAATAGGTGAACTTTACGCCAAAGGGACACGCATACACATCGTCTGTGACTTGCTGGAACTTTACGGAACGACAATCGGGATGTTCCTTTCGATGAAAACGTCGATACGACATATACGCCAAAATTCCTTTTTTCTCTAATTCTCTTGCTAGTCGGGCGTTATAATAGCCAGCGTCTAACACTATTTCTTCGGGAGAATATCCTACTCGATGTTCAACACGCTCGATTCGCCCCATCAAAATACGATGGCCAGGCACGGTGGCGGCAGTCACGTAAGCATCCAAAATAAAATTATGCAAGGTGTCAACGATTCGATGATCGTGGAACGCAAAGAGACCACGCGGATCGTGTTTGACCGATAACCCAGCATCTGGATCTGTGGTGCTACAGATCATCTTTTTGGTTGCCAGCTTCTCTGCTTTGGGAGCTAACGGTTTTTTTCCATGCTGTTGTCGTTTTTCATTGACCAGTTGTAACACGTCCTCTTCTTCTTTCACCGCCATCGTCTGAATCACTTGGATGCGTTTTCGTTTATTGGCATTCGCTTTTAACTCTGTTTCATCCGCTGCCCACGTGTCCGGAGACAAGAACCCATCTTCTTGAATCCATTGAAGGACATGATCAAATAACGCTTCCCATACATCGGGATCGACCCGATGGCGAAGAAACTTGGAAACGCTGGAGTGGCAAGGGACTTTATCGGTGGGGGAAATGCCTAAAAACCAGCGATACGTGGCGTGTTGCTGGATTTGTTTACAGGTAAACCGAACGGATCGAAACCCTTCCAGATATTGAATCATGAGGATTTTTACAAAAATCAACGGATCAATCGTGGGGCGACCAATGGTACTTGGATAAAACGGTTCAAGTAACTGATATACACTGTTCCAATCCATCAATTTGTCGATTTGAACCAAGATATGGTTAGGATCATACATGGATTCATAAGCTTGACGATTTTGTTGAATCTCTAAGTTCGATTGGTAGTAGTACATAAGTGGTTTCTCCTCATCAGTTGTTTTCTCAACATATATCATAAAAAAACGATTTTGTCTCTTGACAAAATCGTTTTTCAACAGTCTGGCAAGACATGATTGTCTTGTGCTTTTTCTTATTTATAATGGTTAAGGTGAGAAAGGCAATGAAGCATTTTTTGGGAAATAATCGATTTTTGTCATATTTTAGTTTCGTTATATTAACAGTTTTGTTTTTGCTGGAAATATACTATGCTAGTCCTTATGCGGCGACATGGGATCAAGTCGATTTTGCCTTGGCGTTAGACCGTTATGATTTATTGGCGATGCAGCCGCATTTTCCTGGTTATCCATATTTCGTGTTGGGCGGCATGTTTGTTCATGCGTTTGTTGACAATCCGGCAAAAGCGCTATCTGTCTTTAATGTCATTGCTTTGTTTTCGGCAACGGTTCCGATCGTTCTCTTGTTAAAAAAGCATTTTTCGACTCCGATATCATTGTTCATCAGCACGCTTATCCAGTCGGCAAGCTATGTGATGGTCATTGCGGGCCAGCCGATGTCGGACGGGGCGGCGCTGGCAGTGCTGTGGTGGTATTTTTGGTCCATCGAATCGGCGAGGAGTCGTGATGCATGGTGGATGCGGCTTCTTCCCCTTGCCTTGTTAAGCATATTGATGGGAATCCGCTTATCGTATGCCCCATTTGCGGTCGCGATCTTATGTTTATGGTATGAAGATTGGAAAAAACATCGCAGTATCAGCCGACTCGGCTGTTTTTTGACAGCTGCAGCCTTTTTCCAATTTATTTGGATAGCGGCGGTTGCGGTGGCGGAAGGAAGTTTCCAGTCCTTTTTCAAGCTGGCTCTCTCCTTTACAAGCGGCCATTTCGCGGAATGGGGCGGGACGGCAGCAAACGGCATGCAGCCGTTATGGGAGCGAGGAAGCCAGTTTTTCTTTTATAATATTTTATGGACAGGGATAGCAAGCCAAAACGTGATTCTCCTTTTTTTGTATATAATGGTATGGGCGGCGGTATGGCGGATGAGGACATCGCCGTTTCCCCGCTGGCTTCTCGTTTCCGGATTTGCGTATTTTCTTTGGGCGCTATTTGCGCAAAATATTGAAAAGCCGCGGCACATTCTCCCGCTTGTCCATCTTGGTTTATTGTACGGATGGACATGCTATATTCGCAATCATATGTCTATGTGCCGCTGGGGCTTAGCAGCAGCTGTGTTGGCCGTGCAATTGGCAACAGGAACATGGCATCTGCGCGAACAAGCGCTGCAGTTGCCGGCAACATACCAGTTAGCGTATGATTTACAAAAAAGTGAAGAGAGACTCGTTTTGTATACATGGGAAGAAACGCGTGTGCTTCAATACCTTAATGTGGATTTTCCGCACAAAGATGTGCTGCACTTTTCATTTTTTTTACAGGACAAGGCGAATTACCGGCATGTTAAAATTTATTTGACCGATCATGTGGTTAAAGGCTTTCAAGCACAAGGGGTTTCCCTTTCCCGTCATGTGCGGAAAGTGAAAACCTATCGTTCCAGCACACTGGCAGATCCGGTGTACGGAAATGTTACGCTATATGAATGGCGGAATTAATGTGATGGAGTGGTTATGATGCATGATCACTTAAAAGAAAAATTAGCCGTGCTCCCGGAGCAGCCGGGATGTTATTTGATGAAAGATAAAAATGGCACCGTCATCTATGTCGGCAAAGCAAAAGTGCTGAAAAACCGCGTGCGTTCGTATTTTACCGGCACGCATGACGGCAAAACGCAGCGGCTCGTCAATGAAATTGCTGATTTTGAATATATTGTTACTTCTTCGAATGTCGAAGCACTTATTTTAGAAATGAACTTAATCAAAAAGTATGATCCGAAATATAACGTGATGCTTAAAGACGACAAAAGTTACCCGTTTATTAAGATTACCGCCGAAAAACATCCGCGTCTTGTCATTACAAGAAAAGTGAAAAAAGACGGCGGGAAATATTTCGGGCCGTACCCGAACGTGCAGGCGGCAAACGAAACGAAAAAACTGTTAGATCGCATTTATCCGCTGCGCAAATGTTCGACCATGCCAAACCGTGTCTGTTTATATTACCACATGGGGCAATGTCTTGCGCCATGTGTGCATCCGGTGTCTGAGCAGCAAAATAAAGAAATCGTTGAACAAATCGTCCGCTTTTTAAACGGCGGATATAAAGAAGTGAAAGAAGAGCTTGCGGAAAAGATGAGGAAGGCAGCCGAAGCGCTCGAATTTGAACGGGCGAAAGAATATCGCGATCAAATTTCCCATATTGAAGCGACGATGGAAAAACAAAAGATGGTCATCAATGATTTCGTTGATCGCGATGTGTTCGGCTATGCGTATGACAAAGGATGGATGTGTGTGCAAGTATTTTTCATTCGCCAAGGAAAACTGATTGAGCGCGATGTCTCGATGTTTCCGATGTATCAAGACCCGGATGAAGAGTTCCTTACATTTTTAGGACAATTTTATACAAAAGCGAACCACTTTAAGCCGAAAGAAGTCATTTTGCCGGCCGATATGGACGGGGAGCTTGCCGAGCAGTTGCTGGAAGTCACGGTCGTGCAGCCGAAAAAAGGCAAGAAAAAAGAATTGGTTGATTTAGCAAGCAAAAACGCGGCTATTGCTTTGCAAGAAAAATTTTACTTAATTGAGCGGGACGAAGAACGAACGATCAAGGCGGTCGAAAACTTAGGGAAAATATTGGGGATTCCAACGCCGCATCGCATTGAGGCATTTGATAACTCCAACATTCATGGCGCCGATCCGGTTTCAGCGATGGTTGTGTTTATTGATGGAAAACCGGAGAAAAAAGAGTACCGCAAATATAAAGTCAAAACGGTGGAGGGGCCGGATGACTATGAATCGATGCGCGAGGTGGTGCGGAGACGCTATACGCGCGTGCTGAAAGAAAAGCTTCCGCTTCCTGATTTAATTATTATTGACGGAGGAAAAGGACATTTAGCTGCGGCAAGGGATGTGCTTGAAAACGAATTAGGGCTTGATATTCCGCTCGCCGGGCTTGCAAAAGACGATAAGCACCGCACATCCGAGTTAATCATGGGGGACCCGCCGCAAGTCGTTCCATTAGCGCGAAACAGTCAAGAGTTTTATTTATTGCAACGCATCCAAGATGAGGTGCATCGGTTTGCGGTGACATTTCATCGGCAAACGCGCGGAAAAACGATGTTGCGCTCGGTGCTCGATGACATCCCTGGCGTTGGCGAAAAACGAAAAAAAGCGCTGTTAAAGCATTTCGGGTCCATAAAAAACATGAGGGAAGCGACGGTAGAAGAATTGCAAAAAGCGAACATTCCGCGCTCTGTCGCCGAAAAAATTTATGAGAAATTACGTGAATAATATTGCCAGCGACAGAAAAGTTTGATATGATTGCAATAAATTTTATATTTATACGCTTCCGAACGCCGAAGTGAAGATAGAGGCGCGAACTTCAAGAGTACACATTCGGAGGAAAATGAGTTCCGAAGATGGATGTGGAAAGGGGAGCTTCGCCGAAGTGGAAAAAGTCTCATTGCTTTTTCCGCTGGTCCTGCGTTTAAGAAATGTAGGACTGTCAAGATGGGATTCATCTTGGAGAGCTATCTCACTGTGCGGTGCGATTCGATTTTTTTCGTTTCGTGATGCACAGCAATGGGATTTCTCTCATTGCTGTTTTTATTTGCGGACAAACATGATATTCATAGGCAAAGGGTGAGACGAAGTGGGAATTATTGTGCAAAAATTTGGCGGAACATCTGTTGGTTCCATCGAAAGAATCCAACATGTAGCGAATCGGGTGATTGAGGAAGCAAAAAAGGGAAATGAAGTGGTTGTCGTTGTTTCTGCGATGGGAAAAACGACCGATGAGCTTGTCAATTTAGCGAAACAAATTTCCCATCATCCGAGCAAGCGAGAGATGGATATGCTTCTTTCGACAGGGGAACAAGTGAGCATTGCGTTGCTTGCAATGGCGCTTCATGAAAAAGGATGGAAGGCCGTTTCGTTAACAGGGTGGCAAGCGAGAATTACGACGGAAGAAATGCATGGCAATGCCCGCATTATGAACATTGACACGGCGAGAATCCGCCGTCATCTCGATGAAGGAGCGATTGTGATCGTTGCAGGATTTCAAGGGGTGACGGAAACAGGGGAAATTACTACGCTCGGACGCGGCGGCTCCGATACGACCGCAGTGGCGCTGGCGGCAGCGCTAAAAGCAGACAAGTGCGATATTTATACGGACGTAACCGGCGTGTTTACGACGGATCCGCGTTATATCAAAACGGCAAGAAAAATAGAAGAGATTTCTTATGACGAAATGCTTGAGTTGGCCAATTTAGGGGCGGGAGTGCTGCATCCGCGCGCCGTTGAATTCGCAAAAAATTATGAAGTGCTGCTTGAAGTGCGTTCGAGCATGGAAAATGAAGGCGGAACGATCGTAAAGGAGGAAGTTTCAATGGAACAGCATTTAATCGTACGAGGCATCGCATTTGAAGATCAAGTAACAAGAGTGACAGTACATGGAATCCAAAATAGTCTATATACATTGCCGACTATTTTTACGGCGCTTGCCAATCGGGGCATCAATGTGGATATTATTATTCAAAGTGCGACGAATTCCGAAACAGCATCCGTTTCTTTTTCCATTCGCACGGAAGATCTGCCAGAAGCGCTTCAAGTATTGCAATCATTGGAAGGAGCGAACGTGCAATACGAAAGCGGCTTAGCCAAAGTGTCGATCGTCGGTTCCGGCATGATTTCCAATCCGGGAGTAGCCGCGAAAATGTTTAAAATTTTAGCAGATCAAGAAATTGAAATAAAAATGGTCAGCACATCGGAAATAAAAATTTCCACAGTGATTGACGAAGAAAACATGGTACGTGCAGTTGAAGCGCTTCATGACGCGTTCGGACTCGCCGATGAAGCGAAAGCGGCGCACACAAAATGACAAAAGCCTGCGTTGCGCAGGCTTCCTAGCTGCTTATTTCATCTTTGCGATCCCATTTAATAATGATTAGCACTTTATTAGCCCGTTTCTTTTGCTGTTCGAACGCTTCGGCAACGCGGCGCTTTTGGTGTTCGATTTGCTGGGCGAGAAAGCCCGCTTCCAGCTGGAACGTGCAATTTTCGTGAAGAGCAAACCGCGCGGTAATGAGCGGCCCTGTCAGCTCGACATGCAACTCGTCGCTGCGCTCTTCGACAATGGAAAGCGTTCCCCATCCGGCTTTTTCAAAAAATGCAATAATATCAGGTATTGTTTCTAGCGGATAGCGGCGTGCCAAACTTTTTCCAGCCCAGTATAAAATGCTTGCTGTTTCTTTTCCGAGCAATTCAGGAAGAAGAATTTGCCGGATTAGTTCAGAGCCAAATGCGGAAACATGAATGTCTTCTAATGCTTTATATTGTTCTTCTAATGTTGGTAGTTTCACATGATTCCCCTCTTTCTATCTAATTCAACATTATAACGAATTGCGGGGGAGCATGCATTATCTTTCTGATGATTTTTGGAGGCTGTTTTGTTTTAATATTCAAATCTTTGAACATTTTGTGACTTTGTTTTCTTGACGCTTGTACAATGTGGGAGTACAATGAATGTGACACAATGATTAATGGAAATGGAAGCAGTTACACGCTCTATTAATCATTAATATGTTCTATTTTTTGTGGATGGGGAGCGCTATTTCATCGTTGTTATTATTTAAAGGGGGTTTACATAATGGCAGGAAATCGCGAGTTTTACTACCGTCGGCTTCATTCACTGTTGGGAGTCATTCCAGTAGGAATCTTTTTAGTGCAACATTTAGTCGTAAACCATTTTGCGACAAAAGGGCCGGAAGCGTTTAACCGTGCTGCTTCTTTCATGGGGAATTTGCCGTTTCGGCATTTTTTAGAAATATTCGTCATTTTTCTTCCGCTGCTGTTCCACGCTATTTATGGTCTTTATATCGCCTTTACAGCGAAGTTTAACGTGGGGCGTTACGGGTATTTTCGCAACTGGATGTTTGTCTTGCAGCGGATCACCGGAATCATCACGTTAATTTTTGTGACATGGCATGTATATGAAACTCGAGTGCAAGCCGCATTGGGCGCGGAAGTAAACTATGAAATGATGGCGAATATTGTCGATAATCCGGCTATGCTGACATTTTACATTGTCGGAATTTTATCAACAGTGTTCCATTTTGCAAACGGTTTATGGTCCTTCTGCGTAAGCTGGGGGTTAACGGTGTCTCCTCGTTCACAACAAGTTTTTACATACGTGACAATGATCATTTTTGTCGCGCTTTCCATCGTCGGCATTCGTGCCATCTTAGCATTTGCTTAATACTAGCAATCTTTTAGGGAGTGAGTGGCAATGAAAAAAGGAAAAATCATCGTAGTTGGTGGCGGTCTAGCTGGACTAATGGCAACGATTAAGATCGCAGAAGCTGGAGTGCCTGTTGAATTGTTCTCGCTCGTGCCTGTTAAGCGGTCTCACTCTGTCTGTGCGCAAGGTGGGATTAACGGCGCGGTCAATACGAAAGGGGAAGGCGATTCTCCTTGGGAACATTTTGACGATACTGTATATGGCGGCGACTTTTTAGCAAACCAGCCTCCGGTAAAAGCAATGTGCGAGGCGGCGCCGGGCATCATTTATATGCTTGACCGCATGGGAGTTATGTTCAACCGTACTCCTGAAGGGTTGCTTGATTTCCGTCGCTTTGGCGGCACGCAGCATCACCGCACTGCATACGCAGGGGCGACAACAGGGCAGCAAATATTATATGCGCTTGATGAACAAGTGCGCCGCCATGAAGTAGAGGGGCTTGTAACGAAATATGAAGGCTGGGAGTTTTTAGGCGTTGTTTTAGATGACGAGCAAATTTGCCGCGGAATCGTCGCACAAGACTTGAGATCTATGGAAATTAAAGCGTTCCCTGCGGATGCGGTCATTATGGCGACAGGCGGGCCAGGCGTCATTTTCGGAAAATCGACGAACTCGATCATCAACACAGGTTCAGCGGCGTCTATTGTCTATCAGCAAGGCGCGTACTATGCAAACGGAGAATTTATCCAAATTCACCCGACGGCGATTCCGGGAGACGATAAATTGCGGTTGATGAGTGAGTCGGCCCGCGGGGAAGGCGGAAGAGTCTGGACATATAAAGACGGAAAACCTTGGTATTTCCTTGAAGAAAAATACCCGGCTTATGGAAACCTTGTGCCTCGTGATATCGCAGCAAGAGAAATTTTCCACGTTTGCGTTGACTTGAAGCTCGGTATCAATGGGGAAAACATGGTATATCTGGATCTTTCCCATAAAGATCCGAAGGAATTAGATGTGAAACTTGGCGGGATTATTGAAATTTACGAGAAATTTATGGGGGAAGATCCTCGCAAAGTGCCAATGAAAGTGTTCCCGGCTGTCCACTATTCGATGGGCGGCTTATGGGTCGATTATGACCAAATGACAAACATCAAAGGGCTGTTTGCCGCTGGCGAATGCGATTACTCCATTCACGGCGCTAACCGTCTTGGAGCGAATTCCTTATTATCGGCGATTTACGGTGGCATGGTTGCTGGGCCAAGCGCGGTCAGATACATTCGCGGTTTGGAAAAATCGGCAGATGCAATGCCGTCATCGCTGTACGATCGCTATGTCAAACAAGAAGAAGAACGCTGGAACAACATTTTATCGATGGATGGAACGGAAAACGCATATGTGCTGCATAAAGAACTTGGCGAATGGATGACGGCAAATGTGACGATCGTCCGCTATAACGACAAGTTGCTGAAAACCGATGAAAAAATTCAAGAATTGCTTGAACGTTATAAAAATATCAGCGTGACGGATACATCGAAATGGAGCAACCAAGGAGCGACATTTATCCGTCAATTGTACAATATGCTTCAACTGGCGCGGGTCATCACGCTGGGCGCCTACAACCGGAACGAAAGTCGCGGTGCGCACTATAAACCGGAGTTTCCAGAGCGCAATGACGAAGAGTGGCTCAAAACAACGATGGCACGCTATACTCCAGATGGGCCGGCATTCCACTATGAAGATGTCGATGTATCGTTGATTAAGCCACGCAAACGCGACTACACGAAAAAGAAAGAGGAAGTGAAGTAAACGATGAGCGAGAAAAAAACGGTTCGATTCATTATAACACGTCAAGATCGTCCTGATTCTGCACCGTACGAAGAGGAATTTGAAATTCCATATCGCCCGAATATGAACGTCATTTCCGCGCTGATGGAAATTCGCCGCAATCCGGTTAACGCGAAAGGGCAAAAAACAACTCCAGTTGTTTGGGAAATGAACTGTCTGGAGGAAGTATGCGGCGCTTGTTCGATGGTCATTAATGGCAAACCGCGTCAAGCATGTACAGCGTTAATTGATAAATTAGAACAGCCAATCCGTTTGGAACCGATGCGTACGTTCCCGGTAGTACGTGACTTGCAAGTAGACCGCAGCCGCATGTTTGATTCGTTGAAAAAAGTGAAAGCATGGATCCCAATTGACGGAACGTACGATTTAGGTCCTGGTCCGCGTATGCCAGAACGGAAGCGCCAATGGGCATACGAGCTTTCCAAATGCATGACATGCGGTGTATGCTTAGAGGCATGTCCAAACGTCAACAGCAAATCGAATTTCATCGGTCCGGCACCGCTTTCCCAAGTGCGCCTTTTTAATACGCATCCGACAGGCGCGATGCATAAAGCGGAGCGGATGAAAGCGATTATGGGGGACGGCGGTTTGGCGAACTGCGGCAACTCACAAAACTGTGTGCAAGCTTGTCCAAAAGGCATTCCGTTAACGACTTCGATCGCTGCGCTTAACCGCGAAGCGACCATTCACATGTTCCGTAACTTCTTTGGAAGTGACGAATTGTAAGGATAAAAAAATCCTCTTCATGACTTTCATCATGAAGAGGATTTCTTTATTGCCGGGGAAACAAATGAATAAACATGCGCGGGAAAACGTTCTTTGCAGCGGGGGATGCAGAAAACGCTGCAACAGTGCAGACAGCGGCGCTTGTTTAGAAAAAACACCTATTTTTCTATTAGATAAGCGAAATTCCGTCACCGCAACCCTTTCTTTCACATACTATATGGTGAATAATACCCATCCGGTAGTTCAGGTCTAGTGAAAGCAAGGAGGGTTACAATACTTGAAGGACAAATCATTTCAACCAAAGCCGTTGCTAACGAAAAGAGAGAGAGAGGTATTTGAGTTATTAGTTCAGGATAAGACAACAAAAGAAATTGCTAGAGAACTGTTTATTAGTGAAAAAACGGTTCGTAACCACATTTCGAATGCAATGCAAAAACTTGGGGTAAAGGGGCGGTCCCAAGCGGTTATTGAATTGCTTCGAATGGGGGAGCTTGAACTATAAGAAATGCCGGCTAACCTTTTTTAAGGTAGCCGGTTCGTTATATTTTTGGAGCCAATCACAAACATTGTTCAGCGTTTGATTTTAAAGTCTCAATATTAAAGCTGTTGATGATGTGATAAAGTGTAGTAAAATGAACATGATGTGGCAAAAGTTGTCGAACAACTCTCTTCATCAATGCTTTTGAATTGCATTTTTGCAGAAAAACGTTAAAAATAATAATGCGTCGCTGCAGGGGAGATTGTATGCCGTTCCACTTGAATGAAAAGACTGTTGTCGAACTCGAAAAGCTGTTTCGCTATATCGCCGAGATTTTAAAACAACGAGGCCGCGAAATTTTAACGCAATATCCGATTACACCGCCGCAATTCGTTGCATTGCAATGGCTGTTAGAAGAAGGGGACTTGACGATTGGCGAATTATCGAACAAAATGTATTTGGCGTGCAGCACAATAACAGACTTAGTAGACCGAATGGAAAAAAACGGGCTCGTTGCTAGGATAAAAGACCAGCATGATCGGCGAGTCGTGCGCATTCATCTTCTGGAAGAAGGTGAGCGAATTATCGAAGAAGTGATTAAAAAGCGCCAATACGACTTGGCACAGGTATTGCGAAGTTTTTCCAACGAAGAAATTGTCTTTTTAGAGAAATGTTTGCGGAAATTACATCAAGAAATGAAAAAAGAATGAGGCGATCACTTGGAAAGAGCAATTGGTGTTATTGACTCAGGAGTTGGCGGATTAACTGTTGCAAAAGAAATCATGCGACAATTGCCGAAAGAACGGATTGTTTATCTTGGAGATACGGCGCGTTGCCCGTACGGACCACGCCCAGAAGAAGAAATTCGTCAATTTACATGGGAAATGACGAATTATTTATTGCAGTATAATATTAAAATGCTTGTAATTGCTTGCAATACGGCAACGGCTGTTGTATTGGACGAAATTCGGGAGCAGCTCGATATTCCAGTATTAGGCGTGGTACATCCCGGAGCTCGTGCAGCGCTAAAAGCGACGAAGAACGGCCATATCGGCGTGATTGGCACGATTGGCACGGTAAAGAGCGGCGCGTATGAAAAAGCGCTTAAGTCCATTAACCCTCGGGTTCATGTGGAAAGTTTGGCGTGTCCAAAATTTGTTCCGCTTGTCGAAAGCGGAAACTTCGAAGGGGAAGAAGCAAAGAAAATCGTCGCCGAATCGCTTGAGCCGTTTAAGTCAAGCAATATGGATGTCCTTATTTTAGGCTGCACTCACTATCCTTTGTTAAGCCCTCTCATAAAGGAATATATGGGGAAGCGTGTTAAACTTATTTGCTCCGGTGATGAAACGGCGCGTGAAGTTAGCGCGATTTTGCATCATAGCCATTTGCTTTATACGGGGCAACGTGCGGCAGAACATTTGTTTTTCACGACAGGACCGAAGGAGCTGTTCCAAAAAATTGCTTCCAAATGGTTTGGAAAGCCGATAGAACGTGTTCAAACGATTGAATTATAAAATCCTTTAGCTTTCACGCTAAAGGATTTTTTTATTCTATTTTCCAAAAATGCTCGTATACATAGTAGTACAAACTATGTGTAGGAGGGAATTTTCATGTTCAACCGAGGAGCGAGGAAGCTAGCCGCATCCGTTGCCGCATTGTTGCTGTTGCTTAGCGGCTGCGGGCTATTTGGAAAAGATGGAGCAGTCAAGGAAATTGACCCGCCGCAGGATGTGAGCTATTTAGAAGAGGGGCAATCATTGCAAAAGACAACAGAAAAACAAAAAGAAGAAAAAAGTGTGAACAAAGCAACGGAAACAGTGAAACGTGAACTTTACTTGATTGATAAAAATGGATTTGTTGTGCCGCAGACAGTGGAGCTGCCAAAAACAGACGCTGTTGCAAAGCAAGTTCTTGAATATTTAGTAGAGGACGGCCCTGTTTCGGAGATGCTGCCGAACGGTTTTCGCGCTGTACTGCCGGCAGACACGCGTGTGTTAGGGGTAAAACTGGAGAAAGATGGAACCATTATCGCTGATTTCTCGCCGGAGTTTGCCAATTATAGACCGGAAGATGAAAAGAAAATTTTACAGGCGATTACATGGACGCTGACACAGTTTGATAATGTGAAAAAAGTAAAAATTCGCATTAACGGTTATGACCAAGATGTCATGCCTGTCAATAAAACGCCGATCCAAGATGGCGTCAGCCGCGCCGATGGGATTAATATAGAAGCAAGCGGTGTTATTGATATTACAAATACTCACCCGGTTACCGTTTATTTTGTCGCGCAGCAAGGAAGCAATACGTACTACGTTCCTGTCACACGGCGCGTGTCCAATAAAGAAAAAGACGATATTGTTGCCGCGGTGAACGAATTAATTAAAGGGCCGAGCTATGGCAGCGGCCTTTTAAGTGAGTTTCAGCCGGATACTCAGCTATTGGGAAAGCCAAAATATGAAGATGGGAAAGTGACGCTAAACTTCAATGAAGCAATTTACGGCAGCAATAAGAAAAATGTCATTTTGGATCATGTATTAAATTCCCTCGTTCTTTCCTTAACGGAGCAAAAAGGAATTGAAAGTGTCGCGATTACGGTAAATGGAAAGGCAAATCTGGTAAAGGAAGATGGAAAAACGCTATCCGAGCCGGTGACAAGGCCGGAAAACGTGAACGCAGAAAGTTTTTAAAGGAAGAGCAGCAGTTTGCGCTATTTTAGAAAAATTATCGTGCAAATGAATAGAGCGGCTGGCAGTGGGATGTGAGATTATGATATAAAAAAGAGGTAGGCGGTGTGCTACCTCTTTCTGTTTATGATAAAGGAGGCTTTTGAATGAGAGTAGATGGTAGAGAAAACAAACAGCTTCGTCCTGTACATATGGAAAAACATTTTATAAAACACGCGGAAGGATCGGTATTTATTACGGTTGGCGATACAAAAGTGATTTGCACAGCAAGTATCGATGATAAAGTGCCGCCGTTTATGCGCGGTGGTGGAAAAGGATGGATTACTGCGGAATATGCGATGCTGCCACGGGCGACAGAGCAGCGGAACGTGCGGGAATCCAGCAAAGGAAAAGTATCGGGGCGGACAATGGAAATCCAGCGCCTTATCGGCAGGGCGCTTCGTTCTGTTGTTAATTTGGACAAATTAGGCGAGAAAACAGTATGGATCGACTGTGATGTCATTCAAGCGGATGGGGGGACGCGGACCGCATCGATTACAGGGGCATATGTGGCGATGGTGTTAGCGTTTGCGAAATTAGTCGAAGAAAAGAAACTCGATGAACTTCCTGTTAACGATTTTTTAGCCGCTACATCTGTTGGGATCGACCCAGAGCATGGGATCATTCTTGACTTAAACTACACGGAAGATGCCCGGGCGGAAGTCGACATGAATGTGGTGATGACAGGAGCCGGCCGTTTTGTTGAGATTCAAGGGACAGGAGAAGAAGCGACATTTTCGCGGGAACAATTAAACGAATTGTTAGATACCGCAGAAGTGGGAATTCGGCAGCTGATCGATATTCAGCGGAAAACGTTAGGGGAACTTGCGGCGCAAATTGACATAAAGCGAAGCCAAGAAAGCGGGGATGTGTCATGAAACAAGTGATTATCGCGACGAAAAATGCCGGAAAAACACGAGAGTTTCAAGCGCTTCTCGCCAAAAAAGGAGTTGAAGTAAAGTCGCTTCTCGACTTTCCAGATTGCCCGGATGTCGAAGAAACGGGAAGCACGTTTGCCGAGAACGCGATATTAAAAGCGGAAGCGATGGCCCGCTATTTTCATACGACCGTGATCGCTGACGACTCCGGTTTAGCGATCGACGCTTTACATGGAAGACCGGGGGTGTACTCCGCCCGCTACGCTGGGGAAGAGAAGGACGATCAAAAAAATATCGCCAAAGTGTTAGAAGAATTGAAAGGAGTTCCATTGGAAAAACGAACGGCCCGCTTTCATTGCGCGCTTGCTGTCGCGGCTCCGGGACGCCGTACAGCCGTTGTGGAGGCGACGTGCGAAGGATACATTGCAGAAGAGCCAAAAGGAGAAAACGGATTCGGGTATGATCCGATTTTTTACGTTCCGCAAAAAGGAAAAACAATGGCGGAATTGTCCAAAGAAGAGAAAAATCAAATTAGTCATCGGGCTAAAGCGTTGGCGAAACTGGAAGAACAGTGGGATGAAATCATTAACGATAAGGAGTAAAGAAAGATGAAAGTGTTAATTATTAGTGACAGTCATGGATTAACGAAAGAATTAGAAGAAATCGCGGCGCGCCACCGCCATGAAGCGGATGCGCTCATTCATTGCGGCGATTCGGAATTGTCCACTGGTCACAAAGAAATTGAGCATTTTTTGATCGTGCGCGGAAATTGTGATTTCACTGCACAATTTCCTAAAGAACGAATCGAAGAAATCGGTGGAATCCGATTTTTTATTACTCACGGTCACCTTTATAATGTGAAAATGTCGTTAATGAATCTTTACTATCGTGCGAAAGAAATAGAGGCAAAGGTAGTATGTTTTGGTCATTCCCATATTGCCGGCGCTGAGCTGATTGATGGTATTTTGTTTATTAATCCGGGAAGCATTTTGTTGCCAAGAACAAGAAAAGAAAAAACGTATGCGCTGCTGCAAATCGAAGATGGAGAAGCAACAGTCCGATTTTATGAAGTTGATGGAAAAGAAGTGCACTCTCTGACAAAAGCATTCGCTTTATGAGCGGGGCAATGTCCCTCGCTCTTTTTTATCTTGACTTTATTAAAAAACTTTTTTATAATATAAAATGTCTTTGAAAATTTTATAGTGATTAACAATGCGAATCTTAATATCTAAGTTTCAAATTGTTCCTGTTCCAGCGCATCCGGCTTTTTGCATATGCTGGCAGAGGAAGAGACTGTGAATCAACGACAACGATGAAAGTTGCAATTGAACAATATAATGCTATGCCCAGCAGCTCAGCTGGATAGAGCAACAAGCAATACCTCATCGAATTGGCTGCGAGTTGCCTCGACGCATCCTGCTTCTTAGAATCAAACTGGCAGAGGAAGAGGCAGCCAACCAAAAATGGAGTGTAATAATTATCATGTCCCAGTAGCTCAGCTGGATAGAGCAACAAGCAACACCTCATCGAATCGGCTGCGAGTTGCCTCGACGCATTCAGCTTCTTAGAATCAAACTGGCAGAGGAAGAGGCAGCCAACCAAAATGGAGTGTAATATTATTATGTCCCAGTAGCTCAGCTGGATAGAGCAACAAGCAACACCTCATCGAATTGGCTGCGAGTTGCCTCGACGCATCCAGCTTCTTAGAATCAAACTGGCAGAGGAAGAGGCAGCCAACCAAAAATGGAGTGTAATATTATTATGTCCCAGTAGCTCAGCTGGATAGAGCAGCGGCCTTCTAAGCCGTCGGTCGGGAGTTCGAATCTCTCCTGGGACGCTAACCCTTCTTTTCCATTCCGGAAAAGGAGGGTTTATTTTTTGGGCTGCAAGCATCAAAAAAATTTTTTTGTTGCGGAATTCGTTGATTCTATCGATATGTAAGCGTATACAAACAATCTAACGAATCGAAATATTCAAAAAAGACATATTGACTCTCGTTTGTTTTAGGATTATTATAATTTTCAAATAAATCAAACGAATACAAATAGATGATCAGCGCAAATGAACAGCTCGTACTACCAGGGAAGAGGGGAACAAAATTGAGTGAACAATGGATTTTTTTAAACGGTGAGTTTGTGACAAAAGAAGACGCGAAAATTTCTGTATACGATCATGGTTTTTTGTATGGTGATGGTGTTTTTGAAGGGATTCGCGTCTATAGCGGCAATGTATTCCGATTAAAAGAGCATATGGATCGCCTTTATAATTCGGCAAAATCCATTTTGCTAACGATTCCTTATACAAAAGAGGAATTGACAGAATATGTGGTTGAGACGATACGAAAAAACCAATATCAAGATGCATATATTCGCCTTGTCGTTTCACGCGGAGTCGGTGATTTAGGGCTTGATCCATATAAATGCCAAAAACCGCAAGTCATTATTATTGCGGAACCGCTGGCGCTTTTCCCAAAACATTTATATGAAACTGGAATCGAAGTAGTAACGGTTGCAACGCGAAGAAATCGTTCAGATGTGCTTAGTCCAAAAGTGAAGTCGCTTAACTATTTAAACAACATTCTTGTCAAAATTGAGGCACATCTTGCTAACGTTGACGAAGCGTTGATTTTAAATGACCAAGGATATATCGCTGAAGGATCGGGAGATAACGTCTTTATCATAAAAGACGGGGCAATATATACGCCGCCTGGATACGTTGGAGCGCTGGAAGGAATTACGCGCCAGGCGATTATCGAAATTGCTCAAGGACTTGGTTATGTCGTTAAAGAAGAGCCGTTTACGCGCCATGACGTTTATGTCGCTGATGAAGTCTTTTTAACCGGAACGGCGGCTGAGGTGATCGCTGTTGTGAAGGTGGATGGGCGTGTGATCGGCGAGGGTGTGCCGGGGCCGCATACAAAGCGGCTGCTTGAAGAGTTTAGACGCCGTGTCGTTTCCGAAGGGGTAAAAGTATACGAAACAAACGCGAATGTTGGTTAATTAAAATATTATACGAAAAAAGCAATGATGAGGACAAGTAGTCAGCGGGGACGGCATCCACAGAGAGCCGGGGTAGCTGGAAACCGGTGATGCCGCCGCTTGACGAACTCACCTCTGAGTGCCAGCCTGAACGTTGTGCAACTAGTAAGGCTGGACGGGTGGAGAAGGCGCAGCTTCACTCGTTACTAAAAAGAGCGATTGGCCTGCCGATCGCTCATGAGGTGGCCCTATGGCCACGAAGAAGGGTGGTACCGCGGAAAGTGAACCTTTTCGCCCCTTTGACCGAATCAAAGTAGGTCATCGTGGGTGAAAAGGTTTTTTTCATAGTGATGAAAAATGTGAGGGAGGATGGAAAATGTCAAGGATGAAAGTGGAGGAAAGAACCTGTGAAAAAACGAAGATGAGCGGAGCATTAATGCTCATTGAAGCGTTAAAGTCGGAAAAGGTAGAAGTCATTTTTGGATATCCGGGCGGGGCGGTATTGCCGCTTTACGATAAGTTGTACCAATCGGGAGTATTTCACGTATTAACGCGGCATGAACAAGGGGCCATTCATGCGGCAGAAGGGTATGCGCGCATTTCCGGAAAACCGGGCGTCGTGATTGCGACGTCAGGACCTGGAGCGACAAATATTGTGACAGGGCTGACGGATGCGATGATGGATTCGCTGCCGCTCGTTGTTTTTACCGGCCAAGTTGCGACGAGCGTCATCGGTTCCGATGCGTTCCAAGAAGCGGATGTTCTCGGGATAACGATGCCAATCACGAAGTATAATTACCAAGTTCGGAATATAAACGAACTTCCGAAAATTATTAAAGAAGCATTTCATATCGCCACGACAGGAAGGCCGGGGCCTGTGTTAATCGATATTCCGAAAAACATTACCACAGCCGAAGGGGAATTTGATTACGAACAAGAGGTCCATTTGCCGGGGTATCAGCCGACGATACAGCCAAATCATTTGCAAATCCGCCGTCTTGTTGAGGCGGTCAGCCAATCGAAGAAACCTGTCATTTTAGCGGGAGCTGGTGTATTGCATGCGAACGCTTCGAATGAATTGAGAGAATATGCCGAACAGCAAAATATTCCAGTCGTTCACACCCTTTTAGGCTTAGGCGGATTTCCTGCCGATCACCCGCTGTTTTTAGGGATGGCTGGCATGCATGGCACGTATGCAGCAAATATGGCGCTATATGAATGCGATTTGCTCATTAACATTGGGGCACGGTTCGATGACCGCGTTACAGGAAATTTAAAATACTTTGCGCCAAAAGCGACGGTCGCCCACATTGATATCGATCCGGCAGAAATCGGGAAAAACGTGCCGACGAAAATTCCGATCGTCAGCGATGCGAAAGCGGCGCTGAAAGAATTGATTCACCAGCAAGGAAAGCCGGCGGACATAACGGCATGGCTGGCCCAGCTTAATGAATGGAAACGGCGATTTCCACTATATTACGAAGATGACGCGCAAACGATTAA
Source organism: Parageobacillus thermoglucosidasius (assembly GCF_001295365.1). Taxonomy (GTDB): domain Bacteria; phylum Bacillota; class Bacilli; order Bacillales; family Anoxybacillaceae; genus Parageobacillus; species Parageobacillus thermoglucosidasius. Next base: position 3,598,255 of record NZ_CP012712.1, on the reverse strand, counting down.
GCCGCAAAAACTGATTGAAATGATTTACGAACTAACGAACGGAGACGCGATTATAACAACAGATGTCGGACAACACCAAATGTGGGCGGCGCAATATTACAAGTTTAATAAGCCGCATCGCTGGGTGACTTCCGGCGGGCTCGGAACGATGGGGTTCGGCCTCCCGGCAGCGATCGGAGCACAGCTTGCCGACAGAAACGCGACGGTCGTTTCCATTGTCGGTGACGGCGGTTTTCAAATGACATTCCAAGAGTTAGCGGTGATTCAAGAGCTGCGCTTGCCAATTAAAGTGGTTATCGTCAATAATCAGGCGCTCGGCATGGTTCGCCAATGGCAAGAACTTTTTTACGAAAAACGGTATTCCCATTCACTCATTCCAACTCAGCCGGATTTTGTAAAACTGGCAGAAGCGTACAATATGCCGGGCTTCCGGGCGAAAACAGAGGCGGAAGCCATGGAAGTATTAAAGAAAGCATTTGCGATCGACGGTCCGGTTTTGCTTGATTTCCATGTCAAAGCGGATGAAAATGTCTATCCGATGGTTGCGCCTGGAAAAGGAATACACGAAATGGTGGGGGTGAAACCATGCGGCGAATTATCACAATGACCGTCAACAACCGTCCTGGCGTTCTCAACCGCATTACCGGGTTATTTACGAAACGGCATTACAACATTGAAAGCATTACGGTAGGCCATACGGAAGTGGAAGGAATTTCCCGGATGACATTTGTTGTCAATGTCGAAGATGAGCGGACGGCAGAGCAAATTATTAAACAGCTGAACAAGCAAATTGACGTGCTGAAAGTCAATGATATTACCGACCAAGCGATTGTTGCGCGGGAGCTGGCGCTCGTGAAAGTGTCGGTGACGCCGGCACTCCGCCAGGAGATTTATACGCTTATTGAGCCGTTCCGCGCTTCGATTGTCGATGTTAGCAAAGACAGCCTCGTTATTCAAGTAACGGGCGAATCGGAAAAAGTGGAGGCGCTCATTGAACTGTTGCGCCCTTACGGAATTAAAGAAGTCGCAAGAACAGGCACCACAGCGTTTACACGCGGCTCGCAAAAAACAGCCGCTATGCATAAAACTGCTTTCATTATCTAAAAAACTGCGGAAAAGGAGAGAGGAAAATGGCAAAAGTTTACTATAACGGAGATGCAAATGAAAAATATTTACAAGGAAAAACAGTGGCAATCATCGGTTACGGCTCACAAGGACACGCGCATGCGCAAAACCTCCGCGACAGTGGAGTGAATGTGATTGTTGGGCTCCGGAAAGGGAAATCATGGGAAAAAGCGGAACAAGACGGTTTTGCCGTATATAGTGTCCGCGAAGCAGCAAAACAGGCGGATATCGTCATGATTCTTCTCCCGGATGAAAAACAGCCGAATGTATACAAAGAAGAAATCGAACCAGAGCTTCAGCCGGGGAACGCGTTAGTATTTGCCCATGGATTTAATATTCACTTTCATCAAATCGTTCCTCCTGAACATGTCGATGTATTTTTAGTCGCACCAAAAGGCCCTGGACATTTAGTGCGCCGCACGTATGTGGAAGGAGCCGGCGTGCCGGCGTTAATTGCGGTGCAGCAAGATGTGACGGGGGCGGCAAAAGAAACGGCGCTCGCGTACGCAAAAGCGATCGGCGCGACAAGAGCGGGTGTGCTTGAAACAACGTTTAAAGAAGAGACAGAAACGGACTTATTTGGCGAGCAGGCAGTATTATGCGGAGGCTTAACGTCGCTTATTAAAGCGGGGTTTGAAACGCTTGTGGAAGCAGGGTATCAGCCGGAATTGGCCTATTTTGAATGTTTGCATGAAATGAAGCTGATCGTCGACCTTCTGTACGAAGGCGGGCTTTCTTGGATGCGCCATTCCATCTCTGATACGGCGCAATGGGGAGATTTTATTTCTGGGCCGCGCATCATTAATGACGCAGTGAAAGCAGAGATGAAAAAAGTACTTCATGATATTCAGACAGGAAAATTTGCAAAAAGCTGGATTTTGGAAAACCAGGCGAACCGCCCAGAGTTTAATGCGATTAATCGCCGCGAAAATGAGCATCTCATTGAAATTGTCGGACGCGAATTGCGCAGCATGATGCCATTTGTGAATGAAAAACAGAAAGAAGTGGTGGTTACGAGTGAGAAAAATTAACATTTTTGATACGACATTGCGTGACGGTGAACAGTCTGCTGGGATCAATTTGAATTTGCAAGAAAAGCTGGAGATTGCCCGCCAGCTTGAACGGCTCGGCGTTGATATTATTGAAGCAGGCTTTCCTGCCGCATCGAAAGGGGATTTTCAAGCGGTAAAACAAATTGCGGAAACGATCAAAACATGCTCTGTTACCGGGCTGTCCCGCTCGGTGCAGAGCGATATTGACGCCGCATGGGAAGCGTTAAAAGGAGGCGCGGAGCCCCGCCTCCACTTGTTCATCGCCACATCGCCGATCCATATGACACACAAATTGCGGATGACGCCGGAACAAGTCATTGAAACGGCGGTATCTTCCGTGAAATATGCAAAACGCTATTTTCCGATTGTCCAATGGTCGGCGGAAGACGCCTGCCGCAGCGAACTTCCTTTTTTGGTAAAAATTATTACGGAAGTGATTAAAGCGGGAGCGACGGTCATTAATATCCCAGATACAGTAGGATATATTACTCCGAAAGAGTATGGAAACATTTTCACCTTTTTGCTCAATAATGTTCCGAATATTGAAAAAGTATCGCTTTCTGCCCATTGCCATGACGATTTAGGAATGGCGGTTGCCAATTCGCTAGCAGCAATCGAGCATGGCGCCACACAAATCGAAGGGACGATTAACGGAATCGGCGAACGCGCGGGAAATGCGGCATTGGAAGAAATCGCTGTCGCGCTTTACATTCGCAAAGATTATTATCAGGCAGAAACGCGCCTAAACCTGCAAGAAATTAAGCGGACGAGCAATTTAGTCAGCAAATTGACAGGCGTGGTCATTCCGCCAAACAAAGCGGTCGTCGGCAAAAACGCCTTCGCACATGAGTCAGGAATCCATCAAGATGGCGTATTAAAAGAAAAAACAACGTATGAAATTATTTCCCCAGAACTTGTCGGGGTTCAATCCAACTCAATGGTGCTTGGAAAACATTCCGGACGCCACGCGCTGCGCAATCGTGTCGAAGAACTTGGATACAAATTATCAGATGAAGAAATTAATAAACTGTTTGTCCGGTTTAAAGAACTGGCCGATAAGAAAAAAGACATTACCGATGATGATTTAGTCGCACTTATTTTTGAAGAAAAATTTGACCACTTTAAAGATTTTTATCAGCTGACTTCACTTCAAGTCCAGTATGGAACGAACCAAATTCCGACCGCTGTTGTCGTCTTAAAGGACGGAGAAGGAAATGAAATTCAAGAAGCGGCAACAGGAGCCGGAAGCGTCGAAGCGTTGTATAACACGTTAGAGCGCTGCTTTAAAACGCCGGTTACGTTGCTTGACTATCGGATTGAATCGGTCAGCGGCGGACGTGATGCGCTTGCGCAAGTGTTTGTGAAAGTGCGGGTGAACGACATTGAAACAAGCGGGCGCGGCACGGCGCAGGACGTGCTGGAAGCTTCCGCTAAAGCGTACATTAACGCAGTCAACCGCGTGTTTATGATTGAAACGATGCGTGCGGAAAATCCAAAAGTTGCGATGCAATAAAATGGAGGGAAACGGCATGGGAAGCTATCGGATTGCGGTATTGCCGGGAGATGGAATCGGAAACGAAGTGACAAGGGGAGCTATCGAAATTTTAAAAACAATCGAAACCCGTTTTGGGCATCAGTTTGCCTTCGAATTCGGGCTTATCGGCGGAGCGGCGATTGATCAAAAAGGCACGCCGCTCCCAGATGAAACGCTTGCCATCTGTCGGGAAAGTGATGCGGTATTGCTCGGGGCAGTCGGCGGTCCGAAGTGGGATCGCAATCCCGCGCATTTGCGCCCGGAAAAAGGGTTATTGCAAATTCGCAAAGAGATGAATTTATTTGCCAATTTGCGGCCGGTGAAGTTTTACGACAGTTTAACGGATTCGTCTCCTTTAAAAAAGGAAGTCATCCAAGGGGTTGATTTGCTAATCGTTCGCGAGCTGACAGGAGGACTATATTTTGGAAAACCGAGCGGACGGATAGTGGAAAACGGGGAAGAAAAAGCGGTAGATACGCTTTTATATAAAAAGGAAGAAATTCAGCGAATTGTGAAAACGGCGTTTGAACTTGCGCGCAAGCGGAAGAAAAAAGTGACGTCTGTCGATAAGGCGAATGTGCTCGAATCAAGCAGAATGTGGCGGGAAATTACGGAAGAGATAGCGCAAGACTTTCCGGATGTAACGCTCGAGCATATGCTTGTCGATAATGCGGCGATGCAGCTGATTCGCTCACCGCAACAATTTGATGTGATTGTGACGGAAAACATGTTTGGCGACATTTTAAGCGATGAAGCATCGATGTTGACAGGCTCCCTCGGCATGCTGCCATCGGCGAGTTTATCAGCATCAGGGCCGAGTTTATATGAACCGGTTCACGGATCTGCTCCTGATATCGCAGGGCAAAATAAAGCAAATCCGATTGCGGCAATTTTATCGGCGGCGATGATGCTTCGGCTCTCCTTTGGGCTTGCAAAAGAGGCAGATGCGGTTGAAAAAGCAGTCCAGCAAGTATTGGCGGCCGGATTGCGGACGGCAGATATTGCCCAAAAAGGGCATCGGGCCGTTTCCACGGAGGAAATGGTCAATGAAATTAAAGCGGTGATTTTAGATAATGAAGCGATTTCCCACATAATGACCGTTTACGCATAAAAAGAATGAGAGGTGAAAGTAGTGAAACCGAAAACGATTATTGAAAAAATTTGGGAAAATCATGTCGTATATCGCGAAGAAGGAAAACCAGACTTGCTTTATATTGATTTACATTTAGTGCACGAAGTCACCTCTCCGCAAGCGTTTGAAGGATTGCGGCAAAAGGGGCGGAAAGTGCGCCGCCCTGATTTGACATTTGCGACGATGGACCATAACGTTCCGACGGTGAACCGTTTTATGATTGAAGACGAAGTAGCGAGAAACCAAATTGCGGCATTGGAGCGAAACTGCCGGGAATTTTCGATTCCGTTGGCTGATTTGCATAGCGAAGAACAAGGAATTGTCCACGTGATCGGCCCAGAGCTTGGCTTAACGCAACCAGGGAAAACGATTGTTTGCGGGGACAGCCATACGTCGACACATGGCGCGTTTGGAGCGCTCGCGTTTGGAATAGGAACGAGCGAAGTGGAACACGTGCTTGCGACGCAGACGTTATGGCAGCATAAACCAAAAACGCTGCAAATCCGCATCGATGGCAAATTGGGAGAAGGAGTTACGGCAAAAGACGTGATTTTGGCGATTATCGGGCGTTACGGAGTGGATGTCGGCACCGGATATATCATCGAATTTACTGGCGAAGTCATTCGCAATATGTCGATGGAAGAAAGAATGACGATTTGCAACATGTCGATTGAAGCGGGAGCCCGTGCCGGTTTAGTGAGCCCGGATGAGACGACGTTTGCCTATTTGCGGGGCCGCAAATACGCGCCAAAAGGGGAAGAGTTTGAAAAAGCAGTAGAGCGCTGGCGGGCGCTTGCCACCGACGAAGGGGCGGAATACGATAAAACGATTGAAATCGATGCGGCGACGATCGCACCAATGGTGACATGGGGAACGAATCCATCGATGAGCACCTCAGTCGATGGGATAGTACCGCATCCAGAAGATTTTTCAAGCGAAACAGAGCAAAAGGCGGTGCGGCGTGCCTTGGAATATATGGGCTTGAAGCCTGGCATGCCAATTACGGAAATTCCGGTGCAGCACGTTTTCATCGGTTCCTGTACGAACTCCCGCATCAGCGACTTGCGTGAAGCCGCGAAAATTGTCAAAGGAAAGAAAGTGGCGGATGGCGTGCGTGCGCTTGTTGTTCCGGGATCGCAGCAAGTGAAAAAACAAGCCGAAAAAGAAGGGTTAGCGCAAATTTTTATCGATGCAGGATTCGAATGGCGCGATTCCGGCTGCAGTGCATGCTTAGGAATGAATCCGGACATTATCCCGGAAGGAGAACATTGTGCTTCCACATCAAACCGGAATTTTGAAGGACGGCAAGGAAAAGGGGCAAGAACGCATTTAGTGAGCCCGGCGATGGCTGCAGCTGCCGCTATTTATGGCCATTTTGTCGATGTGCGAAAATTGCAGAAAGAGCCGGTCCATTAAGGAGGGAGACGAATGAAGCCATTTACGGTGCATAAAGGCAAAGTAGCAGGAATCGACCGTGCCAATATCGATACAGACCAAATTATTCCAAAACAATTTTTAAAGCGAATTGAGCGTACGGGGTTTGGCAAGTTTCTCTTTTACGACTGGCGCTATATCGATGGGGAAAAACCAAATCCTGATTTTGAATTAAACCGCCCGGAAAACGAAGGGGCAACCATTCTTGTCGCCAATGAAAACTTTGGTTGCGGGTCATCGCGCGAGCATGCGCCATGGGCGCTGCAAGATTACGGGTTTCAAGCGATTATCGCTCCGTCATTTGCCGATATTTTTTATAACAACTGCCTTAAAAACGGACTATTGCCAATTCGTTTAGCCAAGCAAGATGTCGAATATTTGTTGCGGGAAAGCACAAAAGCAGATTATGAACTAACCATTTCTTTAGAAGAGCAACAGGTGTACGATGATAACGGATTTGCACGGACGTTTGACATTGATCCATACCGAAAGCAGCTGCTTTTAAAAGGTTGGGATGAAATCGATTTAACGTTCGTTTATGAACCGTATATCGCGGAGTATGAAAAAAAGCATTGCCCATTGCCATAAATGGAAGGAAAGCCGTTCCGCTGCAACTGCTGGAACGGCTTCTTTTCTAATTGTTTTGCTTGTATTTTGCAAGAAAACTTGCTACACTTGTTTCAAAATTTTGATGGGGCGTGCGAATATGGAACGGAAAAATGAAAAAATTATTTTGTTTCCTCACACTAAGGAACGCCTTGTTGAAGAGGGGATAAAAGCGCTGCAGGCAAAGCGGTATCAGGAAGCGCTTCGTTTTTTTCATAAGGCGGAACAGCTTGGCGAGCATCGCTTTCATGTGAAACTCAGCATTGTCGTTTGCTTTTGTGAATTAGGCGAATTTTCCGAGGCTGAGCGCCGCTGCCGGATGCTGCTTCAAGAAAACGAAGAAGATGCAGAGATTTTGCAAATGTATTTATCGATTTTAATGCAGCTGCGGCGATATGAGCAGGCGGAAACCGTAATACGCCAGGCGCTGCACCGCCGTTCTCTTCCGGCTGCGGTCAGAGAGCATTTGTTGCGCTTGCTTCATTTCAGCCGCCAGATGGCTGAGCGCCGCCTGCCATCTGCTGAACAAGATGGCGTGCAGCAGCTGCTTTCGTCAAGCGATATCACTGAGCATATGAGAGTGATTAAGCAGTTAGAAAACGAAGATATTACTCCTATCCTCTTTATCTTAAAACAATATTTGCTGGACAAAGCAAATAATCCGATCACCAAAACGATGGTGTTGCGCTTGCTGACGTTAAAAAATGTTTCCGATGTTGTTACCGTCGAAAAGTTTGGGCAAACGATGGATGTCATACCAGCAAAGCTGAATGAACGTTCCCAAACAACGTTTGCTTTAAATGTGTTGCAACAATTGGAAAATAAGTTAGCAAGCAAAAATCCAAGCTTATATGAAGTGGCTGTCGATATTTGGCTCCGTTATACGTACATGCTTTATCCGTTTTCACCAGCCCCTGCTTTGCTTGACGAGTGGATGGCGGCGCTTCATCTCGCTGCCTGCCAGTTTCAAGGAATGCCGGCAACTGCGGAGAAAATTGCCCGTATGTACCACGTTCAGGCCCAAGACATCGATTTTCTTTGCCAAAAACTTTGCGAAGCAGAGGAAATTTCCTATTTTTAATCATTCTGTTCGTATTGAAACATCATCATTCTATGTTATAATATAATGGTTGTATTGTGTATATATTTTTCCGTTTTCACTACATATATGGAAATAATAAAAAGATAATGAAAAAACAGTGAAAGATTCATTATCTTAATGATTTTTTAGTTGGAGGGAATATTATGTCAGTAAAATGGGAAAAGCTTGAAGGACATGAAGGCGTGCTCACTGTCGAAGTGGACGCGAAAAAAGTAGATGAAGGACTGGATGCGGCATTTAAAAAAGTAGTGAAAAATATTACTGTTCCTGGATTCCGCAAAGGGAAAGTACCGCGCGTTATTTTTGAAAAACGCTTTGGCGTTGAAGCGCTATACCAAGATGCACTCGATATTTTATTGCCAGAAGCGTATGCAAAGGCAGTGGAAGAGGCGGGAATTGAACCTGTCGATGTTCCGAAAATCGACATTGAGCAAATGGAAAAAGGGAAAAACCTTATTTTTACAGCAAGAGTGACAGTAAAACCAGAAGTGAAACTTGGGCAATATAAAGGATTAGAAGTAGAAAAAATGGATGCTACCGTTACTGATGAAGATGTGGAAAACGAATTGAAACGTCTGCAAGAAGACTTTGCGGAGCTTGTTGTTAAGGAAGACGGAAAAATCGAAAAAGGCGATACGGCGGTAATCGATTTCGAAGGTTTTGTGGACGGTGAGCCGTTTGAAGGCGGAAAAGCGGAAAATTACTCGCTTGAAATCGGCTCCGGCGTTTTCATTCCAGGGTTTGAAGATCAATTGGTCGGCATGAAAGCAGGAGAAGAAAAAGAAATTGAAGTGACATTCCCTGAAGAATACCATGCAAAAGAATTAGCTGGCAAACCTGCAACATTTAAAGTCAAAGTGCATGAAGTAAAAGCGAAACAGCTTCCAGCATTGGACGATGAATTCGCAAAAGATGTCGACGATGAAGTAGAAACATTGGAGCAATTAAAAGAAAAAATCCGCGCAAGACTGGAAGAAACGAAAAAGAATGAAGCGGAAACGGCGCTTCGCGACGCGGTTGTTGAAAAAGCTGCAGAAAACGCGGAAATTGATATTCCAGAAGTAATGGTGAAAAATGAAACAGACCGGATGTTGCGCGAATTTGACCAGCGTTTGCAAATGCAAGGGCTAAACCTTGACCTTTATTATCAATTCTCTGGCCAAGATGAAGCGGCATTGCGTGAACAAATGAAAGAGGATGCGGAAAAACGCGTTCGTGTTGCGCTAACATTAGAAGCGATAGCAAAGGCGGAACATATTGAAGTAACGGAAGAAGAAGTGAATGAAGAACTGGAAAAAATGGCGAAAGCGTACAATTTGGAAGTAGAAAAATTAAAAGAGCTATTAGGAAATCTTGAAGGCGTCAAAGAAGATTTGAAATGGCGGAAAACGATCGATTTCCTTGTAGAGCACAGCAAAGTTGCGGCATAATATATAAAGAACAAGGCGCGAGTGTTCGTGCCTTGTTCTTTCATACAAAAAGGGAAATGTGATGAAAAATTTTCTAATTTTTCTAACGCGTTATATTTTTTATTGGTCTTTTGGAGAGCATTTATGATAAAATGACCAATACATAAGTTTTGTCGGCAAGGTTTTGTGGGAGTGAATAAAATACATATAAGTTGTGCGATATGGCAAGGGGTGAAGATAATGTTTAAATTTAATGATGAAAAAGGACAGTTAAAGTGTTCATTTTGCGGAAAGACGCAAGATCAAGTCCGCAAGCTCGTTGCGGGTCCCGGCGTATATATATGTGATGAATGCATCGAGCTATGCACGGAGATTGTGGAAGAAGAATTGGGAAATGAAGAAGAATTTGAATTTAAAGATATTCCGAAGCCAAAAGAAATTCGCGAAATTTTAGATGAATACGTCATCGGCCAAGATGAAGCGAAAAAATCATTAGCAGTCGCGGTTTATAATCATTATAAACGGATTAATTCCGGCAGTAAAATCGATGATGTCGAATTATCGAAAAGCAACATTTTAATGATTGGGCCGACAGGAAGCGGAAAAACGCTGCTTGCGCAAACATTGGCGCGCATTTTAAATGTGCCGTTTGCGATCGCTGACGCGACGTCGCTAACGGAAGCAGGATATGTCGGGGAAGATGTGGAAAATATTTTGCTCAAGCTTATTCAGGCGGCAGATTATGATGTAGAACGGGCGGAAAAAGGAATTATTTATATCGATGAAATCGATAAAATCGCCCGCAAATCGGAAAACCCGTCGATCACGCGCGATGTATCCGGCGAAGGTGTGCAGCAGGCGTTATTAAAAATTTTAGAAGGAACGATTGCGAGTGTCCCGCCTCAAGGCGGCCGCAAACATCCGCACCAAGAGTTTATCCAAATTGACACGACGAACATTTTGTTTATTTGCGGCGGCGCGTTTGATGGAATTGAACCGATTATTAAACGCCGTTTAGGGAAAAAAGTGATCGGTTTCGGCGCCGATGTCCAGCAGTCGGAAGTAGACGAGAAAAACTTATTGTCCAAAGTGCTTCCGGAAGATTTATTAAAGTTCGGGCTCATTCCGGAATTTATTGGCCGCCTCCCGGTTATAACAACACTAGAGCCGCTCGATGAACAAGCGCTGGTGGATATATTAACGAAACCGAAAAACGCGATTGTGAAACAATATCAAAAAATGCTTGAACTCGATGGAGTCGAGCTTGAATTTGAAGAAGATGCGCTGCGCGAAATTGCGAAAAAAGCAATTGAACGCAAAACAGGAGCGCGCGGTCTCCGCTCGATCATTGAAGGAATTATGCTCGATGTCATGTTCGAGCTTCCATCACGCGAAGATGTGCAAAAATGTATCATTACTGTTGAGACGGTCCGCGGCAACGAACCGCCAAAACTCATTCGCCATGACGGAACAGTAGTGGAAGGACGGAAAACGTCCGCATAATGCCCGAGCAGGAAACCGCCTTATGATTAAGGCGGTTTCTTTTTTGTTTATTCCTGCCTTTTCACGGAGATACTATCACTACAAACTATTGGAAGGCAGGAGGATTTCAGAAATGAACTGGACAAATGCTGTGCTATTGATACAACTGTTTTTCGGGATTATTATCGGTCTTTATTTTTTGAGTCTGCTTAAGAACCAGCGAATCCAAAAAGTATCGATCGATAAGGAATCGCGAAAAGAAATGGAGCAATTGCGGAAACTGCGGTCCATTTCATTAACGGAGCCGCTTGCGGAAAAAGTAAGGCCGAAAAGTTTTGACGATATTGTCGGCCAAGAAGATGGAATCAAGGCGCTTAAGGCGGCGTTATGCGGCCCAAACCCGCAGCATGTCATTATTTACGGGCCTCCGGGCGTTGGCAAAACGGCTGCGGCTCGTCTTGTTTTGGAAGAGGCGAAAAAAAATCCGCTTTCTCCGTTCAAGCAGAATGCCGCGTTTGTTGAATTAGATGCAACGACCGCGCGGTTTGACGAACGAGGAATCGCCGATCCGTTAATCGGGTCTGTGCATGATCCGATTTATCAAGGGGCGGGAGCGATGGGGCAGGCGGGCATCCCGCAGCCAAAACAAGGGGCGGTCACGAATGCGCACGGTGGGATTTTATTTATTGATGAAATTGGAGAGCTCCATCCGATTCAAATGAATAAATTGCTGAAAGTGCTTGAAGACCGGAAAGTATTTTTTGAAAGTGCTTATTATAGCAAGGAAAATTCACAAATTCCAAGCCACATTCATGATATTTTCCAAAACGGGCTTCCAGCAGATTTCCGGCTTGTCGGTGCGACGACGAGAACGCCAAACGAAATTCCTCCAGCTATCCGCTCGCGGTGTTTGGAAGTGTTTTTCCGCGAGCTCGACCAAGATGAAATTGCGCTCATTGCGAAAAAAGCAGCGGACAAAATCCGTTTAAAAGTATCGGAAAGCGGGATTCGCATTCTTGCGGCTTATGCACGAAACGGCCGGGAAGCGGTGAATATCATGCAAATTGCCGCGGGCATCGCTATTTCTGAAAACCGTGAAACGATTTTAGAAAAAGATATTGAATGGGTTATCCACTCCAGTCAGCTGTCACCGCGGTATGAAAAGAAAATTGCAGGAACGCCGTCGGTCGGGATGGTGAACGGTCTGGCGGTATGCGGACCGAATACAGGAACGATTTTGGAAATTGAAGTGGCTGCGTTGCCGGCGAAAGAAAAAGGGATGGTTCACATTACTGGCATCGTCGAAGAGGAAAGGATCGGAACTCAAGAAAAATCGATTCGCCGCAAAAGCATGGCAAAGGGCTCTATTGAAAATGTCATCACTGTATTGCGCGCGATGGGAGTGCCTGCGGACCGTTATGATATTCATGTGAATTTTCCTGGAGGCATTCCAATTGACGGCCCGTCCGCGGGAGTTGCGATAGCCACCGGAATTTATTCGGCGATTTATCAAATCCCTGTCGATGGTTCGGTAGCGATGACAGGGGAAATCAGCATTCACGGTTATGTCAAGCCGGTAGGGGGAATTTTTCCAAAAATAAAAGCGGCGAAACAGGCGGGGGCAAAAAAAGTGCTCATTCCGTTAGAAAATATGCAAGCCATTTTACGAGAAATGAAAGAGATCGAGATTATTCCGGTCCGGCGTCTTGATGAAGTGTTTGCCATTGTATTTGGGAAAAATGTTATCCAACGCGGCGGCATCATCCCAGCCGCTGCCGATCGCTCTAATACGAAATCCGTATAGTGCGGCGGCCGATACGACTTCGACGAAACAAAAAACGTGTCGAAGTCGCTTTTTCTTTGTATTATGTATTCATAAGAAGTATTTGTTGCCGTCCGTTTCGCTCCATCAATGCATTCATTTGCGTCAAGGAATTTTACAAACGGGGCTGCCGTGCTATACAATAGACGAATAGAAGCGAGATATGGAGGTGTTCGCGGTGAAAAAGAAAGAGCTTATCGTTCCCCTCTTGCCGCTGAGAGGATTGCTTGTTTTTCCAACAATGGTGTTGCATCTGGATGTTGGGCGAGAAAAATCGGTGCGGGCGCTTGAAAAAGCGATGGTAGAAGATCATATCATTTTGTTGATATCGCAAAAAGATGTTTCCATTGATGAGCCCGATATGGATGATTTATATAAAATGGGGACACTTGCGCGCGTTAAACAATTGCTTAAACTGCCAAACGGAACGTTTCGCGTGCTAGTGGAAGGGATAGCGCGGGCGATCATCACGGAGATAGTAAGTGAAGAACCTTACTTTATGGTAAAAGCAGAAAAGTTTGTGGATCGCACAACGAAAGATTTAGAAGACGAAGCGTTGAAACGGACGATGCTGGAATATTTTGAACAATACATAAACTTATCGAAAAGATTATCTGCCGATATTTATGCTTCCATTGCAGATATTGACGAGCCGGGGCGGATGGCGGATATTATCGCTTCCCATTTGCCGCTGAAGCTCGAAGAAAAACAGCGCATTCTTGAAACGATCGATGTGAAAGAACGCGTTCACAAGATTATTCAAATTCTTCACAATGAAAAAGAAGTGCTGCAGCTGGAGAAAAAGATTAGCATGCGCGTCAAGCAATCGATGGAGCGCACACAAAAAGAATATTATTTGCGGGAACAAATGAAGGCGATTCAAAAAGAACTCGGCGAAAAAGAAGGAAAAGCGGGAGAAGTCGAAACATTAAAAGAAAAAATCGAAGCAGCCGGCATGCCGAGCCATGTGAAAGAAACAGCGCTCAAAGAGCTTGACCGTTATGAAAAAATTCCGGCGACGTCAGCAGAAAGCGCAGTGATTCGCAACTATTTAGACTGGCTCATTGCGCTTCCTTGGTCAACGCAAACAGAAGATATCCATGATATTAAACGGGCGGAAGCAATATTAAATGAAGATCATTACGGCCTTGAAAAAGTTAAAGAACGGGTGCTTGAATTTTTATCTGTGCAACAATTGACAAAATCGTTAAAAGGACCGATTCTTTGCTTGGCAGGACCGCCAGGAGTCGGGAAAACATCGCTTGCCCGCTCGATTGCCAAATCTCTGAACCGCCGCTTTGTCCGCATTTCGCTGGGAGGCGTCCGCGATGAATCAGAAATTCGCGGCCACCGCCGCACATATGTCGGCGCAATGCCAGGGCGCATCATTCAAGGGATGAAAAAGGCGGGAACGATTAATCCGGTGTTTTTATTGGATGAAATTGATAAAATGTCGAGCGATTTTCGCGGCGATCCGTCTGCAGCGCTTCTGGAAGTGCTGGATCCGGAACAAAACCATGCGTTTAGCGACCATTATATTGAAGAACCGTACGATTTATCGAAAGTGATGTTTATTGCGACGGCAAATAATTTAGCGACAATCCCGCAACCGCTTTTGGATCGTATGGAAATTATTACAATCCCTGGCTATACCGAAGTTGAAAAACTGCAAATCGCTAAACGGCATTTGCTGCCAAAGCAAATAAAAGAACATGGCTTGCAAAAATCAGCGCTGCAAATACGTGATGACGCGATGATGAGCATTATTCGCTATTATACAAGGGAAGCAGGTGTGCGCGAATTGGAGCGGCAGCTTGCCGCGATTTGCCGGAAAGCGGCGCGGTTCATCGTTTCCGGGGAGAAAAAACGCGTCATCATTACCGAGAAAAATATGGAGGAATTTTTAGGAAAGAAAAAATATCGCTACGGCCAAGCGGAATTGGAAGATCAAGTCGGTGTGGCGACAGGGCTTGCCTACACGGCTTTTGGCGGCGACACGCTGTCCATTGAAGTATCGCTCGCTCCAGGAAAAGGAAAGCTTGTATTGACAGGAAAATTAGGCGATGTCATGAAAGAATCGGCGCAAGCGGCGTTTAGCTACGTGCGTGCTCGCGCTGAACAGCTCGGGGTGGACCCGGAATTTCATGAAAAATACGATATTCATATTCACGTACCGGAAGGCGCGGTTCCGAAAGACGGGCCATCGGCCGGGATCACGATTGCGACAGCGCTTATTTCCGCACTGACAGGCCGCCCGGTAAGCCGTTTTGTTGGCATGACAGGGGAAATAACATTGCGCGGTCGCGTGCTTCCAATAGGAGGATTAAAAGAAAAAACGTTAAGCGCCCATCGTGCCGGCTTGAAAAAAGTGATTTTGCCGAAGGATAATGAAAAAGACTTAGACGATATTCCAGATGTGGTGAAAAAGGATTTGCAATTTGTGCTTGTTTCCCATTTAGATGAAGTATTACAACATGCATTGGCAGGGGATCAACAATGAACGTGACAAAAGCAGAACTCGTCATCAGCGCGGTGAAGCCGGAGCAATATCCAGACGGCTTGCTGCCGGAATTCGCGTTAGCCGGCCGTTCCAATGTCGGCAAATCTTCCTTTATTAATAAAATGATTAACCGGAAAAATTTAGCGCGCACCTCGTCTAAGCCGGGGAAAACGCAAACATTAAACTTTTACTTGATTAATGAATCGCTGTACTTTGTCGATGTGCCGGGATATGGATTTGCGAAGGTTTCAAAGAAAGAGCGGGAAGCATGGGGAAAAATGATGGAAACGTATTTTACGACAAGGGAACAGCTAAGGGCGGTCGTCCTGATCGTCGACTTGCGCCATCCGCCAACGAAAGATGACGTGATGATGTATGAGTTTTTGAAGCATTACGAAATTCCAGCAATCATTGTTGCCACAAAAGCCGACAAAGTTCCAAAAGGAAAATGGCAAAAACATCAAAAAGTGGTGCGCGAAACGCTGAACATCGCCGATGGCGACGAATTGATCGTGTTTTCGGCGGAGACAGGGCAAGGAAAAGAAGAAGCGTGGGCGGCACTGGAACGCTTCTTTTAAGTGAAAAAACACCAGCGGAACGGCGGCTGGTGTTTTTTCGCATGATTATTTTCGTTTTCGCCATAATATGTATACGCCAACGATAATTAGCCCAAACGGCCAAAATTTCCAAACAGATGAAATGCCCGTTTCTACGATGTGAAACAAATGTGAAAACCGCTCAGAAAACATCAGGATAAAAGCGAATGCGAAGAAAAATATGCTTTGGCCAAGCCCGGTTTTTGTTTTCCGGGAGCTAAAGAAAAACGCGATGGCAATGATGAGAAAAAACATACCAACATGGTTTGGCCAGCGTTGGAACCAGCTTGCAAGGAAAAAATGAAGGCCAAATCCGAACAGCACGATCCCAGGGAAAATGTACTGGTATTCGCGGGCCGAGTATGCCTGTGCGATGAATGCGATGCCAAAAATGACAAGTAGCGCCGGCCAATCTTGAAAGAGACGCAGCAACGGGAGATGAAGCTGGTTTGCCAAAAAATAAACGCCAAGTCCAACAAGAACAATGCCAGAAAATGTCGTCTGTTTCTTCATCGGTTCCTCCAATTTTTCGACAAACTTTTTTTATGATACAATAATACTGTATAAAGTTTATCATATGCTTTCTAGCGTGTTCACACTTTTTTCACAATGTGAAAAGAAACATGTGCTATAATAAAAAAAGACGTTGATGGTACTCGTTTATAAGGGGGTATAAAGGAAGTGCATATTATTGTTGTTGGCGTTAACTATAAAACGGCCCCTGTTGAAATCCGCGAAAAACTTGCATTTAGTGAGTCGGAATTGGTCGATGCGATGAAACAATTGCAGCAGCAAAAAAGCATTTTGGAAAATGTGATTGTTTCTACGTGCAATCGTACCGAAGTTTACGCGGTCGTTGATCAGCTGCATACCGGTCGCTATTATATAAAATCGTTTTTAGCGGATTGGTTCCACATGGAAGCTGATGCATTTGCGCCATATTTAAACATACTTGAAAACGAAGCGGCGGTGGAACATTTATTCCGCGTTGCTTCTGGTCTGGATTCCATGATTTTGGGAGAAACGCAAATTTTAGGACAAGTCAAATCAAGCTATCTTCTTGCCCAAAAAGAGGGAACGATTGGCACGATCTTTAACCAGCTGTTCAAGCAGGCAGTCACATTCGCAAAACGCGCCCATTCCGAAACAGAAATCGGTGCAAACGCGGTATCGGTAAGTTACGCGGCGGTTGAACTTGCGAAAAAGATTTTTGGCGATTTATCTTCAAAACATGTTTTAATTATCGGCGCTGGGAAAATGGGAGAATTAGCCGCGCAAAATTTATATGGCAGTGGCGTTAAAACAGTAACGGTCGTCAACCGGACGCTCGAAAAAGCAGAAAAGCTGGCGAAAAAGTTTTCCGGAACGGCAAGATCGCTTTGCGAATTGTCGTGTGCGCTTTTAGAAGCGGATATTGTCATTAGCTCGACTGGGGCAAAAGATTATATTCTTACAAAAGAAATGATGGTTTATATAGATAAAATGCGGAAAGGACGCCCGCTGTTTATGGTGGATATCGCTGTCCCGCGCGACTTGGATCCGGCGCTTGCTGATTTGGAAAGCGTTTTTTTATATGATATTGACGATTTGGAAGGAATCGTGCAAGCGAATTTAGAAGAGCGCAAAAAAGCAGCGGCGCAAATCGAGCGCATGATCGAAACAGAGCTTGTCGCCTTCCAGCAATGGCTTCATACGCTCGGCGTTGTGCCTGTTATCGCTGCGCTTCGCGAAAAAGCGCTGGCGATCCAAGCGGAGACGATGCAAAGCATTGAACGGAAGCTGCCGCATTTGTCTGAACATGACCGGAAGGTGCTGAATAAACATACGAAAAGCATCATTAACCAATTGCTGCGCGATCCGATTTTACGAGCGAAAGAACTGGCGGCAGAGCCAAATGCCGAAGAAGCGCTGCAATTGTTTATGAAAATTTTCAATATCGAAGATGCCGTAAAAGCGCAAAAAAATGCCGTAAAAGCACAAACACAAGCGAAAACAGATGGTCAACGCGCCGCTATGCCGTCTCTACAGTCATAAGAGAGGATTTGGGCATATGTTAGAGATGACCATGACCCGGTTATACGAGTTGTCTATTCTTTTGTACGTGTTATCGATACTTCTATATTTTATTGATTTTCTCCAGCGTAACCGGAAGGCGAACCAAGTCGCTTTCTGGTTACTTTCTATTGTTTGGATGTTGCAAACGTTTTTTTTCTTGTTTCGGATTATGCAGACAGGGCGCTTCCCAATTTTAACGATGTCGGAAGGTCTTTATTTTTACGCATGGTTGCTCATTACGTTGTCGCTTGCCATTAATCGGTTGATGCGCGTTGACTTTATCGTCTTTTTTACGAACGTGCTGGCGTTTTTAATTTTGGCGATTCATACGTTTGCGCCGAGCCATCATCAGTCGCCGGCTGTCGCCGAAAAACTCATTTCCGAATTGTTGATGATCCATATCACAATGGCGCTGCTAGCTTATGCGGCGTTTTCGCTTTCATTTATTTTTTCCGTGTTGTATATGCTGCAATACAGCACGTTGAAACGGAAAAAATGGGGAGAACGGTTATGGCGGATGGCTGATTTGACGAAATTAGATTTTATGTCGTACGTTTTAAATTTAATCGGATTGCCTATGTTGTTATTAGGATTAATTCTTGGAGTGATTTGGGCATACATCAAATTGGATCATTTTCACTGGTATGACGTAAAAGTACTTGGCTCGTTCTTTGTGCTTGCGGTGTACAGCGCCTATTTTTATAAGCGCGTCGTCCGGCAAGTGCAAGGCAAATCGATTGCTCTTTGGAACATCGGCTCGTTTTTATTTTTATTAGTAAACTTTCTCTTATTCGGCAGTTTATCGACATTTCATTTTTGGTATTCGTAGTCGCAGTGGAGGATGGAAGATGAGAAAAATAATCGTTGGCTCGCGGCGCAGCAAGCTTGCGCTCACCCAGACGAACTGGGTGATTGAACAGCTCCGGCAACTGGGGGCGCCGTTTGAGTTTGAAGTGAAAGAAATTGTTACGAAAGGCGATAAAATTCTTGATGTGACCTTGTCAAAAGTCGGCGGCAAAGGATTGTTCGTCAAAGAGATTGAGCATGCGATGCTGAATAACGAGATTGATATGGCCGTCCATAGCATGAAAGACATGCCTGCCGTTTTGCCTGACGGCCTGATCATCGGTTGCGTGCCGCCGCGTGAGGACCATCGTGATGTCCTGATAAGCAAAAACAAAGAAACGTTTGCGGATCTTCCGAGCGGAGCGGTCGTCGGGACAAGCAGTTTGCGCCGCTCCGCGCAACTATTGGCAAAGCGGCCGGATTTAACGATCAAATGGATTCGCGGCAACATCGATACGAGGCTAGCGAAGCTGCAAACCGAAGATTATGACGCCATTGTTCTTGCGGCGGCTGGATTGGTGCGCATGGGCTGGGCAAGCGATGTCATCACGGAATATTTGGCGACAGATGTATGCCTTCCTGCCGTTGGGCAAGGGGCGCTTGCGGTGGAATGCCGCGAAAGCGACGAAGAATTGCGGGAATGGCTGCAAAAATTAAACGACATCGATACCGAACGGGCCGTTTATGCGGAACGCGCATTTTTACGGCAACTGGAAGGCGGCTGTCAAGTGCCGATTGCCGGCTATGCGCATGTCAATAATCAAAATGACATCGTATTAACCGCGCTTGTCGCCTCGCCTGATGGAAAAGAGCTGTATAAAGAAACGGTTAGCGGGTCAGATCCGGAAAATGTCGGCACAACTGCTGCAGACTTGTTAATAAAGCGCGGGGCGAAAGCGTTAATCGATCGCGCCAAAGAGGAGATGAATCGGTAATGGCAAGCGGTCCGTTGTCGGGAAAAACGGTGCTTGTGACAAGGGAAAAAGAACAGGCAAAAGCGTTTTCCGAAAAGCTGCGTGAAGCCGGGGCGATTCCGGTAGAAATTCCGCTTATTGCGATTTCTCCTTCTTCCCATCATGAAGAAATCGAGCGGTGTGCACGCCAGCTTTCCGATTATGATTGGCTCGTTTTCACAAGCGCGAACGGCGTGCGGTTTTTCTTCCCGTTTGTCAAACAGAAAACGCTGCTTCCAAAAGTGGTGGTCGTCGGCAAAAAAACGGCGGCGGCGTTAAAAGCATATGGCGTTTCCCCTGCCGTCGTCCCTGACGAATTTGTGGCCGAAGGTGTCATCGAGGCGCTAAAACCGCTTGTGAAGCCGCGCGATCGCGTTCTTTTAGTCAAAGGGAATTTGGCAAGGACGGTATTGCGGGATGCGCTAATCGACATGGGGGCAGACGTAACGGACCTTATTGTGTATAAAACGTCGATGAACGAAGCGGGAAAAGAACGATTGCTATGCCTGCTCCGGGAAAAAAAACTCGATGTCATTACGTTTACAAGCTCTTCAACTGTACAAAGCTTTCTGCGGATGATGGAAAGAGAAGATATCGCTTCATTGCTTGCCGGCTGTGCGGTTGCCTGCATCGGCCCGATTACGAAGGAGACGGCGGAAAAAGCGGGGCTTTCCGTGCATATTTGTCCAAGCGAGTATACGATTGATGCTATGATAAAAGAGATGGAGGCATATTTCGCAAGATGTGATGGAGGGAAAATAAATGGAAACATTACGATTTGACCGCCATCGCCGTTTGCGGCAGACCGCGAATTTGCGGGCGATGGTGAGAGAAACACATCTTCATGTCGACGATCTTATTTATCCGATTTTTGTCGCCGAAGGAAACGGGGTAAAAAGAGAAGTACCGTCAATGCCCGGAATATACCAATTTTCGCTTGACCGTTTAAATGAAGAAATGGACGAAGTCGTCGGGCTCGGCATTAAATCGGTGATCGTTTTTGGCGTGCCGGCGGAAAAAGATGAAGTCGGCTCACAGGCATATTGCGAACATGGCATCGTCCAGCGGGCGATCCGCCAAATAAAAGAAAATTATCCGGATATCGTCGTCATCGCTGATACCTGTTTGTGTGAATACACGAGCCATGGACATTGCGGCGTTGTCGAAAATGAACAAGTATTAAACGATCCATCGCTGGAATTGCTGGCGAAAACCGCTGTCAGCCAAGCGCAAGCGGGAGCGGATATCATCGCCCCTTCCAATATGATGGACGGCTTTGTTGCGGCGATCCGCCGCGGGCTCGATGAAGCCGGCTTTACGAACGTGCCGATTATGTCGTACGCGATAAAATATGCGTCCGCATTTTACGGTCCGTTCCGTGACGCTGCGGATAGCGCGCCGCAATTTGGCGACCGGAAAACCTACCAAATGGATCCGGCAAACCGCCGCGAAGCGTTCCGGGAAGCGGAATCGGATGTGCGCGAAGGCGCTGACTTTTTAATGGTGAAACCGGCGCTTTCCTATTTAGATATTATCCGCGACATTAAAAACCATTTCCACCTTCCTGTCGTTACATATAACGTGAGCGGGGAATATTCGATGGTCAAAGCGGCGGCGCAAAACGGCTGGATTAACGAAAAAGACATTGTCATGGAGATGCTGATAAGCATGAAACGGGCCGGCGCTGATTTAATCATCACTTATTTTGCGAAAGATGTGGCGCGCTGGTTAAATGAATAGAAAGGAGAGCGGCATATGCGAAGCTATGAACGTTCCAAAGCTGCATATGAAGAGGCGGTCCGCCTGCTGCCGGGCGGTGTCAACAGCCCGGTGCGCGCGTTTAAATCCGTCCATATGACGCCGATCTTTATGGCGCGCGGCAAAGGGTCAAAAATTTATGATATCGACGGCAACGAATATATCGATTATGTGCTGTCGTGGGGGCCGCTTATTTTAGGCCATGCGAATCCGCGCGTTGTTGAGGCGCTGAAAAAAGTGACGGAAAACGGCACAAGCTTTGGCGCACCGACATTGATCGAAAACGAGCTGGCGAAATTGGTAATTGAACGGGTGCCATCCATTGAAATTGTCCGTATGGTGAATTCTGGAACAGAAGCGACGATGAGCGCGCTCCGGTTGGCACGCGGCTATACAGGCCGCAATAAAATTTTGAAGTTTGAAGGATGCTATCACGGCCATGGCGACTCGCTGCTCATCAAAGCCGGTTCCGGAGTGGCGACACTTGGATTGCCGGACAGCCCCGGTGTTCCGGAAGCGCTGGCGCATCATACGATCACGGTTCCTTACAACGATTTAGAAAGCGTCAAATATGCGTTTGAACAGTTCGGCGAAGATATCGCTGCAGTCATTGTCGAGCCGGTTGCCGGCAACATGGGTGTCGTTCCGCCAGTTCCGGGCTTTTTGCAAGGACTGCGAGACATCACGAAACAGTACGGCGCGCTCCTTATTTTCGACGAAGTGATGACGGGCTTCCGCGTTGACTACCATTGCGCGCAAGGGTATTTCGGCATTGAACCGGATTTAACGTGCCTTGGAAAAGTCATCGGCGGCGGGCTTCCGGTCGGAGCGTACGGCGGAAAAGCGGAAATTATGGAAAAAGTCGCGCCGAGCGGCCCGATTTATCAAGCGGGAACGCTGTCGGGAAACCCGCTTGCCATGACGGCCGGATATGAAACGCTTATTCAGCTGACTCCGGAAACATATGAGCAATTCCGCAAAAAAGCGGACCGATTGGAAGAAGGGTTGCGCAAAGCGGCGGAAAAATACGAAATTCCGCATACGATTAACCGCGCTGGCTCGATGATCGGCTTCTTCTTTACAAACGAACATGTTGTCAACTACGAAAAAGCGAAAACGTCCGATTTGGAAATGTTCGCGACATATTACCGCGAAATGGCGGAACAAGGAATTTTCCTTCCTCCGTCGCAATTTGAAGGATTGTTTTTATCAACAGAACATACGGATGAAGATATTGAAAAAACAATCGCCGCGGCAGAGCGCGCGTTTGCGAAAATACGCGAAGGGAAGTAAAAGAGAATGGGTTGTCCATCGCCATGGACAGCCCGATTTTTTTATTCATATTGCCCGTTCGTCGCTCATACAATGGATAATGTCATAGAAAATTTGGCGGAAAGGGACGGAAGGAGGAGTTACGGTTGGAGCAATCGCATTTGCGTTTTTCCCTTGAGGAAGCGGTTTGGTTTAAAAAAGGACAGGAAGTCGCCGAATTTCTTTCGATTTCTCTCGATCCGGTCGTTTCGGTTGATGAATATGAACAATATGTCACGATTCGCGGGGCGTTAGAATTGAACGGAGAGTACCGGATGGCGGAAGGAGAAAGCGGCGAGGCCCCTTTCGACTTTGCGAGCCATCGCTTTGTTCAGCACGTGTCCACGCGCGAAGACGGCATTAGCGAATTATCGCATCGTTTTCCGGTCGATATTACGATTCCGAAAAACCGCATTCCACATTTAGAAGATGTGTATGTGACGGTTGAATCATTTGATTATGATTTGGATGAAAATGGAAGGTTATTGGTGACAGCAGATATTTCTATCAGTGGCATTAGTGAAGTGCCGCTGGATGAACAGTTGCCAGCAAAGGAAGAAGAACTGTTGTTTGAACCGTTTGAAGTTGTCGCCCGCAAAGAAGTGTACGAAGAGGAACAGAGAGAACAGCAATCGGAAGAAAAGGCATATTCCGTTTCTGGCCATGTGTTGGCGGAGCAAGACGAAGAACAGGAAGAAGCGGCGGTGCACCGGGAAGAAACAAAGCGGGAAGAAGAAAAAGCCGTGCCGATCCATAACCATGAACAGCCGGAAGAAACAGTCGCGCGGCTGGAAAAACAGAAACAAAAAGAAAAAACAGCCGTACAGCCGGAAAAACCGGAAGAAGAAAAAGAAGAAACAGCCGCACAACTCGAAGAAAATGTGGAAGAGAATGAAGAAGAAAATATAGAAGAAAATGAAGCGTCAGGAGAAGAAGAAAACGTTGTCCCGCAACAAGAGGCAAAAGTTTCGATTGGGTCCATGAAAGAAAACGCCGCCGATGAAACGGAAGAAATCGATGAAAACGAAAAGCAAAAAGTAAAGAGCGAAAACACATTATACTTAACAAAATTATTTGCGAAAAATCAAGAAGAGGAATTTACAAAAGTAAAAATCTGCATCGTTCAGCAGGGAGATTCATTGGACAAGATCGCCGAGCGGTACGATGTCACCATCCAGCAGCTTTTGCGCGTCAACCAATTGGAAAACGTGGAAGAAATCCATGAAGGGCAATTGCTATATATACCGGCGCTGGTGGGAAACCGCTCTTCGTAGTGAGGGAAAGCATGATTCCTCACTTCTTTTTATGAAGGGGGTGTTGTCTTGAACAAGGAACACATGGAAATGTACGCGCCTGTTTTGCGGCAGTACGGGCTCAAACCGTTCCGCATGGAGCAGCATGGAAAAGTAAAAAAAGTATATACCAATGCCGGCACATTTGCTTTAAAAGAAATCGCGAACGTCCGAGAAATGGAGGCCGTTTGGCAATCATACATTTTTTGCGGGCAACAATCGGTTCCGCTTTATTTGACAAAACAAGGACTTCCATTTGCAGCCCATGGACGGCATTATTATTTAATGCCATGGGTGTTTCCCGCTGAGCGAAAAGACACACGCGAACATGTCCTCTCTTTTTTTCGCGATCTCGCCCATTTGCACCAAAAGTCGTTAAGACAATTAGATGTTAGTGAGGAAGAGATCAACAATTACTATGAAAATAAAAAAAGAGAGTGGGAAAGGCAGCGCTCCTTTTTGCAATCATATGTGGAAAAGTGTGAAAATGCGTGGTATATGTCCCCGTTTCAACTGCAATGCTGCACCTATTTTCATGAAACAATGCAGGCGTACTCCTTTGCGGAAACGGAAATGGAGAAATGGCATGAAACCATCAAAAAGACAAAAAAATGGAGAATCGCCTGGATTCACGGGAAAGCGCGGCTTTCACATTATATCGTTCCGGAAGACAGCCGCCGTTATTTTTTCAGCTGGGAACGCGCCGGCTGGAATTCTCCGCTATTTGATGTTATCATGGCGCTTCGCCATCATATGCGCACATTTCCGCCGATCGGCGATGAATGGGTGGAAGGGATCGAAGCATACGAAAAAACGTTATCTTTGTCGGAAGAGGAACAATCTTTTTTTTTCAGCCACCTCGCCCAACCGCATTTTTTGTACCGCTGCATTTATGAATACGCGGCAAAACGGCAACATGAAAAAAGCGAGCGGGAATATGTTTCCGAATTGCAGCGCCGTTACTTGACGATGAAAAATATGGAATATGCTGTCATGCGCCTCGCCCAGCGGAAAGCGGAGGAAAACGCTAAAACCACTCCAGATGAAACGCCACCGCAATAAGAATGAAAATAGCTAATAAAATAACGTCAAATGTCGTCGGAAAAAAAATGGTGCGGACTGCTTGGAAAATTGTTATCGGAATGATCACTTGCCCGCAAATGGCGCGGATTTGCCGGAGCCATGGCGGCCATGAATAATGGTTAAATCGCTTCATTGCACAATTCCCCTTTTTTGGATGTTACTATAAAATATGACGAGGGATGATTTTTGTCACCAACATGCAAGAAACGGAATAAAGAAATAAAAACTTGGCAAAGATGATTGACGATGAAATGAGTTTTTCGGTAGTATAATAACAGAAAAAAATAGATAAAAGGCGAAGACAGGGAAGAGTACAACGAATAACGCCTTCAGAGAGGGAAATCATTAGCTGCGAGATTTCCTAGGACGGTTATCGTTGGAAGGTCGCCCTCGAGCTGCTTCTTCGAACGGCGGATGCCTTGTAGAGGAAGCCGGCGATATGCCGTTATCGCAATGAAGCGCTTAAGCAAGTTTGCTTTGCTTAAGAAAAAAGGTGGTACCGCGGAAGAGTCTCCTTTCGTCCTTTTTTGGATGAAGGGAGTTTTTTATTTAGCAAGAAGGAGGGAAAACCAATGGAACAAAATGAGATAACGATGTCAACGAAGTATGACCATAAAGCGGTAGAAGCGAACCGCTATCAATGGTGGCTTGACGGAAAGTTTTTTGAAGCGACGGGCGATCCGGATAAAAAGCCGTTTACGATCGTGATCCCGCCGCCAAACGTAACAGGGAAGCTGCATTTAGGGCATGCGTGGGATACGACGCTGCAAGATATTATTACGCGCATGAAACGGATGCAAGGCTATGACGTGCTGTGGCTTCCGGGAATGGACCACGCCGGCATTGCCACACAGGCGAAAGTGGAAGAAAAGCTGCGCAAGCAAGGGCTGTCCCGCTATGATTTAGGCCGGGAGAAATTTCTTGAAGAAACGTGGAAATGGAAAGAAGAATATGCAAACCACATCCGCCAGCAATGGGCGAAATTAGGGCTTGGCCTTGATTATACGCGCGAGCGCTTTACGCTGGACGAAGGATTGTCCAAAGCAGTGCGCGAAGTGTTTGTTTCGCTTTACCGAAAAGGGCTTATTTATCGCGGCGAATACATTATTAACTGGGATCCGGTCACGAAAACGGCACTGTCCGATATTGAAGTCGTTTATAAAGAAGTGAAAGGCGCGCTTTATCATATGCGCTATCCGCTTGCCGACGGCTCGGGCTATATTGAAATCGCGACGACCCGCCCGGAAACGATGCTCGGCGACACTGCGGTAGCCGTTCATCCAGACGATGAGCGCTATAAGCATCTCATCGGCAAAACGGTGATTTTGCCGATTGTCGGCCGCGAAATTCCAATTATCGCCGATGAGTATGTCGATATGGAATTCGGCTCAGGCGCGGTGAAAATTACGCCGGCGCATGACCCGAACGACTTTGAAATCGGCAACCGCCACAATTTGCCGCGCATTCTTGTCATGAACGAAGACGGCACGATGAATGAAAACGCCCTGCAATACCAAGGATTGGACCGGTTTGAGTGCCGCAAGCAAATTGTCAAAGATTTGCAAGAACAAGGCGTGCTCTTTAAAATCGAAGAGCATGTGCATTCCGTCGGCCATAGCGAGCGGAGCGGCGCGGTGGTGGAACCGTATCTTTCAACGCAATGGTTTGTGAAAATGAAGCCGCTTGCCGAAGCAGCGATTGAGATGCAAAAAACGGAAGGAAAAGTCCATTTCGTTCCGGAGCGGTTTGAAAAAACGTATTTGCATTGGCTCGAAAATATTCGCGACTGGTGCATTTCTCGCCAATTATGGTGGGGCCATCGCATTCCGGCTTGGTATCATAAAGAAACAGGCGAAATTTATGTCGATCATGAACCGCCGGCTGATATCGAAAACTGGGAGCAAGACCCGGATGTATTAGACACGTGGTTCAGCTCGGCGCTTTGGCCGTTTTCGACAATGGGCTGGCCGGATACGGAAGCGCCGGATTATCAACGCTATTATCCAACCGATGTGCTTGTCACTGGATATGACATCATTTTCTTCTGGGTATCGCGCATGATTTTCCAAGGCCTTGAATTTACCGGAAAGAGACCGTTTAAAGACGTATTAATCCACGGCCTTGTCCGCGACGCGCAAGGAAGAAAAATGAGCAAATCGCTCGGCAACGGCGTCGACCCGATGGATGTCATCGACCAGTACGGCGCTGATTCGCTCCGCTTCTTCCTGGCGACAGGAAGCTCGCCTGGGCAAGATTTGCGTTTTAGCACCGAGAAAGTGGAAGCAACATGGAATTTTGCGAATAAAATTTGGAACGCGTCCCGCTTTGCGCTGATGAACATGGGCGGAATGACATACGACCAGCTCGATTTAAGCGGGGAAAAAACCGTTGCCGATCATTGGATTTTAACGCGTTTAAACGAAACGATCGAAACGGTGACAAAGCTTGCCGAAAAATACGAGTTCGGCGAAGTCGGCCGCGTTTTGTACAACTTCATTTGGGACGACTTGTGCGACTGGTATATTGAAATGGCGAAACTGCCGCTTTATGGCGACGATGAAGAAGCGAAAAAGACGACGCGCTCCGTATTGGCCTATGTCTTGGATCATACGATGCGCCTGCTTCACCCGTTCATGCCGTTTATTACCGAGGAAATTTGGCAGCACCTTCCGCATGAAGGGGAGTCGATTACGGTAGCGAAATGGCCGGAAGTGCGCCCTGAACTGTCAAACAAAGAAGCGGCGGAAGAAATGCGTCTTCTTGTTGATATCATCCGTGCAGTCCGCAACATTCGCGCTGAAGTGAACACGCCGTTAAGCAAACCGGTTAAATTGCACATTAAGGCAAAAGATGCACAAGTGCAGGCAACGCTCGAGAAAAATCGCGCGTATTTAGAACGGTTCTGCAATCCGAGCGAGCTGATCATCGCAACCGACGTTCCGATAGCGGAAAAAGCGATGACGGCGGTCGTTACCGGCGCGGAATTGATTTTGCCGCTCGAAGGGCTGATTAACATCGATGAAGAAATTAAACGGCTTGAAAAAGAACTGGAAAAACTCAATAAAGAAGTCGAGCGCGTGCAGAAGAAACTAAGCAACGAAGGATTCCTGACGAAAGCGCCTGCGCACGTCGTCGAAGAAGAGCGGAAAAAAGAGAAAGACTACTTGGAAAAACGCGAGGCTGTCCGTGCGCGCCTTGCCGAATTAAAAAAATAGACAACACGCCGCCGCTTCTTTTATCATG
This sequence comes from Parageobacillus thermoglucosidasius, assembly GCF_001295365.1. Lineage (GTDB taxonomy): Bacteria > Bacillota > Bacilli > Bacillales > Anoxybacillaceae > Parageobacillus > Parageobacillus thermoglucosidasius. The sequence goes on along the minus strand of NZ_CP012712.1, from coordinate 3,569,920 downwards.
AAGACGAATCCAAGCATTTTGGATTCGTCTTTTCTCATCACATCTTAATTTTTAGGGGGAAAATACGATGGTTCGTACATATAAAGAAGCGCTTGCATGGATTCATGGGCGTTTGCGCTTAGGAATCAAACCGGGATTAGAGCGGATGGAATGGATGATGGAAAAGCTCGGGCATCCTGAGCGCCGCGTAAGGGCAATTCACGTTGCCGGAACGAACGGGAAAGGTTCGACCGTTAGCTACTTGCGCCATATTTTGCAAGCGGCCGGCTATTCGGTGGGAACGTTTACTTCTCCGTATGTGGAGAAATTTAATGAGCGGATCAGCGTAAACGGCCGGCCAATTCGCGACAAAGAAATTGTTGAGCTGGTGCGAGCCATTCAACCGCTTGCGGAAGAACTGGAAACAACAGAGCTTGGCGCGCCGACAGAATTTGAAGTGATTACGGCGATGATGTTTTATTATTTTGGGAAAAAGAACATTCAAGATGTCGTGATTATCGAGGCAGGACTCGGCGGCCGCTTCGATTCGACGAACGTGATTTACCCGATTCTTTCCATTATCACCAATATTGGCTATGACCATATGAACATTTTAGGAGAGACGCTGGAGAAAATCGCTTTGGAAAAAGCAGGAATCATCAAATCGGGCGTTCCGGTCATTACCGCGGTGAACCAGCCGGAAGCATGGGCGGTGATTGCCGGCAAAGCGAAATCATTGAAAGCGAAAACATACCGGCTGGGAGAAGACTTTTCGATTGTTCAGCATGAGGCAAATGAAGATGGCGAGCGTTTTTCAGTAGAGACGGTGTTTTCGCAATATCCGGATTTAAACATAACGATGTTCGGGGCGCATCAAGTGCAAAACGCGGCCGTAGCCGTGATGGCGGCCGACTATTTGCGGATGTGCTATTCGTTTTTGATTGAAAAAGAACATATTTATGAAGGGCTGGAAAAGGCGAAATGGATCGGGCGGTTTGAACGGATAAGCAATAAGCCGCTGATCATTATCGACGGCGCCCACAACGCGGAAGGCATCCGCAGCCTCGTCGATACAGTGCGTTTGCACTATCCAAACAAAGATGTTCATGTATTATTTGCCGCGCTGGCAGACAAACCGCTTGAGCAAATGATTCCGCCGCTTGCCGGAATCGCGAAAACGATAACGTTTACGTCGTTCGATTTTCCGCGCGCCGCGTCTGCCGAACAGCTTGCAGCGCTATGCGACCATCCGGATAAAGCGTGCATCACGGACTGGGAGCGCTGGCTCAAAGAAAAACGGAAACAGAAGCGGAGCGATGACCTTTTCCTTATCACCGGCTCGCTTTACTTTATCGCAGAGGTAAGAAAGTTATTGTTATGACAAAATTTTTATATGTTTCCAGCGAAAAGTCTTGCTATAATAAAAGTAATAGGACTTTGGTAAGGGATAGGGGGAGAGGAGTGTGGCGGAGAAGAGAAAATTTTTATGGTTGTTGATGGCGCTGCTTTTGTGCGTCGCCTTTGGAAATGTTCCTGCTGTAGCGTTTGGGGCGGATAATGGCTCCAGCACCGCTGCGTTGAATTTTACCATCACTTCCTCGCAAACAGAATATGCCAAGCCGCCTAATGCCGATGCCCAAGGGAGACTGGATGTAACGTTAACCCCTCAAGGAAGGGTGGACAACATCGTTCGCCCGCCAATCGATGTCGTGTTTGTGTTTGACGTGTCAGGATCGATGACGCAGATGAAGCTGCAAAGCGCAAAATATGCGCTTCAGTCTGCCGTCGATTATTTCAAAGCGAACGCTAACCCGAATGACCGCTTTGCCCTTGTTCCTTTTTCCAGCGATGTTCAATACAATAAAGTTGTGCCATTTCCTTCCGGAACCTATGACGTCAAGCAGCATTTGAATTGGATTGCAACCGTAGCCAATGGTCTTCGGGCAAATGGCGGAACAAACTATACGCAGGCCCTCCAGCAAGCCCAATCGTTTTTTAACGACCCGGCCCGGAAAAAATATATCATTTTTTTAACAGATGGGATGCCGACTGTTTCAAAGGTGAAAGAGCCGATTACGTATACAGTTTGTGAAGGAATATTGTTCTGGAGAACGTGCAACCAAGTCACGGAAGATTTAGACGTACAATATATTTTATATTCCAATGGCATAACGGCAGCCCAAACGATCTATTATCCTGATCATCCAGAAACAGAGACGTATTCGGACAGAGAAAAATATAGAGAATTTGAAGAAAAAATCCGTTTACATGGAACGAATGTTGCCAAAACCCTTGGCATGAACAATATAACTCTCTATTCTATCGGTTTTGGCAATAACCAAGAAGTTGATATGGGCTATTTAGAAAAGTTGTCATCGACAGCAGGCGGGCAGGCGAAACAAGGGACGCCGCAAAACTTAACGGAAATTTTCCAGCAGTTTTCAAAGCTCGCTAATGATCCGGTGTTGAGTGGAACGATAAAAATTCCGCTAACCTCGTTTGGCGGAAATGTGGAAATTGTTGAGACAGAGCAAGTTTGGCTCGATGAGAAAAAAGAAAACGCGTATATTGCGTTTACGGTTCCGTATAAAGTAGGGCAGCCGGCACCGCCGCCGTTTACCGTTTCGATTCCGGTGCGCTTTAAAGCAAAAGGGGAGTATACGTTTACTGCGGAATTGACGTATCGTGATGTATATGGAGTAGAACAGGCACCAATCATGAAATCAGTCAAGGTTGTTGTCAAAGACGAGGTGCCGCCATCGTTTGACGGAACGGTGACGCTTGAAGGAATCACGCGAGATGTAAACGACTTAGTGAAATTCGGCGATGCTGATGGTGATTCGAACCGCTTCAAGGCACGTTATTCGCTAACTGCTATTGGCTATGTCGGAAACGCGTCCGGAAACATCAGCAACATTACATTGATTCAGCCGCTTCCAGACGGGATTACGGTTGTTCCGTCGCCAAACGCGCCAAACGTGACCGTACACACGGAAAACGGCGTCCAGTACGCTGAGATTGCGTTTCCAAATACGGTTATTGACTATAAGCAACTAAATAACAACGAGATTACCGGCGAAATAACGCTTCAAGCAAACTGGGCGATGGATGGAACAATGGGAAAGCTGCCGCCAGCTGTCGTTTCGTTCCAAGATAGCAAATACGGCGCGCGGACATCGTCATTAAAGGCCCCTTCCCAACGGATTGAAATGAAAGTCCGCTTGCATGAATCGCCTGATATGTATTACGAAGGAGACAGCTATGGCCTTATTACGAAATGGCAAGCGTCAGCCAAGCTTGGAGAGACGAAACACCCGAGGCTTCCGGTGAAGGCGTTGCAATTCAAGGAAGACGACGTTCTTCTCGTCACATACAATAATGACGAGACGGTAGAGCTATATTTAAAACCGCGTGTGGCAATTGAGACTAAAGACGGTCAGCAAATCCCAAGCGGAGCGACTGTCACAGAACAGCCGATCGTAAAAATCACCGGTTTTGTCGCAGGGGAAGGCGTCACGTACGAATATAAAGTCGAAAATCCAAAGCAAGATAACGCTTGGAAGCCGCTCGATTCGCCATATGAAATTCCGGTCACTTGGGATGGAACGTCGACGATATCCATTAAAGCGGCAGGAGGATTGACAAAAGGAGACGGCATTACCACTGTATCGCTGACATACATTAAGCGTGTTCGCCAATTAACATTAGACTATAAACAAACGATGGAAGTTGGCGAAACGCAGACAATTTCGGTAACGATCGAGCCAAGTGACGCGACAAATAAAACATTGCAGTGGATTTCCAGCAATCCGGACGTCGCGGAAGTGGAGGACGGAAAAGTTACTGCCAAAAATCCGGGAACAGTTAAGATTACGGTACGGGCAATGGATGGAAGCAACGTTTCAGCAACAGCGACGATCAAGGTGCGTAATCCATATGTGCCATTAGAAGCGATCAATCTACCACAAATATATGTGATGAATGTCGGAGAAAAAGTAGACGTTTCCTCCATCTTGACGTTTATCCCAGATAATGCGACAAACAAAAACATCCGCTCTGTCATATCGAACACTCCAGAATATGTTAGTGTGGAAAAAGAGCAAGGAAGATGGTATATCGTCGCTCAAGAAGTTGGATACTCGACCATTACCGTCACCGCGGAGGAGAAAAAGCAAGACGATCAAGACATTCAAGCTTCAATGACAGTCATCGTTCAGGAAAACACCACGTCCCCAGGCGAAAGCGGAAAATATAGATGGTAAAACAAAAAAGGTGCCTTATCATTCGCTTTAAGGCACCTTTTCTTTTAAGCGAAAAGCAGCATCCCGCATCTTGTTTTATTTGACGGTTAACTTGTCAACGATAAGAGACAGTTTTTTCACGAACGGCAACCCTTTTCCGCGATTAATAAATACCGATGGGTCATGACGGATCACAAAGCGGGACTCTTCTTTGTGATCGAGCGACGAAGGAGGCGTAAAAATGATGGAGCCGCCTTGTTTTTCCGCTGCACCGCGATAAGCGTTGATGACAAGCCCGGAGACGTCAAAGTCCGGTGCTGTGCTTGACGTGTCGCCGCGCGCGAACAAACCGCCTTCAATATTGATATATGAGCCGACAGCATAGACAGTCGCGTTGCTTTCAGTATAAAAGTATCCTTTTAAGTTCGGCGGTTCCAGAGAAAGATTGTTTTCAAACTCATTGATTCGCGCGATTTCCAACGGCCCTCTTGAAAGAAGCACGACTTCTTTATCGCCGGTAATGTTAGCGTTGTAAATCAATGTGCGTCCAGGAACATTTGGTGAATCAAGCCGCCCAAAGACATAAATTGTCGAATCAAGCTCTATATCGCCATTGATTGTCAAATCGCCGAACACGATGATGTTTCCCCGTACTTTTGTTGGTGTGTTGACGCTGTTTCCTAAAAATAAATCACCGTTTATAATCAGCCATTTATTTTGTAAATTAAGTTCTCCATGGTCAAGGAAAAATAACGAAGAATCTTTAGATTGAAGAATTACAGACCGATCAATGGAATCAATGTTTTGGCGTAATTCCGAAACGCTCTTCAAAACAACAAAGCGTTGTTGCTCTTGGTTTTGCCCTTGATCTGGGGAATTTTGCTCTTGATCTAAATCTTGATCTGAACTTTGATATGAATCTTGTTCTAAGTCTTGATCTGAATCTTGATCTGGCGGCAGCAGCTCCGTGAAAAGCTGGTCGATGCGTTTATTAATATAATTATTATATTCTGGACTAAATGTTTCCATTCCTGCTGCATTTAACAACTTATCTTTTACAGTCCATTCGAAATCCACATCAATAAATTCCTCGCGTTCTTTTCGAATGGAAGGGGCTTGGGATTGAAAACGGATGTCATTAGAATAATTTTCCGCAATGCGCTGAAAAATATTGCCCGCAATGTTGTAACAGTCGTTTTTGTCATGGTCACAAGAAAAATAGCTTCCATTGACAAACAATACACTATTTTTGCTCGTTGTCGGGAATGACGTTTGTTTCATATATTTTAAAGAGTTATCGATGTAATTGGCGACATTTGTCATATAAGCGTTTTTTCCGGCGTAAATATTTCCTTCAATATACGCTCCGCCGTTTAAAACAACGTCTTCTCTCGAACCGAGGGTATATTTTAAAAAGCTTGGCGTATTTGTCAAAATCACCCGTCTTTCCACCGTTTTGTTACCGTACGATTTGGAAAGCAAAAAAACTCGGGTGAACAATTTATTACGATTGATATTATAATCATCTGTCGACGTTACGTCCTGAATCTTTACTCCATAGCGATTTTCTAAATCAGGGAGCAGCACAGCCAATTGTGTATCCAAATTTCCAGGAGTAGACAGTTCAAAAGAAGGTTTCGAAATAGCTACCTTCATTTCCGCAATCGTTTCTTCGATCGCTTTTGTTGCTTCATGAAGTGATTCCACATCTTCCACGCGCACTTCCGTAAATCGCGCTTGATAAATCGCAACAGACATAATAGTTAAGCCAAGAAGGAGAAAAATGGTGATAATCAGCATCGTGACTACTAAACTATGTCCTTTTTCATTCATTAGCCTCTCTCCTTTAAAAGCCGAATTCAGTTTTTAATGTAAACGGTTGGATATACAGCAAGTCATCCGGATCATCATGGTCGCGGTCTTGGACGGCAAGCTTAATGGTAACGACGCCGCTGCGGCAAATCTTTTCTTCTTCTTGTTGGGAGCAGGTGTAGGAAAACTCTGATTCTTCCGCAACAATTTTTAAACGATCCGAATGCAGCTGTTCGCCATCGACGGCAATCGAGCCATCTTGCAAGACAACGGTAAGCGTCTCAGGAGTTGGTTTTTTCTCTTTTTTGATCATGACGAGAGAAGGGTTAGAAGGATTGATACTTTCATCGCTGACAAATTGGATCTCTTTATCGCTCACAAATGCGATTTGTGCATTTGTCGTTTGGTCCATCGCGATTCCGTCCGGCGCAAACGCGTAAAGTTTATTCATAATGGTGGCGACAATATAATCGGCTTCGCTGCGCAGTTGATTTTCGATAAAAATCCGCTTATATGCATTCAATCCGCTGAAAAACACGCCATAAATAGAAACAAGGATAAAAGAAGAAATGGCAATGGCGGCTAACAGTTCGGCAAGAGATAGTCCGTTCTCATTATTAACGTATCGTTTCATCAGCAATCACACCTTCAAGCCATTCCGAATCTTCAACACGATCTCCCCAGCGCACGATCACATAAACTTTGAGCAGATAGTTTTGCAAATCTGTGTTGATATTTTCTGCGCCTTCTCCGTCTTCTTCATCTTCGCGGCGAATCTTCTCGATTAATGATGCAGGGAATTGTTCTGGCGGGTTTGCTTTCAGCTCGTCCTGCGCTTTTTTGTCATACGGAACAAGAAATATATGAACGCGCGTTTTATAATCAATGTTATTGACGGCAGGACCCAGAGCCCTTTCGCAGGTTTTTTGGTTAGTTTCTTTGTCGTTTTCGCCGCCGAGCAACGGAAAACCGTCGGCGGAGCAGTCAGAAGCATTCAGATAGACAAACGATTGACTGTCTGTATTATTGATTTTGCTCTCCACATATTGTTTTAACTCCGTGAAATCAAGGCGCTCCATATAGGCTAATACGCCGCGGGCGATGTTAATGGCGACCGTTTTGTCTTGATTGTATGTCGTATATTGCATGGCGTTCGTAAAAAAGGAAAACATTCCTATTGCGACGATGGACAAAATGGTGATGGATGCTAGCACTTCCAATAAGGTGAAGCCTTTTGAAGAGAGGCGTGCTAAAAAATTCTTTTCCTCCATTGGTCATGCCCTTCTTTCCAAATATTTAACTTTATTATACAATAAGTTAGAGCCGAATTTTAGGAAAATTGTCTTATATAATGGTGTGGGGAAACGGGGTGAAACATTGAAACACGTTATATTTGTGATCATTGCTTTTATCCTTGCCATTCCGATTTTGCTTATTCTTCCTATAGGATTAAGTTGGAGCGGGAAAATCGCAGCACTCATCATTGCCTTGTTTCTTTCTCTTCTTTCCTTAGTAGCAAAGTCCTTCTTTCCGATGTGGCAGCTTGCATTATTACTAGGACTGCTTATGATAGCGATGACCTATTTGCTTCATCGCCAATTTGCCCATGTCTTTTATGCTGCGAAAAAACTGGATGAAGATGAATGGGAAGAGCCAGACGAACCGGCAGAGAAATCTTTTTCTTCCATTGCTGGCGGAAATGGAGCCGTTTTTCACCAGAAAGAAGCAGTGGAAGCCGAACAAGTGCCATTAGAAACAGCGCCACAGGCGCCAGCAGAAAACAGCGTTTCACAGAAAAACATGGGGGATGGAGAACAGGATGAAATCATTGCAGTGGACGAGCTGCCATTAGAAATCGCTGCTGATGCAGAACGAGAGGAAACAATGGCGGAAAATGAATTTCCTTGGGAAAAGGACACAGAACAAAGCGAAATGATAGAAATGAGAGAGTTGCCGTTGGCAGCAGCGGCAGTGGAACGACAGATTGAAACTATCACGGAAAGCGAGTTTCCGTGGGAAACAATCGAAGATGGCAATGAGAATGAAGCAGCAAAGCTAAATGAATGGCCGGTGGAAATGGAAACAAATGAAGAATGGGGCACGGATCTGCCGTTTGCCGATCTGCCGGAAATGGAAGAAAACGTAGCCGCTATGCCTAATCATGCACAAGAAACAGCAGCGCGCGATGATGAAAAAGATCTGCCGCATATTTCACTGGAAAAATGGATGATATCAACGGATGACTTAGCGGATGAAGAGAGCGGCGTGGAATGGGATGACATTCTTGCAGAAATGTCTCAGCCGCCGGTTGTATCAGATGAGGAAGAGGTTCTGCCGGAAGAAACGGATGCAGCGGTGCAACCGCATATAGACGAACTGCTGCAAGAGGAGCAAAGCGCCGGAAGCGGCGAAGAAGTTATGGAGGCGAAAGAAGACAATGCGGACGAAACAGAGCTCGCTTCTGTGATTTCGCCAGTCCATTCGGAAATTTTGCAAACCGTTGTTACCGAGCTTCAGTTAAACCGAAAATATATGAATCCATTACAATATGAACAGCGCATCATTCAATGTTTGCAAACCCCGTTACCCGATTATGATTACTATGTATTCGCGCGTTTGCTAATAGAACATTATTTATTGGAGAAACAATATGACAAACTTTCGCCATTGCTTGCACAGCTGCAAGAAAAATTCCAGTCATATCCTATCATAAAAGAAGAACTTCAATTTCTTGCACACATATTACAGAATTATAAAGAATAGGTGTGGTGAAAAAATGAAAAATAGTGCACAAATTGTTAATCTTCCAATTATTAGTATCTCTGATGGCACACAAATAGGGATTGTAAAAACATTAGTCATTAATCCAGAAAAAGGTTCCGTTGATTTTCTTACTGTTGAGCAAGAAGACGTCCAGTTAAGCTTAAAAGCGATTCCGTTTAAAAAAGTGGTCGGCATCGGCGAATTTGCCGTAACGGTAGAAAGTTTCCACGATATTATTGATTTATCGGAAATTCCGATTGCCAACCAGCTTGTCAATAAACAAATCCGCATCAAAAACACGAAAGCGGTGACAAGAAAAGGGCAGCTGCTCGGAGAGGTGACCGAATTTTTTATCGACGAAGAAACGGGAGAAATTATTGGCATTGAACTGCTCGTCGGTGACCGGCAGGCAGTGTTATCATCGGAATTTATATTAACATATGGAAAAGATATTTTAGTCGTCCATGACAATGCCCCGTCTTCTTTGCTTGATGAGGCACATTTGCTCGTTCCGGCAGAAGGGCAGGATGGCGAAGAAACGGCGGAACATGCGGATGAGCAGCATTCCGGCGGCGAAGCAGCCATGGAAGGAGCGGAAAGCGAAGAAGCGCTTTATGCGCTGCGCGAAAAGCAAATGGAGCTTTTAAAAGGGAAACGGGTGACGAAAGATATTGTCGACAAAAACGGAAATACGTTTATTGAAGCTGGCACCATTTTGACAGAAGAACATATTCAGAAAGCGCAGGAAGAAGGACCAAGCGTGATCGTTGATATATCAATGAACGTAGAGGCATAAGCAAAAGGGGGAAGGTAGGCGGTGAGACAGATTGCTGCGGTAAAGTTGTTTTTCGTCATAGCGGTTTGTACGATTTATTTGATCAGCTTTTCGCAAATTGGCGTTTTAGCCTACGAAACGTTTTTGGGAGAGACAGACCGCCTGCCCGCAGGAACGATGGTTGGGCCTATTTCTGTTGCGAATAAATCCAAACAAGAAGCGCTGGCGGAAATCGCGAAAAAAGTGAATGAATGGAAGGCAGATGCGACGATTCCCGTTGTGTATCAAGAAAAAAAAGGAGAGATTCCTACATCCCTGTTTACGTTCCAAATCGAACAAAGCGCAAGGCAAATAGTGTCAGGGCGGCCGTCCCAGCTTCTTGTCCAATTCGATGTGCAAGAATTTTCTAAAACAATAAAAACACTGCTTCCCCCGCCGCTCGCTTCTTCTATTAATCTCGAAAAATTGCAAAACGATGTCACAAATATTGCGGCTGGTTTGCAAATGCCGTCAGAACCGATTGACCTTGCAGCATATGTTTCCCGTTCCGATGAAACGGAACAGCAAGTGAGCGCGGCGACACTGAAATTGGGGAAAAGGCCAGCGCCATTGCTTGAATGGATTTCTGCCAATCCGGCCGTTGAAATTAAAGGAAAAAGCATCTTTTCGCTTGCGGCATATGTCAAAGAGACAAACGGGCCGCTTTCTTCCGAAGAGATGAGCATGATTGCTTCAGCGATTTACCAAACGATTTTGCCGACGAATTTTACGGTGTTGGAGCGGCATACAAGCCGCGAACTTCCTGATGGGATAACGGTTGGTTATGAAGCGAAAGTAGATGATCGCAATCGTGATTTGCAGTTTTACAATCCGAATACCACTGCTTACACGCTCAAGTTCCGGGTGGAAAACAACCGGTTGCATGTGGCGCTTTTCGGGCTGCCATTTACTTATAAGTATGTAGTGAAAGTTGGGGATATCGAATATTTCAAACCGAAGACCGTTGTGCAATATAGCCCTCTCCTTCGCCCTGGGGAACGCCAATTAAAGCAAAGCGGAAAAAGAGGAATACTCGTCAAAGTGAAGAGGGAAGCGTATAGCGGAAATCATCTTGTGCGTACGGAAACGATTGCCGAAGACTTTTATCCGCCATCGCATAACATTGAACTTCGCGGTTTGGAACTAGGAGACACCCAGCCGGATGCATCCACGTCCGAACCGTCGGCGGCTGATGAAAAGCAAGCAGGCAATAATCAGAAAAACGATGAACAAACGAATAAAAGCAAAGAGGGAAACAACGGGCAATCTGAAGAAAAGCAGCCGGAAAAAGAAAAAGCGCCTTCCACAACAAATGATACGGACGGCAAACAGAACAATGATGATAATGAAAAGCAGGGATGAACGATGAAGAAAAAACAAGAGCGGAAACGTTTAGGAGATTTATTAGTGGAAGCGGGGCTCATTACGGAGGAACAGCTGGAGGAAGCGTTAAGAGAAAAAGCTCCCGGCCAAAAGCTGGGCGATGTGCTGTTGCAGCTCGGGTATATTACCGAGCAGCAATTAATTGAAGTGCTTGAGTTTCAATTAGGCATCCCGCATGTCAGCTTGTACCGCTATCCGATCGATCCGAAGCTGACCAACCTCATTCCGAAAGAATTTGCCAAGCGGCATATGGTGATGCCTTTAAAAGTTGAGGGAGAACGCTTGCTTGTGGCAATGGCCGATCCGATGGACTTTTTTGTCATCGATGATTTGCGCCTTTCGACAGGGTTCCATATTGAAACGGCGATTGCCTCAAAAGATGATATTTTGCGCGCCATTAATAAGTATTACGACATGGATGAATCAGTAGAAGATTTTTTGCAAATGGCCCTCGCCGCGGAAACAACGGTGGAAGAGGAACGGGCGACCGAAGAAGATTCCCCGATTGTCCGGCTTGTGAACCAAATTTTGCAGCTCGCCGTTGAACAGCGGGCAAGCGATGTCCACATCGACCCGCAGGAAACGAAAGTGCTTGTCCGTTATCGCATCGACGGTATATTGCGGACAGACCGCGCCCTTCCAAAACATATGCAAAGCATGCTGACCGCGAGAATTAAAATTTTAGCGAATATGGATATTACCGAACACCGCATTCCGCAAGATGGCCGGATTAAGATGAACATCGATTTTCATCCGGTCGATTTGCGCGTTTCTACATTGCCGACCATCTATGGCGAAAAAATCGTGATCCGCATTCTTGATTTAGGGACGGCGCTGAACGATATTCATAAGCTTGGGTTTAACCAGTTAAATTTGCGGCGCTTTATTGAACTTATTGAAAGGCCGAACGGAATCATTCTGATTACCGGGCCGACTGGGGCAGGAAAATCATCGACGCTATATGCGGCGCTGAACCATTTAAACAGTGAAGAAGTCAATATTATTACGATCGAAGACCCTGTCGAATATCAGATTGAAGGAGTCAATCAAATCCAAGTGAATCCGAATATCGGATTGACGTTTGCGCAAGGGCTGCGTTCGATTTTGCGGCAAGACCCAAACATTATTATGGTGGGAGAAATCCGCGACCGCGAAACGGCAGAAGTGGCGATCCGCGCGTCATTGACCGGCCATTTAGTGTTAAGCACCTTGCATACAAACGATGCGTTAAGCACCATCACACGCTTAATTGATATGGGGATTGAGCCGTTTCTTGTGGCGACCTCTTTAGCCGGCGTCGTTTCCCAGCGGCTCGTCCGCCGCGTCTGCCGCGATTGCCAAGAAGAGCAGGAGCCAACGAAAAGGGAAATCGAGATTTTTGCCCGCCGCGGCATGAAAATTGACAAGCTGATCCGCGGCCGCGGCTGCCCGACATGCAATATGACAGGCTATAAAGGGCGGATTGCCATTCATGAACTGCTTGTGATGACCGATGAAATGCGCCGCGTCATTTTAAATAAAGAGCCATTTTCGAAATTGCGCGAGCTTGCCATAAAAAACCGCATGATTTTTTTGATTGATGACGGATTGTTAAAAGTGAAACAAGGGTTAACGACGCTGGAAGAGGTATTGAAAGTGGCGATTTTAAGTTAAAGGTGGGGAACATGAAGCAAAGATTGGATGCTCTTTTATGTGCTGCGTTTGAAGTTAAAGCTTCCGACGTTCATTTGACGGTCGGCGTGCCGCCGATTTTTCGCATCAATGGCGAATTAAAAAAATACGGCCAAGACGTTTTGCGGCCGGAAGATACGGAAGGAATGGCAAAAGCGGTCATTCCGCCCCGCCTTTGGCCGCAATTTGAAGAAAATGGGGAATTGGATTTTTCGTACGGAATTCCCGGCGTTTCCCGCTTCCGCATCAATACGTATAAACAGCGGTCGTGCGTGTCGCTGGCGATCCGCATCATTCCGACAAAAATTCCAACGATTGATGAACTGCGCCTTCCTGAAGTATTAAAACAAATTGCGCAAAAACCGCACGGGCTTGTGCTAGTGACAGGCCCGACGGGAAGCGGGAAGTCGACGACGCTTGCCGCGATGATTGACTATATGAACAAAACGATGCGGAAACATATTATTACGCTGGAGGATCCTATCGAATATTTGCACAAGCACGGCAGCTGCATTATTGACCAGCGCGAAGTCGGCTTTGATACGAACAATTTTGCCAACGGTCTGCGCGCGGCACTTAGGCAAGATCCGGATGTCATTTTAGTCGGGGAAATGCGCGATTTGGAAACGATTCATACGGCGATAACCGCCGCGGAAACGGGACATCTCGTCCTTGGCACACTGCATACATCGAGCGCGCCGGCGACGATCGACCGGATTATTGACGTCTTTCCGCCTGCCCAGCAATCGCAAATCCGCATTCAGCTTGCGTCTGTTCTTGTCGCGATTATTTCGCAGCGCCTTTTCCCAACACCGCAAAAAACGGGACGGATCGCTGCTACGGAAGTTTTAATTAATAATGCGGCAGTCGCCAATTTAATCCGCAATGAAAAAGTCCATCAAATCGCCAACGTCATGCAAACAAGCCGCGCCCTTGGCATGCATACGCTGGCGATGAGCATCAAAGAGTTAATGCAAGCAGGGCTGATCCTTCGCGATGCGGCTGAACCTTATCTTGCACAGGAGCGTGGCGATTCGTATGCCTCAGTTTAAATATGAAGGCCGGAATATAAAGGGGCGAAAGCAAACAGGAACGATTGTCAGCGAGTCCAAGCGGGACGCGGTCATGAAATTGCGGCAAAAAGGAATTAAAGTCATCGAAATTGCCGAAGTGTCGCAAACGTTACTCACCAAAGAAATAACATTTGGAAAAGCGGTGAAGCTCCAAGATTTTGTCATTTTTTTGCGGCAGTTCGCGACATTGATAAAGGCGGGGGTCTCGATTGTTGACTCCACCCGCATTTTAGCGGAACAAACCGAAAGCAAGGCACTGAAAAAAGCGCTTATGGAAGTGGAAGAATCGCTCCGCGCCGGAAATCCGCTATCTGCTGCCGCGGCGAAGCATCCGCGCATCTTTCCGGCGATGTTTGTCAATATGGTCAAAGCCGGGGAAGCAGGCGGGAATATGGATGAAACGCTGGAACGGCTTGCGGACCATTTTGAAAAAATGCACCGCACAAGGCAAAAAATCGTTTCCGCGCTGACTTATCCTATCGCTGTCGCTATTATTGCCGTTGCGGTCGTCATTTTTTTGCTTGTTTCCGTCGTCCCGACATTTGTCGAGATGTTTGCCGACTTTCACGCCGAACTTCCGGCGATCACCAAATTTGTGCTGCGCGCAAGCGAAGTGATGCAAACATATTGGTGGCTTGTCGCTATCGCGTTGATTGGAACATATGTCTTGTTTGCGTTGGCGAAGAGGGAAAAACGGACGAAATATTACTTGGATTATGCGGCAATGCGCATCCCGTTTTTCGGAAAGCTAATCCAAAAAGCGGCATTGGCGCGCATGACGCGGACATTAAGCTCGCTGTTTTCCAGCTCTGTCCCGATTTTGCAGGCGCTGTCCATCACGGAAAATGTCGTCGAAAACGAAGTCATCAGCAAGGTGATAAGGCAGGCGCGCGATTCGCTTGAACGGGGCCAATCGCTTGCTGAACCGCTGAAAAAACATTGGGCGTTTCCGCCGCTGGTGACGCAAATGATTGCGATCGGCGAAGAAACAGGGGCATTAGACGCAATGCTCGCGAAAGTTGCCAACTTTTACGAAGCGGAAGTGGACGCCGGCGTCGAACGGCTGAAGTCGCTGATTGAGCCGCTCATGATCTTGCTTTTGTCCGGGGTCGTCGGGATGATTGTTGCTTCGATTATCATACCAATGTACGATATTTTCAACCATATTCAACAATAAATTGCAAGGAATATATTCTCATATATTGATAAATCGTGTAAAATTAATTAGGAAAAAAGTGTGATAAACAAAAAATAGGGAGAGGGGTATTACGATGATGAAACGATTTTTGAAAAACGAACGAGGGCTTACGTTGATTGAATTGCTCGCTGTCATCGTTATTTTAGGGATTATCGCGGCAATTGCGATTCCAGCGATCGGCGGACTTATCGATAACTCGAAAAAAGATGCGCACGTATCCAACGCGCAACAAATGATTAACGCCGCCAAAATTGCCGTAACGGCAGATAAAGATTTGATTCCTGATAACGGAAAAAGTAGGAATGTTTACCTATCAACCTTAGAAGATGAAGGGTATTTAGAGACAGTGAAGGATCCAGATAAAAAAGATTATAATCGAACTAGTTCATATGTGAGAATTACCAACAATAACAACAAATTATCATATAGCGTTAAGTTGGTTAATACGGAACGAGGCGTACAAACTGCTTCTGGTGGGCCTATTGCTGAAGATAAATTAAAACGTTCTGAAGTACGCAATAATCCATAATCTACTGGTCAGTAAATGACTTGATTTAGAATGAAGCAAGTATTCATTTTTATATACTCCCTCCTCCTCGGCTCGTTTTTTAACGTTGTCGGGCTTCGCGTGCCGGCGGGAGAGTCGATCATGTTTCCTCGTTCGCATTGCCCGCGCTGCAAGCGGCAGCTTACGGCGCGGGAACTTATTCCTGTTGTCTCATACGTTTGGCAAGGCGGAAAGTGCCGGGGATGCGGGGGGAGGATTTCGCTGCTTTATCCGTTTGTTGAGCTGTCGACGGCGATTCTTTTTACGATTTCGCCGCTTTTGGTGGGATGGTCAAAAGAATTGATCGTTTGTTGGACGCTCATTTCACTGTTAATGATTATCTTCGTTTCCGATGTTCGCTACATGATGATTCCTGACAAAGTGCTGCTTGTGTTTGCGATCATCTTTCTGTTTGAGCGGCTGTTTATTCCGTTCCTTTCTTGGCGGGATGCGCTGATTGGCGCGGCGGCCGGCTTTTTGCTGCTTTTTCTCATTGCCGTCATCAGCAAAGGCGGCATGGGCGGCGGCGATATTAAATTGTTTGCGTTGCTTGGATTTGTGCTTGGGTGGAAAACAGTGCTGCTTGCGTTCTTTTTTTCCACGATTTACGGAACGGCGATCGGGCTGATTGGCATGGCGCTTGGCAAAGTCCGGCGCCGGGAGCCGATGCCGTTCGGGCCTGCGATCGTTCTCGGGTCATTGACCGCCTATTTTTTTGGACAAGACATTGTGGAATGGTATCAGCAAATGATTTTCTTTTAATTATGAGGGGAAAACGTGAATATGTTAACATTGTTTCAGCCAAGGCATAAAGTTGCCAATCTAGTTATCAAAGACCATGTCATTCGCTATGTTGAGACAAAGGCAAACGACCCATTATCCGTTCACAAATGGGGAGAGCGCCAGCTTCCAAAAGGAATGATTCACGACGGAAAAATCATGGACCGCGAAACGTTGGGAATGATTTTAGAAGAATGTGTTGATGAATGGAAATTAAAGAAACGCCGCGTCCGTTTCATTGTGCCAGATCCTTTCGTGATTATCCGCCGGCTTCCGCTTCCTGCCGATTTAGAAGAAGAGGAAATTCGCGGTTATTTGTTTATGGAATTGGGAACAACGATTCCGTTGCCGTTTGATACCCCGGTGTTTGATTACGTTGTTTTGGAAAAAACGCAGGAAGCGACCGTTGTGTTATTGTTTGCTGCTCCGGAAGATTCGGTGTTAAGCTATGTGCAGCTGCTGGAAGCTGTTAAACTCCGCCCGATCGCTGCCGATGTTTCTCCGCTATGCGCATACCGCCTTTTTTATATGGCGGATCAAGTGAAGAAAGACGATCATATTTTGCTTATTCAGTTTGATCAATCATCTGTCAATGTTAGCGCGTTTGACGAACATAAGCCTGTTTTTATGCGCCATCTTTCGCTGGAGCAGTATGAACAAATAAAGCTGGAGGAAGAGCAGCAACTCGTTGATCCGTTTGAAGATGTTTATAAAGAAATGGAACGGATGATGAGCTTCTATTCCTTTTCCATTCATCAAGGAACACAGCAAATTACCCGCGTGTTTCTGATAGGGGATCATCCGCATTTGTCCCATGTTTATCAAGCGCTGCAAGAACGGCTGGATGTTCCTGTAGAACGGCTTGCGGCCGCGATGGCGGGCGCGGTGGACGCGCGCTATCATCTTGCATGGGGACTTGGGCTAAAAGAGGGAAATGATGATGTTCGTTGACATTAATTTATTGCCAAAAAAAGAGCCGAAAAATGTTGTCTTTCTGTTAAGCACAGTGATTGTCACCGCGATGGCAGCGATTGCTGCGGCTGTTTTTTACGTTCTTATCGACAGAGCGGAGACGCAAATCGACTCGCTGGAAAAAGAGCTGAAGCAGACACAGGCGCTTCAAGCGATCGAGCAGCAAAAGCTTGCGGACATGCAATCTGTTAAGGAAATCGAGGAATTAGACAAAACTGTGCAATGGGCGAAAGATTATCCGCTCAAAATGGTGCCGCTTTTGCGCAACATGACGGCATTGCTGCCAGAGCGCGGATTTATCATGAACTTTTCCTATGCGGAGGATGGAACGGTAACGGTTTCCGTTCAATTTGACACAAGCGAGCAGGCGGCCTATTATTTAAAACGGCTGTCGGACGCAAAATTTATTGCCGATGTGCAGCTGAAAAGCCTTTCTGCTGTGAATGTTAACGAAAAAAACGATGAACAAAGGACAGCTGGAGAGCAAGTAGTACCGCGTTATCTCGCGCAATATGAAATGCATATTCGCAAACAAGCGTTAGAGGAAAAGGAGAAACCATCATGATAGCACGTTTCTCAAGACGGCAGCTTCTCGTTTTTGTTCTTATGCTTACAGTTCTTGGCGCTGCAATTATCGGCCTTTATTTTTATCTGCTTTATCCGCGTTACCAAGAAATTGAAGAGTTAAACAACAGGGTTGCAAACGAAAAAAAAATATTGGCCGCTACAAGAGCGGAAATTGCCAAACAAAAGTCGGGCTTGCCGGAAAGCGTTGTGGAACTGCAAAAAAAGATACCGGTCAAGCCGCTGACCGAACAGCTGTTGCTTGATTTGGAAAAGGCGGAAGTAGTTTCGGACAGCACGATTTCGAGCATGGCTTTTAATGAAGAGGAAAATGAAACAGCAGAGCCGCAAGAAAAGACAAAGCAATCTTCTTCCGCGCCGCCGGACGGATTGAAAAAAGTGACGGTGCAATTAACGGTGCAATCCCCGTCATACTATCAGCTGGAGCGCTTTTTGCAAACGCTTGAAAACTTGAACCGCATTGTATCGGTTGAATCGCTCTCTTTTACTGGAAATCCGGAATTGACGTCGGTCGCTACGGAAGTAAATCCGTTAACGTATTCGGTAACGGTCAGCGCATTTTATTATCCGAAATTAGAAAAGTTGCAGAATATGCTGCCGCAAATAGACGTTCCCCCGCCGAGCAAAAAGCGGAATCCGCTGACAGAAATAGTTCCTGGGGGGCAACTGTCATCGCAGCAGCGGTAATGAATGGCGGAGTGGTTATATGTTGCTGCGTACAAACCGAGGAATGACGCTAGTGGAGTTGTTAGCGGTGCTTGTCATTTTAGGAATTGTTGCTTCCATTGCTGTTATTGCGGTGCTTCATATCATCGAAAAAGCAAAAGAGAGAACGTTTGTTTCTAATGCCTATGCGCTTTACGAAGCGGCGCGCCTTTATGTCGGGGCAGAAAACGTGGAATTTTTGCCATCCCGCTCTTCCGAAAAACTAACGTACAAACAGCTTGTGGAAGAAGGAATGCTTCATCCGATCAAAGACCCGTTTACCGGAAACGTGCTGCCATTGGAAACGAATCCATCATATGTACTTGTTAAAAAAGACGAAAACGGCTCGTTCCATTATTCTATTTGTTTAAAAGGAGAAACGAAACAGTTGTGCACCTTTTCCGAGCAATCGCCGGAAGTTCCTGTCGAAGCATTGTCTGTTCAGCAAATACGTGACCGATAATAGCCGAATTTGCCGAAATAATCCGGGAACAAGACGACAAATGTCTTGTTCTTTTTTTCTTTGTTTATGATAAGATAGGCGGGAAATGAGGAGAAGGATGGTGGCATGATGGACAAGCATGGGCAAGAAATTACGGTGAAAATTAACGGAAAAGAGCGGCCGTTTACTACCGATAAGCCGATAGAAACGAACATATTGGAAAACGAAAAGGAAGCGGAGCCAAGGCCGTCCGCTTCTTTCCAGCAAAAAAAGCGGAAAAAGCGCTCGCCCATTATCGGCGCATTGAACGCACGGATCAAATCAGCAATTTTTTCAATCATGATGGCGGTCATCATTGGCACAAGTTTTGGATTCATTGTATTAAATGTCATTCCAAAGGAGAAGGAGCATTCCGGGCAAACGCTGGAAACGGAGCTGCCGGTTCCCGCGGAGTCCAAAGACCCGACAGGGCAAGCGGCGGAATCTGCAAATGAAGCAGCGGCTTCTTCTTTCACAGTCAGCGTGATTCAAGCGGGAGTATTTACAGATCGGGAAGCGGCGGCTGCCTATGCCCGGCAACTCCAGTCTTCCGCTATTCCTGTTGTGGCGGTTGGCGAAAAACCAGTCGCTTTGTTTATCGCCGTCGGAAGTGACAAACAACAGTTGCAGGCGATCAATGAACGGTATAAGCAGAAGACGCATAGTACATACATTAAATTTCTATCGTTCGCCAGCACGGACAGGGAGCGCAAGCCAGTAATAAAAGCAGGGGAAGCGCTATACAGGGAAATGGCTGCCATTTCCGCCATTTTATTAGGAAAAGGAGATGTTCACAAAGAAGAATGGAAAAAATTAGAGAGTGATTATAAACAATTTATATCGCAAACACTTCCGAATGACGATAATATAAAGCGGTACGTTTCACATATGAAAGCTGCGTATAATCTGCTTATTGCTTACAAAACCAATCAACAAGAGGAACTGTTGCAAAAAACACAGCAAGAATTGCTTGAGGCGCTGAAGTCATATATTGCCGTTTTCCCATTGCGAAGCTAGCGAGCTTCTTTTTTTTCGGATTTTTCGACTTTACCAAATTGTGCTGAACCGCAAAATTTGGTACGATACATGTGTATCTTCCTGCTTTGAAACGAATGCAAAAGGGTGATGTGGATGAAACAATTGATTTTAGCTTCGAGTTCCCCGCGCCGAAAACAGCTGCTTGAATTAGCTAACCTCCGCTTTCAAATCCTCGCTAGCCACATTGATGAACAAATTCACGAAGATGCATCCCCGGAGCAAGCCGTGCAGCTGCTTGCTTATCGCAAGGCGAAAGCTGCTGCTGATTGTTATCCTCATGCATACGTCATCGGGGCGGATACTGTCGTCGTTTACCAAAACAACATTTTAGGCAAGCCAAAAACAAAAGAAGAAGCAGCGGCGATGCTGCGCATGCTGTCAGGCGAGGCGCATGAGGTGCTGACGGGAGTGGCGATTCTTTCCCCAAACGGCCAATCATTGTTTGTAGAAAAAACGAAAGTAATGTTTTGGGATTTAACGGAAGAAGAAATTTCCGATTACATTGCGACAGGAGAGCCGATGGACAAAGCGGGAGCATACGGCATTCAAGGGCGCGCCGCTTTATTTGTCAAACGCATTGAAGGAGACTATTTCACTGTTGTCGGGCTGCCGTTGTCGCGGACCGTGCGCGAGCTGAAGCGCCTCGGCTGGTAATTTTTTTTTTATTGATGAAAAGAAAAAAAGGAGTGAAGATAAAATACGATGACATTGATGATTCGCGATGTGCCAAAAGATGACCGCCCTCGTGAGCGGCTTCTTTCTGCCGGCCCGGAAAGCTTGGCTGACCATGAGCTGCTCGCCATTTTGCTTCGGACAGGAACAAAAGAAGAATCGGTATTGCAGCTTGCCCATCGCTTGCTCCAGCATTTTGAAGGGCTTCGCCTTCTAAAAGACGCTTCGATTGAAGAAATAACAAGCATAAAAGGAATCGGGACGACGAAGGCGGTGCAAATTTTAGCGGCAATCGAACTCGGCCGGCGAATCCACCGCCTTGTCAACAATGACCGCTACGTGATCCGTTCTCCTGAAGATGGCGCGAAATATGTCATGGAAGATATGCGCTTTTTGTCGCAGGAGCATTTTGTCGCCATTTATTTAAATACAAAAAATCAAGTGATTTACCGAAAAACGATATTTATCGGCAGCTTAAACGCCTCCATCGTTCATCCGCGCGAAGTGTTCAAAGAAGCGATTAAGCGCTCCGCTGCCTCAATTATTTGCGCGCACAATCATCCCTCTGGCGACCCAACTCCAAGCCGAGAAGATATTGATGTGACGAAACGTCTGGCCGAATGCGGCCGCATTATTGGCATCGAATTATTGGACCATCTCATCATTGGCGATCAAAAATTTGTCAGTTTGAAAGAAAAAGGGTACATGTAGTAGTTCTCATTTTTTGTCGAATCAGTTATAATAAAAATTATGAGTTTTTATCCTGTTTTGGGCGGTGTCGTACAAAGCTCTGAAACAAACATATATGTTAAATCGACAAATTAAGCGGATTCTTATAAAAGCATTTCGTTTCAGAAAGGAAGATATAGATTATGTTTGGATTTGGAACAAGAGACCTTGGCATCGATTTAGGGACTGCAAATACGCTCGTGTATGTCAAAGGAAAAGGAATTGTTGTCAGAGAACCATCTGTTGTTGCGCTGCAAAAAGATACAAAACAAATTGTCGCAGTCGGCAACGAGGCGAAAAATATGATTGGCCGGACTCCTGGAAATGTCGTTGCCCTTCGTCCGATGAAAGACGGGGTAATCGCCGACTATGAGACAACGGCGACGATGATGAAATATTACATCAGACAAGCGACAAAAAATAAAGGATTTTTTGCGGGAAAGCCGTACGTGATGGTATGTGTGCCGTATGGGATCACCGCTGTGGAAGAGCGCGCGGTCATCGATGCGACGCGGCAGGCGGGAGCGCGCGACGCTTATACGATTGAAGAACCGTTTGCGGCGGCGATTGGCGCGAATCTTCCTGTATGGGAGCCGACGGGAAGCATGGTCGTTGACATCGGCGGCGGGACGACGGAAGTGGCGGTTATTTCTCTTGGAGGCATCGTCACAAGCCAGTCGATCCGCATCGCTGGCGATGAGATGGACGAGGCCATTATTCAATATATCCGCAAAACGTATAATTTAATGATCGGGGAACGGACAGCGGAAGCGATTAAAATGGAAATCGGATCGGCAGGAAATCCGGAAGGCATTGGGAAAATGGAAATCCGCGGACGCGATTTACTGACAGGGCTTCCGAAAACGATCGAAATTAGTGCGGAGGAAATCGCGGAAGCGCTGCATGATACGGTTTATGCGATTGTCGAGTCCGTGAAAAATACGTTGGAAAAGACACCGCCAGAATTAGCCGCAGATATTATGGACCGCGGCATCGTGCTTACAGGCGGCGGCGCGCTGCTGCGCAACCTGGATAAAGTCATCAGCAAAGAAACGGATATGCCTGTCATTGTTGCGGAAAATCCGCTCGATTGTGTAGCGATCGGAACAGGAAAGGCGCTTGATCATATCGATTTATTTAAAAACAAAGCGAGAGACCATCGCTGATAGTAAGAGGGTGTCAACATCATGCCACAGTTCTTTTTAAACAAACGTCTCATTTTATTGCTCGTCAGCATTATTATCCTCGTGGCATTGATTGGTTTTTCCTTAAAAGATCGCGAACTCACATGGCCGGAGCAGTTTTTAAAAGATACAACCGGTTTTGTCCAGCTTATTTTTCATAAGCCCGCACAGCTCGTTGCGGGCTTCTTTGAGAATGTGAATGATATAAGAAATACATATAAAGAAAACAAGCTGTTAAAAGCGCGTCTCGAAGAGTATGTGGCGCTGGAAACGCAAGTGCAGGCATTAAAAAAGGAAAATGAACGGCTTCGCGCTCTTTTAAATAAAAAAGAAAGCTTGCGTGATTTTATTCCAATTCAGGCTACTGTTATTGGAAGAAACCCAGACCGCTGGCAGGAAACAATTATCGTCAATAGAGGGGAGCAGCACGGCGTCAAGAAAGATATGGCCGTGATTACGCCAGAAGGGTTAGTCGGAAAAGTGCAGCACGCCTCGCAATTTACTTCCACTGTTCAATTGTTGAGCGCGCTTGATCAAAAAAACCGGATTTCCGCTTATGTGCAAGGAAACGAAAATATTTTTGGATTAATCGAAGGATATGATGAAAAACGAAGAGCGCTGTTGTTAAAACGGATTCCTTTTGACGCGAAAATCGAGAAAAAGCAAAAAGTGTTAACCTCTGGTCTTGGCGGCGTTTTCCCAAAAGATCTTCCTATCGGTGAAGTGATGGAGGTCGTGCCAGATCAATACGGGCTGACAAAAATGGTTTACGTAAAACCATTGGCAAATTTTTATGACATTGATGACGTGATCATTGTGAAAAGAAAAATTGATGAAACGCTTGAGGAAAGGGAGGAAGCAAAGTGAAAAAGTGGGCGCTTCCTTTCCTTGCCGTTGTTTGTTTTGTGAGTGAAAGCATTTTTGTCGATGTGTGGCCAAAAAATCATGTATATATCGATTATTTTTTTGTGCCGCGCTTTTTCCTTATTTTTATTGTTTTTGCTGCTATTTATATAGGGCAAACGCGCGCGATGGTTTACGGGCTGATTTTTGGCGTGCTTTATGATTGCACCTACACGGAATTGCTTGGTGTGTATTCATTTTCGTTTCCTTTCATCGCTTACATCGCGGCGAAAGCGATGAAAGTGCTCCATCAACATTGGTTAATTTCTTGTTTTCTTAGTCTCTTTTCGATCGCCGTTCTCGAATTATATGTATATGGAATTCAACTGCTCATAGGAAGAACCAATATGCCTTTTCAAATGTTTTGTCTGCAAAGATTATCGCCGACGCTGTTGCTGAATGTGGTGTTTCTTGTTTTGCTTTCATATCCGTTGAAGCAGCAATTGGTAAAAATCAAGCGGTTGGAACAGGAAGATTAAAAGGAAAATGGACGTTTTTGTAGAATTATTCGTTGAGGTGAACGTTGTGGCGAAACAAAAACAACCGTATGTAACGATGAAGGGAACGAAAGATGGGCTGACGTTGCATCTCGATGATACATGTTCCTATGATGATCTGTTAAAAGAACTCGAAGAAAAATTAACGGCAAGCGAAAAAGCGGAATCGGACGGTCCGCTCGTTTCCGTTCATCTCAAAGTTGGCAATCGCTATTTGACTCCGGAGCAAGAAGAAGAATTGCGCACATTAATTCGCCGCAAAAAAAATTTAGTCGTTGAATCGATTGAAAGCAATGTTATGACAAAGGAAGAAGCGCTGGAGTGGAAGAGGAAAACGGAAATTGTGTCGGTTTCCAAAATCGTTCGTTCAGGTCAGGTGCTGCGTGTGCAAGGAGATCTTTTATTAATCGGAGATGTCAATCCGGGGGGGATCGTTATTGCCGGCGGAAATATTTTTATTCTCGGAGCGTTGCGCGGAATTGCCCATGCCGGGTATTACGGAAATAAAGAAGCGGTCATTGCCGCATCGATTATGAAGCCGACACAGCTGCGAATTGGCGATGTGATGAACCGGGCTCCCGATTATAAAACGGATGAGCGGAATGAAATGGAATGCGCGTATATCGATGAGCATAACCAAATTGTTGTCGATCGTTTGCAGCTGCTGGCGCAGCTGCGGCCGAATTTGACGCGGTTAGAAAGGGGAGTGTAACGGTGGGAGAAGCGATCGTCATTACATCAGGAAAAGGCGGCGTCGGAAAGACGACGACAACGGCAAATATCGGAACAGCGCTCGCGATCCTTGGAAAGCGGGTGTGCCTTGTTGACACAGATATCGGCTTGCGCAACCTCGATGTGGTGATGGGGTTGGAAAACCGCATTATTTATGACCTGGTTGACGTTGTGGAAGGGCGCTGTACCGTGCAAAAAGCGCTCGTTAAAGATAAACGGTTTGATGATCACCTTTATTTGCTGCCTGCCGCGCAAACAAGCGATAAATCGGCGGTCAGTCCGGAACAGATGAAACAGCTGGTCGACGAGTTAAAGCAAGATTATGATTATGTGTTAATCGACTGCCCGGCAGGCATTGAGCAAGGTTACCGGAACGCCGTGGCGGGGGCGGATGAGGCGATTGTTGTAACAACGCCGGAAGTATCGGCAGTGCGCGATGCCGATCGGATTATCGGGTTGCTTGAAAACGAGGAACATATAAAACCGCCGCGCCTGATCATTAACCGCATCCGCAGCCATATGGTGAAAAACGGCGATATGCTTGACGTCGACGAAATCGTCATGCACTTATCGATTGATTTGTTAGGGGTCATTGCCGATGATGAAAACGTCATCAAATCTTCCAATAAAGGCGAACCGATCGTTCTGGACCCAAGCAGCAAGGCGTCGATCGCGTACCGCAATATCGCACGGAGGATTCTCGGAGAGTCTGTCCCGCTGCAGCCGCTGGAAGATGAGCAAAAGGGAATTTTCTCGAAAATAAAAAAATTGTTTGGTGTCCGTTAATCCCTGCTGATGAAAATGGCAGGGAATTTTTTATTTAATCATATCTTCCAAGGTTGTCTAATAAACTAGTACAAACAATGCCGGGAGGGATGGTGAGGAATAAAATGAAGCGACGTGCCCGCGACATCCGCAAGCGCGTGGAAAAGCGGAGAAAAGAAAGGCGGCACCGTTATGGGACGCCGCAACAACAGGAGTTGTGGGCGGTCACCGATGAACAGCGGTACGGCCAGCCAGTAGTGACCTATGACCACTATACGTTTGAAGAGAAGCATCCATTATTTCGCAAAGAAGCGTTCATTTTAAAAATGCTCTTATCCGCCTGCCTTGTGTTAATAACAGCTATTTTGTTTAAAAATCCATCCGGCTCGCTAGAACCGGCACGCCAATTTGTGAAAGAGACAATGGAGAAAGAATTTCAATTTGCGGCGGTTTCCCAATGGTACGAAAAGCAGTTTGGCGAGCCGCTGGCGTTCCTTTCCACAAAGACGGAAAACGAACTAAAAACAGCGCCAAAGCAATATGCCGTTCCTGCATCAGGCCGCGTCCTCGAAAGTTTTCAGAAAAACGGGCAAGGCGTGATGGTAGAAACAGCCAGTAACGCGAAGGTGGAAGCAGTAAATGAAGGAATCGTTATCTTTGCCGGCACAAAAGAGAAGTTTGGGAAAACCGTGATCATCCAGCATGCCGATGGAAGCGAGTCATGGTATGGCAACTTAGGATCGATTGCCGTGAAACTGTACGATTTTGTGGAGACAGGCAAAGAAGTGGGAACAGCGATGACAAGCAGCCATGACCAAGCAAAGGCGGTGTTTTATTTTGCCATTAAACAAGGGGATCATTTTATTGATCCGATTCAGGTGATCTCCTTTGAATAAGTATATCCGATTGTTTGGCAACATTCACATCCATCCGCTGTTATGGCTGTTTGGCGGCATTGCGGTGCTGACCGCTCATTTTAAGCAGCTGTTTCTTTTATTTTTTATTGTGTTGATTCATGAGCTTGGGCATGCTGTTGCCGCCGCTTTTTTTTCATGGCGTGTGAAGCGGATTTTGCTTTTGCCGTTTGGCGGAGTGGCGGAAGTGGAGGAACACGGAAACCGGCCGTTTCGCGAAGAGCTGATTGTAACGCTTGCTGGACCAGCGCAACACCTTTGGTTGATGGCGATTGCGTTTTTTTTATGGAAGACGGGGGTTATGACAAACGAAGGATGGGATTTATTTTTGCATTACAATATCGCGATTCTCGCAATCAACTTATTGCCGATTTGGCCATTGGATGGCGGAAAGCTGCTGTTTCTTTTTTTTACTTATTATTTTCCGTTCAGCGAGGCGCATCAAAAAACAATCGCATTGTCCATGGCCATACTCGCTTTTTTTGCCATTGCCGTTTTGTCCATCCAGCCAAAACAGATTGATTTATGGGCGATCGCCATGTTTCTTACCACATCGCTATGGAAAGAGTGGAAACATCGCCATTATGTTGTCATGCGCTTTTTATTGGAACGTTATTACGGAAAACGGAGCGATTATACGAAATTGCGAACGATTGCTGCTTTCGAAGAGGAACGAATTTCACACGTGTTGCTAAAATTTTACCGCGGTCAAAAACATTCGATCGTTATAATGAGAGATAATAATGAACGTGTAACATTGGACGAGAATGAAATTTTGCATGCTTTTTTTGCTGAAAAGCAGACAGACATTCCGTTAAGCCGGCTTATTTACGTGTAAGGAAAACATATTGACATTTTTCTTTTCGTTATGATAATATTTTTTACGTTGTAGAATTTTTGTGCCGTTTGCATAAGCGGGCAAAAAGCGGTGCAGCGCATTACGTTACAGCACCCGTACTACAACCGCTCAGCGCGGGTTTTCAAGCGTTCGCGAGGCGGACCGCCTTGTCGCTGGCGAGTCTGAGTCTATATGAGGAGGTGCGATTCATGTACGCAATTATCGAAACTGGCGGTAAACAAATTAAAGTGGAAGAAGGACAAGAAATTTACATCGAAAAAATTGATGCCGCTGAAGGTGAGACGGTAACGTTTGACAAAGTGTTGTTTGTTGGCGGCGAAACAGTTAAAATCGGCAACCCTACGGTAGAAGGGGCAACGGTAACGGCGAAAGTGCAAAAACACGGCCGTCAAAAGAAAATTATTGTTTTCAAATATAAGCCGAAAAAGAACTACCGTCGCAAACAAGGTCACCGTCAGCCTTACACAAAAGTCGTGATTGAAAAAATTAATGCATAAAGGCATTCGCGATGATTCATGTTGAAATTGAGCGCACAAAAGACGGGAAAATTCGCGCGTTTACGATGAAAGGGCACGCAAATTTTGCTCAGCATGGGCAAGACATCGTTTGTGCTGGAGCATCGGCGGTTTCGTTTGGCGCCGTCAATTCGATCATGGCGCTAACAAACGTTCAACCGTATATTACGCAAGGGGAAAACGGCGGCTATCTCCGCTGCGAGCTTCCTCCCATTGACGACGAAGCGACGGCAGAGAAAGTCCAGCTCCTCCTTGAAGCGATGCTCGTTTCTTTACAAACGATTGAACGCGATTATGGAGAATATATTCGCGTGATTCAACGGTAACGGGAGGTGACGCAATATGCTAAGACTTGATCTCCAATTCTTCGCATCGAAAAAAGGGGTAGGCTCGACAAAGAACGGACGCGACTCCATCGCGAAGCGTCTTGGCGCAAAACGCGCTGATGGCCAATTTGTTACTGGCGGCTCGATTCTTTACCGTCAACGCGGTACGAAAGTCCATCCGGGATTGAACGTTGGCCGCGGCGGCGATGACACGCTTTATGCGAAAATCGACGGCATCGTTCGTTTCGAACGGTTAGGACGCAACCGCAAAAAAGTGAGCGTATACCCTGTCAGCAAAGAAGCGTAAACCGCTTAAAGAAAACTCTAACCAAGCAGGTTAGAGTTTTCTTTTTGCTTTTCGGAAAAGCGCGAAAAATCATTCCCGTTTCTTGTAAAAAAATGTTATAGTAAAGATGATAGATCATAAACGGTGTAATTTATGAATGGGAGCGCTGTGGATGGAAAACCAATGGAGGATAGTGGATGTATTGCGCCATTCTCGCCATGACTGGCTGAATAAAATTCAGTTGATTAAAGGGAATTTGGCGTTAAATAAAATAGAACGCGTTAACGAAATTATTGACGAAATTATTTGCGAGATGCAGCAGGAAACGAAGCTCACCAATTTAAAAGCAGTGCAATTTGCCGAATGGATGATGACGTATAATTGGAAAACACGGCTGATTTCGTTAGAATATGAGGTGCTGGGGGATGAATGCGATTTATCCCCATATGATGCGGATTTAACGGCATGGAGCAGCCAATTTTTAAATTTAATGGAAACCCAGGCGGAGGCGCATGGCGAAAACCATATGAGCGTTTCCATTGAAGTGTTCAAAAAGGAAGTAAAGCTGTTTTTTGATTATTGCGGGACAATAAAGGATAAAAACCGCATTGTTCAATGGCTCCGCAGCCATCAGCAGCAAGCGGCGGTCCGTTTGGAATCTTTTCATATACATAATCATGAATTGACCGTGCTGATCAACATTGCATTTTAGCATGGAGGCAGAGCTGTTTTAGGAATCATTGTTTTTGGTGCGCGTTGCCATCGGACGGAAACGATGCCCGGAAGCACCGTTTTGTTTTTCATGTGAAACACTTTGCAAATTTTGTGTAAAATAATAAGCAGTTATGGCATCAAGAATAGATCGGAGGAAAAAAAGATGTTTGTCGACCAAGTGAAAATTTACGTGAAGGGCGGCGATGGCGGCAACGGAATGGTCGCGTTTCGCCGCGAAAAATATGTGCCAAAAGGCGGGCCGGCGGGCGGTGACGGCGGAAAAGGAGGCGACGTGGTATTCGTCGTCGACGAAGGGTTAAGGACGCTGATGGATTTTCGCTATCAGCGCCATTTTAAGGCGGCAAGAGGCGAAAATGGCATGTCGAAAAACCAGCACGGGAAAAATGCGGAAGACTTGATCGTGAAAGTGCCGCCGGGAACGGTCGTCATCGACGCCGATACGAATCAAGTATTAGCCGATTTAACGGAAAACGGACAGCGGTTTGTCGTTGCCAAAGGCGGACGCGGGGGACGCGGAAACACCCGCTTTGCCACCCCGGCAAATCCCGCACCGGAAATTGCGGAAAACGGGGAGCCGGGTGAGGAACGGAACGTTATCCTTGAATTAAAACTTCTTGCCGATGTCGGGCTGGTCGGTTTTCCAAGTGTCGGCAAATCCACGCTTCTTTCCGTTGTTTCTGCCGCAAAGCCAAAAATTGCCGAATATCATTTTACGACGCTTGTCCCAAATTTAGGAGTGGTGGAAACGGATGATGGCAGAAGCTTTGTGATGGCGGACTTGCCGGGGCTGATTGAAGGCGCGCATCAAGGCGTCGGGTTAGGGCACCAATTTTTGCGCCATATCGAACGGACGCGCGTCATTGTCCATGTGATTGACATGGCGGCAATAGAAGGACGCGATCCATACGAAGATTATTTAGTGATTAACGAAGAATTAAAACAGTACAATTTGCGCTTAACGGAGCGACCGCAAATCATTGCGGCCAACAAGATGGATATGCCGAATGCGGAAGAAAACTTGAAAAAGTTCAGAGAAAAACTTGGGGATAAAGTCCCGGTTTTTCCGATTTCTGCGGTGACAAGACAAGGAGTGCGCGAATTGTTATTTGCGATTGCCGACCTTTTGGAAACAACGCCGGAATTCCCGCTCCATGAGACAGAAGAGCCGGGGCTGCAGCGCGTCGTCTACAAATACGAAAAAGAGGAAATACCGTTTACGATTACGAGAGACAGCGATGGAACGTTTATTTTATCTGGCGACAAAGTCGAAAAGCTATTTAAAATGACCGATTTTTCCAGAGAAGAATCCGTCCGCCGCTTTGCCCGGCAGCTGCGGGCAATGGGTGTCGATGATGCGTTGCGCGAGCGCGGCGCGAAAGATGGCGATATTATTAGGCTTTTAGATTACGAATTTGAGTTTGTCGATTAATGTTGGAGGAGGGCAGGGGAGGCCCGTTGGATAAAAAATTTTACTTAGTTCGCGAAGACGTATTGCCGGAAGCGATGCGAAAAGTGCTTTTAGCCAAAGAATTGCTGGAAAGAAAAAAGGTTGACTCTGTTGCGGAAGCGGTGCAGCTGGTCGATGTCAGCCGGAGCGTGTTTTATAAGTATCGCGATGCGGTGTTTCCGTTTCAAGCGGTGGTGAAAGAAAGCATCGTTACGTTATTTTTTCATTTAGAAGACCGCTCCGGCACGCTTTCCCAACTGCTTAGCGTCGTCGCCGCAGCCGGCTGTAATGTGCTGACGATTCATCAAACGATTCCGCTTCAGGGCCGCGCGAATGTCACGCTATCGATCAGCACAAATGAGATGAAAGAAGATATCGAAGAGCTGCTTGCAAAATTGCGGCGGCTCGAATTTGTCGAAAAAGTCGAAATCGTTGGTTCAGGGGTTTATTAAAGTAAGGGAGAGGCAGCAGAATGAAAATTGGCTATTTAGGACCGAAAGCGACATTTACTGATTTAGCGGTAACCACCATGTTTCCTCACGCAGAAAAAATCCCGTATTCTACCATTCCGGAGTGCATCGATGCGGTAAGCAACGGAGAGATTGACGCCGGGGTGGTGCCGCTCGAGAACGCGCTGGAAGGATCGGTGAATTTAACGCTTGATTATTTAATCCATGAACAATCGCTTCCGATTGTCGGGGAAATTATCGCTCCGATTCAACAACATTTAATGGTGCATCCGTACCACGCGCATCATTGGACGGAAGTGAAAGAAATTTATTCCCACTCGCATGCGATTGCGCAATGCCATAAATTTTTGCATGCGAATTTAAAAAAAGCGAAGCATGTATATATGACATCGACAAGCGCGGCGGCGAAATTCGTCAGCGAACATCCGCACCTTCCGATCGCGGCGATTGCCAACCGGCTGGCGGCTAAAGAATACGGGCTTATGATCGTGCAAGAAAACATTCATGACCATGATTACAACCATACGCGTTTTATTATCGTCCGCAAGCAAAACGAACCGCTGAAAATGGACTCACCGCTTTATGCCGGCGATAAAACGACACTGATGGTGGCGCTTCCAAAAGACCAGCCTGGCGCTCTTCACCAAGTGCTTTCCGCGTTTGCCTGGCGCAAATTAAACTTGACGAAAATCGAATCCCGCCCTGCGAAAACAGGGCTTGGCAACTATTTTTTCATTATTGACATCGATCAAAAAATGGACGATGTGCTAATTCCGGGCGCCATTGCGGAGCTTGAGGCGCTTGATTGCACCGTCCAAGTATTAGGAAGTTACCCGTATTATATTATTTGATTAGGATATTTTGGAAAAATAAAACCATCCCTGGCCTATAGCGACAGGGATGGTTTTTATATTGGTTTTTGCAGCTACGACTCAATAAGAAATCCCGCTTTTTTCAGGGCATGGCAGGCGGCATCGAGTTTGGCGGCGGAATCTGCTTCAATCGTATGAAGATGGGTGCCATCCGTCAGCTGCAACAAGTATGATGCTTTCGTTTCTTCGATTTTTTGGATAAATTGGTCGACTTCCAGCCGGTTGCTCACCATCACGGAAGCGGTCAAGTCTCCGTATACGGGATGCTCAATTTTGACATCTTTGACAGTGACGCCATGGTCGACGAGAATATATAATTCTTCTTTCGTTTGCTCGGGTGTATGGAAGCATGCGATCGTGCGCGCATACGTTTGTGCCGGAACGTTAGGCGGCAAGTATAAATAGCCTTGGCTTGTGGCAATAATCGGTTCATTGCGCGCTTTTAACAGCGAGATATCCTGCACGACCACTTGGCGGCTGACGTTCGTTTTTGCCGCGAGTTCGGCGCCGGTGATCGGCCGGTTGCTTTCTTTCAGCCACTGCAAAATGAGCTGGCGCCGTTGTTCCCCGAGAATTTTTTTTTCTTCTTTCAACTTGTTTCAAGCTCCTTTCTTTGCTGGCAGATTCGTTCAAGGGAAGATATGAATCGATGAATATCTTTTTCCGTCGTCCATTTTCCAAATGAAACGCGTATGAACTGTTTTGCTTCTTCGGCGGATTTTCCAACTGCCAACATTGTTCGCGAAGGGGTCTGTTTCCCAACCTGGCATGCACTTCCAGTGGAAATGGCAATATTATCACGGTTGCATTCCAGCAGGATATATTGGCCTTCGATTCCATGAGCGGAAAGGCCGACAATATGCGGCAGACGCGCATCAGGGTGCCCTTCAACTGTAACGGGCAAGCTCTTTTCCCGAATAAGCGCCAGCAAGCAACGGCGCAGTTGTTCAAAGCGTGCATGTTCGGAATCCATATTATCGCAAATGTGCTGTGCCGCTGTAACGAAAGAAGCGATCCCAGGCACATTGACGGTTCCGGGGCGAAATCCATATTCATGGGTGGCGTTGGGAAAGCAAGGTTGCCATTTGATGCGCGGATCGATATATACTGCGCCCACTCCTTTCGGTCCGTAAATTTTATGGGCGGAAACCGAAAGGCTGTCAACGAACATCCTTTTCACATCTATTCGTATTTTACCAAAAGTTTGCACGCAATCGCTATGAAAAATTACTCCATGATGCCGCAGCCGCCATCCAATTTCGGCAACCGGCTGTATTGTTCCGATTTCTGAATTAGCGTGTTGGATGGAAGCAAGAATCGTTTTCGGCGTGATTGCCCGCTCCAAGTCATCGATATCAATTTGTCCAAACTGGTTGACCGGCAAATAGGTGACCTCAAACCCTTCCGTTTCCAATTGTTGAAAAAGATGATAAAGGGAGGCGTGTTCTATCTTAGTTGTTATAAGATGGTTGCCGCGGTGGCGATGCGCATTAATGAGTGAACGGATAGCAAGAATATTTGCTTCTGTTCCCCCGCTTGTAAAATAAATCCCCCGTTCTTCTCCGCCAATAAGCGCGGCAAGTTCTTGCCGGCAGATAGTTAACAGCCGTTCTGCATTGCTTCCAATATCGTGTAAACTGCTTGCATTTCCAAAGTAGGCAGTTGCTGCTTCCACAAAGGCGTTGATCGCTTCTTTGCTCATCGGCGTTGTAGCAGCATAATCCAGATAAATCATCAAAATCATTCCTTTTGTTCACAAAATATTGACAAAACTCTTGTCATTAGTTTAAATATATGTCAATATAGATGTCAAGACATTATTGATCAGGAGGCGCCTTTATGATGGAAACGGAAGTGATTATTGTCGGAAGTGGCGTCGCAGCGTTAACCACTGCCTATTATTTGCATGAACATAAAAATGTGACAATCTTCACAAAAACAAAAAAAGACGAGAGCAATTCAAGGCTGGCGCAAGGCGGTGTCGCTGCGTCCGTTTCACCGGAGGATGATTGGCGCTGTCATTTTGAAGATACGATAGCGGCTGGGTGCCAACATAATGATGAAAAGGCGGTTGAATTGCTCGTTCGCGAGGGGCCAAAACGAATTCGTGAATGGATGAACGCAGGATTAACATTCGATGTCAATCAGGACGGCAGCCTGCATCTCGGGCAGGAAGGAGGGCACAGAAAACGGCGAATTTTGCATGCGGGAGGAGATCAAACAGGACGGACGATAGTTTCATTTTTGTTAGAAAAGCTAAAGGGACATGTGGCGATCATCGAGGGAGAATGCGTCATCGAATTAATTATCCAACATGGCCGCTGCATTGGAGTGAAGACGAAAAATCCATTAGGCCAAACTTCATGCTATTACGCTGGCGCCGTCGTGCTTGCGGCGGGCGGATGTGCGGGAATGTATGCTTTTTCTTCCAACGCTGCAACGGCCACAGGGGATGGAATTGCATTAGCTTATCGTGCCGGCGCTGTTATTGCCGATGTCGAATTTATTCAATTCCATCCGACGATGTTGTTTGCCGCTGGGAAAGCGGCTGGGTTAATTTCAGAAGCAGTGCGCGGTGAGGGAGCGGTGTTAGTGACAGAAGACGGGAGGCGAATAATGGAACATATCCATCCGCTGCAAGACTTGGCGCCCCGCGATATTGTTGCACGCGCTATTTATGACGAAATGAGCAAAGGGCATCATGTCTATTTAGATATTTCAGCTGTCCATCGCTGCCATGAACGGTTTCCGGCGCTGGCACATCTATGCGCGGAACATGGCATTGATATGGAGACAGGCAGGCTTCCGATTGTGCCAGGTGCTCATTTTTTGATGGGCGGCGTTTTCGTTAATGATTGCGGACAGACTTCCATACAAGGGTTATATGCTGTCGGAGAGGTGGCGTGCACGGGCGTTCACGGGGCAAATCGATTGGCGAGCAATTCGCTGCTTGAGGGAATCGTGTTCGGGGCGCGCGCGGCAGAGGCTGTCCGGAAAGAGACAGCGCCGCCTCTCCAATTGCGCAAACGGCCAAATGATATGCAAAGCGATATCAAAAAAGCCGTGCGCAATTTGCCGGAAATAACAGCCATTCAAACGATCATGTCCACATATGTCGGCATCGTTCGTGATGAACAAGGGTTGCAATATGCAAAAAAATGGTTTGAACAATTTCCGTTATCTGCGTTTGTGGACAGTTCACTTGAAGATCTTTCTATCGAGGAAATTACGGTTATTCATATGCTGCTGGCAGGCTGGCTGATAACGACATCAGCGCTGCAACGTACAGAAAGCCGGGGAGGGCATTACCGTTCCGACTATCCATTTGCGCGGGAGCAATGGAAAAAACGGCGGATTTGCCGGACAAAAAACGAGCTAAATGTAACCAGTATGGCAGAGCATTGACACTGGAAGAATGGGGGAAGGGCGAATGAACCAACTTAAATTACAACAGCTATTGCGGCAATTTTTTATGGAAGACATCGGCGAACGGGATATTACGAGTGAAACGATTTTTCCGGGCAATGAATGGGCGGCAGGAACGTTTACGGCAAAGGAAGACGGGGTGTTAGCGGGTACAGATATTATTGTGACAGGATATCGCCTGTTGCATCCTGACATCCATGTAACGCTTCATAAACGCGATGGCGAACAAATAAAAAAAGAGGAAACGATTGCCACTGCCTCCGGCCCGGTCGCCCCGCTATTGGCGGGCGAGCGCGTGATTTTAAATTTGCTGCAGCGAATGAGCGGCATCGCAACGTTAACACATCAAGCGGTAATGGCGCTTAACAGCAGCCATACGCGCATTTGCGACACACGAAAAACGACGCCGGGGTTGCGGATGTTAGAAAAGCACGCGGTTGTATGTGGAGGAGGTTATAATCATCGTTTCGGCTTGTATGACGGTGTCATGATTAAAGATAATCATATCGCTTTTTGCGGTTCGATTACAAAAGCGGTGCAGGCGGTGCGCGCGAAGCTCGGTCATATGGTCAAAATCGAAGTGGAAACGGAAACGAAAGCGCAAGTGTTAGAAGCGGTGAAGGCGGGAGTTGATGTCATTATGTTTGATAACCGCACTCCAGAAGAAGTTCGCGAATTTGTCTCGCTGGTGCCTAAGCCGATTGTCACTGAGGCTTCGGGCGGGATTACGCTTGAAAACCTCGCTGCGTACGGGGCAACTGGCGTAGATTATATTTCGCTCGGGATGCTGACACATTCTGCTAAATCATTAGATATTAGCTTTCATTTGCAATGATGGGAGTATAGAGGGGGAGGGAAAATCATGAACGTGTTAGAAGCAATGAAACGGCTTGATGATATGCCAGAAAATTATAAAACGATGAGCATCAACGAGATGGAGGAACGTGTCCGTGCCATAAAAAAACGGTTTGGAAAGAGATTGTTTATCCCAGGGCATCATTACCAGAAAGACGAAGTGATTCAGTTTGCCGATGCGACGGGCGATTCCCTGCAGCTAGCGCAAATGGCGGCGCAAAACAGCGAAGCAGAATACATTGTGTTTTGCGGTGTGCATTTTATGGCGGAAACGGCAGACATTTTAACAGGCGACTATCAAAAAGTCATTTTGCCGGATATGCGGGCTGGGTGTTCGATGGCAGATATGGCGGACATTGCCCAAGTGGAACGGGCGTGGCCGATATTACAGGAGCTGTTTGCTGGCACGATTTTGCCGTTGACATACGTGAATTCGACGGCGGCGATTAAAGCGTTTGTCGGGCGCCACGGCGGCGCGACCGTTACTTCCTCGAACGCGAAAAACATGGTGGAGTGGGCATTTAAACAAAAAGAGCGAATTTTCTTTTTGCCAGACCAACACTTAGGGAGAAACACCGCATACCAGCTTGGAGTCGCTCTTGATGAAATGGCGGTGTGGGATCCGCACACAGACCGATTAGAATATAAAGGAGATATAAAAAAAGTTAAAGTGATTCTTTGGAAAGGGCATTGTTCCGTTCATGAAAATTTTACCGTCCGTCATATAGAGCGCATTCGGCAGACAAAACCGGACATGAAGATTATCGTTCATCCGGAATGCAGCTGGGAGGTTGTGCAGCAAGCCGATTATGTCGGTTCCACGAAATATATTATTGAAACGATCCAAAACGCTCCTGCCGGAAGCAAATGGGCAATCGGCACGGAAATGAATTTAGTCAGCCGGATTATTCGCGAACATCCCGATAAAGAAATCGTTTCGTTAAATCCGTATATGTGCCCGTGCTTCACAATGAATCGCATTGATTTGCCGCATTTGTTATGGGCGCTCGAATCGCTGGAAAGAGGCATAATGGTTAACCAAATTGCCGTTCCGCCGCTGATTGCACAAGATGCCTCGCAGGCGCTTGCTCGGATGCTGGCGCTAGCGTAAAGAATCATCTTGTCAGACGGAATAGCCGCCGTCTGACAGGATGATTTTTTTATCATAAAATGGCTGTCTTTATCATAGATTATGTTGAAGGATGATGGTGACAACAAGCGGAAGCTGAGATACAAAGCGAATAGTTTCGGTTTAGGAGGGGGAAGGAGTGAAAATCCATATTGTCCAAAAAGGCGACACGCTTTGGAAAATTGCGCAAAAGTATGGTGTCGACTTTGAACAATTAAAAAAAATGAACGGCCATTTAAGCAATCCAGATATGATTATGCCGGGAATGAAAATTAAAGTCCCGACTGCCGGGGTTCCGGTCAAGAAAGAGATGCCAAAAAAAGAAGCAAAAATCAATATCATGCCAAAACAAGAGATGGAACATAAAGAACATCCGTATGCCAACATAAAACCGTTTATATCTGTGGATATTGATGCAGAGTTTTTGCAAAACATTCCATATCCGGAAAAAGAAAAAGCCAAAGTCAACGAATTTCCAAAACCATCAACCAATGAAGCACCAAAACCGCAGGTGAATGAAGCGCCAAAGCCACTGGTAAATGAGCAGCCAAAACCAATCGAAAAAGAAGCGCCGAAACCATCAGTGAATAAAGCGCCGCATCTGCCAGTCAAGGAGAAGCCAAAACCGTTAGTGAACGAGCCGCATAAAATACCGAACATTGCGCCAACTTCGGAAAAAAAGAAGGAGGCGGGGAAAGAATTAAAGCAACCGCTAAATATACCACCGCTATCCCATACGATTCCGCCAGTTGCTCCAAACGTAAATGTTAACTTTTCCAATGCATTTTCAAACGTTCCGCCGATTCCGCCGAAGCCAGAAAATATTTTACCGGGGATAATGAAGCCGGAAGCAGAAATAGAAAGCCCTGCGGAAGCGCCAGAAAAAGAAAAGAAAGAAAAGGCAGAAGCGGATCAAGCGGATTACGATGCGCCACCAGTACTGCCAAACATTCCGCATGCATCCATCATGCCGCAGCCATATGTCACAGGAGTTCCGCTGCTTGCACCGCTTCCGCAATATCCGTGCGTTCCAGTCACTCCGGTTTTGCCTGATGCCGGATTTTGTTTTCCATTCATGCCGGCAGCGCCAAATAGCTACCCAGCATATTCGCAGCCATTAACAGATCAGATGAAGGAAAACAGCTCTCATTCGTTTCCTGGCATTGAAGAAAGCAGCAGCGAATTCGAAGAGGCGCCGCCAATGCCAGATCATCATGAAGAAAATGTCGCGCCATCCATAGCAG
Organism: Parageobacillus thermoglucosidasius; assembly: GCF_001295365.1. Lineage (GTDB taxonomy): Bacteria > Bacillota > Bacilli > Bacillales > Anoxybacillaceae > Parageobacillus > Parageobacillus thermoglucosidasius. Next base: position 3,531,318 of record NZ_CP012712.1, on the reverse strand, counting down.
CCAATATCGCGCCAACTGGATATTCACCATTTCCTTTGCCTGCACCTGCCCCTTATCCGATAGTGCCATGCGCGCCAATAACGCCAGTAATACAAGGGCATGGCTGGAATCCAATGTTTTATTCGTACATGCCGCCTGCATTCGCCCCATATCCATATCCGGCACAGCCATATGTTGCAGGACCGGCATACCCATTCCCACAAGCTTCGCCTGCACCGGCGTTCCTTCGAGGGGAAGGACAGCTGTTTACAGAACCGCAAGATGTGGAGAGCGACGATCATCATGAACAATAGAACGAAAAAGAGACGATGGAATGGATCGTCTCTTTTTTCTTCTGCAAAACGAATCCGGTTGGCGTGTGAAAAACATCAAAATGGTTAAACCAAATGTATGGCTTGTCACCGCATGCGAAGGGGGTTGGGTGGCAAAACGGTACCGAACTTTTTCCGAAGCGATGAGGCAGGCGGTGTTTATGCAGGCATTGAAGAAGGCGGGGGTTGCCCGTGTTCCAGAGGTATATACTGCTATTGGGCAAAATGGGGTATTTTTGGCGGAAGGCGCTTTTTGGGTCATGCAAACATATATTTCTGATGCGGAAAGATTGTCATTTGCCCGCTGGCGAGATATCGCCGATGGGCTTGAATGGTTGCAAACATACCATTTCATCACGGTGATGCTGGCCAGCATTCCGATGTTTCAAACGATCATTCCGCACCACTCTTTTCCTGCTGGCTGAAAAAGCCGTGGTTTTTACATGCTCTTTTATTTCCTGCTGATATGATGAGGGAATGGCGCTTTGCGCTGCAGCGAAACAAACGCCTTTCTGTCATGCGCAAAGCACGTAATTAGTTTGTCCGCGAAATTATCGGTATGATAAAATAAACATATGGAATTTTTTCGTGAAAGGAAGTTGAAAAAGATGAAAGAAAAAATTGAAAAACTGGTTCAATGGCTGCGCGACCAAGTGACGGGCGCCGGATTAAACGGGGCGGTTGTCGGCATTAGCGGCGGCATCGACTCAGCAGTCGTCGCCCACTTAATTAAACGTGCATTTCCGGATAATTCACTCGGATTGATTATGCCGTGCAAAAGCAATCCGAAAGATATGGAAGACGCATTAAAAGTGGTGGAAAGCTGCGGCATTAAGCACTTCATCATTGATTTAACAGAAACGCATAATACATTATTTGGAGAAGTGGAAAAGCAATTGAAAGAAAAAGGCGAATGGAATGAAACAGCAGCCCGTTTAGGCGATGCGAACACAAGAGCGCGCCTTCGCATGACGACATTATACGCGGTTGCCAATAATTACGGATATATGGTGGTCGGCACAGACAACGCGGCGGAATGGTATACGGGATATTTTACTAAATATGGGGATGGCGGAGTTGATTTAGTGCCGCTCGTTCATTTTACGAAAGGGGAAGTGCGCGAGATGGCGCGCATTCTCGGCGTTCCGGACGAAATCATAACAAAAGCGCCAAGCGCGGGATTATGGGAAGGACAAACAGATGAAAGCGAAATGGGAACAACGTACGAAATGATCGATAAATACTTAAAAGGAGAAGAAATTCCAGAAAAGGACCGGCAAATTATTGAGCGCTTGCACCAACGTTCGCATCATAAACGGCAATTGGCGATCGCGCCGCCAAAATTCTAATTTTGCCTTTAACTGACAGCGATAAAACCCCCTTTCCTTCGCCAAGCTAATCATAAGGCCAAAACCTTTTTTGGCCTTATTTGAAGGAGGAAAAAGGGGGTTTTTTGCGTTGAAAAGTGCACTGAAAATGATCGGGGCTGTTTGTTTGATAAGCGGGCTTGCCGCGTGTGCCAATGGCATGGATGATGACCATCCGCGTTACAGCAATGCGACGCGCCCAATCGGGTATTATTCGACGGAGCGCTCCGCTGATCAATATCGCTACGGCCGCTATGGAACCAATACGGTTAATTACGACAACAACTATATATTAAGCCGCCGCGGGCCGGCGACCGATTTTTTTGCCGGCAATGACCGTGCGCGGATTCCGGGAACGGCCCGGTTTGATACCGATGCGCCGGTGCTCCCGATCGACACCGATTTCGGCGATGGCGACCGCAACTATCATGGCCATTTAAATTCAAGGGCAGGAAAAGCCAATCCTTCTTATTACAAAAGTTATGATGGGCGTTTAGCGGAGGCGGTCTCGCGCCGCGCTGATGCGGTGAAAGGAGTTAGCGATGCGCGGGCGCTCGTGTATCGTGACCATGTGCTTGTCGCGATTTCAACTGACGCGAAACGCGCGGATCATGTGGAGCGTCTTGTCGCCCAAGCGGTTGCGCCATACACGAAAGGAAAACATGTGCGCGTTGTTTCCAATCCGAGCATGTACAACCGCGTCCGCACCATCGACAACGATATCCGCCGCGGCCGGCCGATGGAAGAAATCGAGCGCGATTTAAAAACGATTTTTATCAACGGGAAAATAATCGAACGTCCGGCCAATACGCGGTAATTTTGATAAGGGAATGCTTTTTTCAAGGCATTCCCGTTTTTATTATGACAATTTCTCGTTTTTTTGATATAGTAATATCGGAAATTTCGTTGCGATGAGAGGAGAAATTTCTATGGCTGGACATTCGAAGTGGAAGAACATTCAACGCCGTAAAAACGCGCAAGATGCTAAGCGCGGCAAACTGTTTATGAAACTGGCGAAAGAAATTTATGTAGCCGCTAAAACAGGCGGAGGCGATCCGGCGGCCAATCCAGCCTTGCGTCTTGCTGTTGAAAAAGCAAGAGCGGCGAACATGCCGAATGAAAATATCGAGCGTGCCATCAAAAAAGCAACGGGGAGCCAAGAACAGACGAACTACGAAGAAGTTCGCTATGAAGGATATGGGCCTGGCGGCGTTGCGGTGATGGTTGTTTGCTTAACGGATAATAAAAACCGCACTGCTTCCAACGTGCGGGTGGCATTTTCGAAAAATGGCGGCAATTTAGGGGAAGCCGGCTGCGTTTCTTATTTATTTGATCGAAAAGGGCTGCTCGTTATCGCCCGCGAAGGGCTTGACATCGATGAAGACGACATGCTTCTTCAGGCGATTGAAGCAGGAGCGGAAGAGATGGAAACAACCGAAGATTCGTTTGAAATTTATACAACGCCGGAAACGTTTGAAGAAGTTAAAGAACAGTTGGAGAAGCAAGGCTTTTCGTTTGTCAGTGCCGAAATTACGATGATTCCGCAAACATATACGACACTGGCCGGCGATGATTTGAAAAAAATGTTGAAGCTGATCGATGCGCTCGAAGACGACGACGACGTCCAAGAAGTGTACCACAACTTGGACGAGTCCGTGCTCGATGAGTAACGGTCACATAATGTCCTATACGCAGTCGTATAGGGCATTATTTTTTCGCCAAATGGGGCACAGGCTGTGCCGGGAAGGCCAAACACGGAAAAAAGTGCGGCAGTGGAAAGAAAGCGGATAAAACTTCTTGCATTGGTGAAAATAAAGTTGAGCATTTATTTTTACCTTGAAAGAGAGGAAAAGGAAATGCGAATGTTAGCCGCTTTCTTCGTGATGTTTTTCCATGCATTGTTTGTCCAAGCTGCATTTGCAGCGCCGGCGCCAATAAAAATGACGATTATTTTGGAACGGCAATATTTAGACGGGGAAGTGAGCGAAGAGACAAAGGCAGAAACCTTTATGTCCATGAAAGACATATGGAAAAAATATAAAGGCTGGCAGCTTGTGAATATGGATGATGAAACGCTTGTATTTCGCAAAACGGTGGATGATATTTCGCCATTATTGAAAGCGAACGGGTATTTTGGCATTACTGAAGATGGAACGTTATCGATTTTTGAAGGAAAGCCCGCTCATTCGACGCGGATTATTCAATCGTTTTTTCAAATTGATGTAAAAAAGCTGGAAAGCCGCCAGCATGAGCAGTTGAAGCGAGGGATTCGCGTCGTCTCCAAGTCGCAATATCAAGACATGATCGAAACATACCGCCATTTCGCTTTCAGACAATAGACTTATCTTTTGGTAAGTCTTTTTTTGTTTTTATAGGAATATACATTCGCTTTTTGTTATAATGTAATGGTATGATACAATGGAAAGGCAGGAAAGAAAAGAGAGGGGTACAGCGTTGATTGAATTTATCCGCGGATACGTTGATTATGTTTGCCCGGAATATATTGTGATCGACAACAACGGCATTGGGTACCAAATCTATACGCCCAACCCGTTTTCGTTTCAAGAAAGCCGCGATACGATCGTAACGGTTTATACATACCAATATGTCCGTGAAGATATGCTTGCTTTGTACGGATTTCGCACCCGCGAAGAACGAGCGCTGTTCGCAAAGCTGTTGCAAGTTTCGGGAATCGGCCCAAAAGGCGGTTTGGCGATTTTAGCGGCGGGGCGGCCCGAGCAGCTTGTCGAAGCGATCGAACAAGAGAACGAAACATTTTTATGCAAGTTTCCTGGAGTCGGAAAAAAAACGGCGCGGCAGATGATTCTCGATTTAAAAGGGAAGCTTACTGCTGTCGCTGCTAGAACATATCCAGATTTGTTTCATCCCGAAGAAGAACCGTCACATTTATCTGCTCTCGAGGAGGCGATCGAGGCGTTAAAAGCGCTCGGTTACGCGGAACGGGAAATTCAAAAAGTAGTGCCATCGTTAATGAAAGAAAACTTGTCCACGGACCAATATGTGAAGCGCGCGCTTCAGCAACTGTTAAAATAGGGAGGGGAGGAACATGGAAGAACGCCTTGTTTCCGGCGATGTCCATCGTGAAGACATTTCGCTGGAATATAGTCTCCGCCCGAAATTTTTACATGAATATATTGGACAAGATAAGGTGAAAGATAATTTAAAAGTATTTATCGAAGCGGCGAAAATGCGCGAAGAGACGCTTGATCATGTGCTGCTGTACGGTCCTCCCGGGCTGGGAAAGACCACGTTGGCAGGAATTATTGCGAATGAGATGGGAGTTCACCTTCGCACGACTTCCGGCCCGGCGATTGAGCGGCCCGGCGATTTAGCGGCGATTTTAACTTCTTTGGAGCCAGGAGATGTGCTATTCATTGATGAAATTCACCGGTTGCACCGTTCTGTCGAAGAAGTGCTGTATCCGGCGATGGAAGATTATTGCTTGGATATCGTGATTGGAAAAGGGCAAACCGCCCGTTCCATCCGCATTGACTTGCCCCCGTTTACGCTTGTCGGCGCCACGACAAGAGCTGGCGCCTTATCCGCACCGCTCCGCGACCGCTTTGGCGTGATTAGCCGATTGGAGTATTATCAGCCGGAACATCTTACGCAAATAGTGATGCGGACAGCAGAGATTTTGCACGTGGACATTAAGGCGGAAGCTGCGCTGGAAATTGCCCGGCGCTCGCGGGGAACGCCGCGCATTGCGAATCGCCTTTTGCGCCGCGTCCGCGATTTTGCCCAAGTCCGGGGGGACGGAACGATCACGTTTTCGCTGGCGAAAGAGGCGCTCGAGCTGCTGCAAGTCGACCGGCTTGGCCTTGATCATATCGACCATAAATTGATCGAAGCGATTATAGAAAAGTTTAACGGCGGACCGGTTGGCATTGACACGATTGCCGCAACGATCGGCGAAGAGGCACAGACGATTGAAGATGTTTACGAGCCGTACTTGCTGCAAATCGGCTTTTTACAGCGCACCCCGCGCGGCCGCATTGTCACCCCTGCTGCTTACAAGCATGTTGGAATGGAGGTTCCAAAACATGAATAGCCTGCCTAAGCTTATCATGACCGTTGGAGCTGTCCTCATTATTATCGGGTTTCTCATGCAGTTTATAAAACTGGGGCGGCTTCCGGGCGACATTATTATCCGGAAAGGGAACACGACTTTTTATTTTCCGATTGTTACATCGATTTTGCTAAGCATTGTGCTGTCCCTCATTTTTTATGTGCTTGGTCGATTCCGCTAAACAACAAGGCAAGGTGAGAAAAATGAAAATCGATTTGTTTGACTTTGATTTACCGGAAGAGCTGATTGCGCAAACACCGCTGCCCAACCGCGACGCATCGCGGTTGATGGTGCTTGATAAAAAAACCGGCGAAATCCACCATGAAACTTTTCGCAACATTTTATCGTATTTGCGTGAAGGGGATTGCCTCGTTCTGAATGACACACGTGTGATGCCGGCGCGGCTTTACGGGGAAAAAGAAAATACCGGCGCCCACATTGAGGTGTTGTTGCTGAAACAATTGGAAGGAGACCGGTGGGAAACGCTTGTAAAACCGGCAAAGCGGGTAAAAGCCGGCACGAAAATTATTTTCGGCGACGGGCGGCTGCAAGCGACATGCGTTGATACGCTTGAACATGGCGGCCGCGTTTTGCAATTTTCTTACCGGGGTATTTTTTATGAAGTGCTTGAACAGCTTGGGGAAATGCCGTTGCCTCCCTATATTAAAGAAAAATTGGCTGATCCGGAACGCTATCAGACTGTATATGCCCGTGAAATCGGCTCAGCGGCGGCGCCTACAGCCGGACTGCATTTTACGGAACAGCTTCTTGACGATATCCGCGCCAAAGGGGTGCATATCGCGTTTATCACTCTCCACGTTGGGCTTGGCACGTTCCGCCCTGTCAATGTCGAAAACATTGAAGAACATGATATGCACGCCGAATTTTATCAAATGACGGAAGCGACGGCACAATTGTTAAACGAAACAAAGCGGCAAGGAGGCCGCATTATTGCTGTCGGCACGACGTCCACGCGCACGTTGGAGACGATCGCGGCAAGACATGACGGCACATTTGTTGCGGAAAGCGGCTGGACGGATATTTTCATTTATCCAGGCTATGAGTTTAAGGCGATCGATGGCTTAGTGACCAACTTTCATTTGCCGAAATCAACGCTGATTATGCTTGTCAGTGCGCTTGCCGGCCGCGAAAATATTTTGCATGCTTACAACGTGGCGGTTAAAGAGCGGTACCGGTTTTTTAGCTTCGGCGATGCCATGTTGATTATTTAAGAAAGGGGAGCGTTGGCTTGACATCACCGATTCGTTTCGAGCTTATCAAAACATGCAAACAAACGGGTGCGCGGCTTGGAGTGCTCCACACGCCGCATGGTTCGTTTGAAACACCGATGTTTATGCCGGTAGGGACGTTGGCGACTGTCAAAACGTTATCGCCGGAAGAATTAAAAGAGATGGGCGCAGGCATTATTTTGAGCAATACGTACCATCTATGGCTGCGGCCAGGGCACGAAATCGTCAAAGAAGCCGGGGGCCTTCATTCGTTTATGAATTGGGACCGCGGCATTTTAACCGATTCCGGCGGTTTTCAAGTGTTTAGTTTAAGCGATTTTCGGAAAATCGAGGAAGAAGGGGTATATTTCCGCAATCATTTAAACGGAGATAAACTATTTTTGTCTCCAGAAAAGGCGATCGAAATTCAAAACGCACTCGGTTCCGACATTATCATGGCGTTTGATGAATGCCCGCCATATCCGGCAACATATGAATATATGAAACAGTCCGTCGAACGGACAAGCCGTTGGGCGGAGCGCTGTTTAAAAGCGCACAAGCGCCCGGATGTGCAAGGCTTGTTTGGCATTGTGCAGGGAGGGGAATTTGAAGATCTGCGCAGACAGAGCGCGCAAGATTTAGTGTCGTTAGATTTTCCGGGATATGCGGTCGGCGGCCTCTCTGTTGGCGAGCCGAAAGAAGTGATGAATCGCGTGCTCGAGTTTACGACACCGCTTCTGCCGGCAGACAAGCCGCGTTATTTGATGGGAGTCGGTTCGCCGGATTCGCTTATTGACGGGGCGATTCGCGGCATTGATATGTTTGACTGCGTGCTTCCGACACGGATCGGGCGCAATGGAACCGTCATGACAAGCCAAGGGCGCGTCGTCATCAAAAACGCGCAATACGCCCGCGATTTTTCGCCGCTTGATCCTAACTGCGACTGTTATACGTGCCGCAATTATACGCGTGCATACATCCGCCATCTCATCAAATGTGACGAAACGTTTGGGATTCGTCTAACTTCTTACCATAACGTTTATTTTTTGATAAAATTAATGGAGCAGGTCAGACAGGCGATTCGCGAAGACCGGCTCCGGGATTTTCGCGATGAATTTTTTGAACGTTATGGCTTTAATAAACCGAATGCAAAAAACTTTTAAATAAAATATGACTAAGAAAGAGGGGATTTTATGTCAGCGACATCAGCGACGATTATGAATTTACTTCCAATTATTTTTGTTTTTGTTATTTTTTACTTTTTGTTGATTCGGCCGCAGCAAAAACGGCAGCGCGCGATTCAGCAAATGCAAGCCAATTTAAAGAAAGGGGATAAAATCATCACTATCGGCGGTCTGCATGGAATCATCGATTCGGTCGACGAAGATAAAGTGGTCATCCGCGCCGGAGACGGAACGCGTCTTACTTACGACCGCTCGGCAGTGCGCGAGGTTGTGTCCGAAAATAAGTAAATGGAAAACGGCTACCTTTTTTCAGCGAAGGTAGCCGTCATTGTTTAATTTCGCGATGCGGTTATATTTACTCCGGCAATTCCGCCAATTGCCGCTGCGACAAAAAAGCTAAGATGATACAGCCATTGTTCAAGGGTGAACGCTTTTTCCAATCCTAAAAATTGAAACAGAAATACAATGAAGGAAAATAGCAAGCTGGTGGTCCCGCCGGTAAACCAACCTTTTTCTTTTCCTTTCCCTCCGGCCACAAACCCCCCGATGAATACCGAAAGAAGCGATCCGGCGAAAATCACCCATGTTAGTGAAGATTCTTGTATGTCCGTCCATTTGAGAATGAGAGATAAAAAGAAGCTGATGAGAGCCGCCAATAAGAAAATCGTGACGATTCCGTAAACAATGGCTGTTCCGAGTCTTGCCATCTCCCTCCCCCCTTGTCGCTCGATAATTGTTTTACCAAAGTATATTCTTATTTGGACGTGTTTAGAAGTTTATTTGCGGTTTTTTTTCGCAAAAAAGGCACCGATTGCTGGAATTTGCGCAAGCTCTTCTCGTTTCATCAATTGAAAAATGATCAATAGAAGCAAATAAACGGTGGTTGTCACCGCAATAGCCGCTAACGTCCGCATCGGCAGCGAGAACATAACGAAAGTATGGTGGAATGATATATATCCAGCGGCTCCCGCTGCCATGATCGATAGACATGTTTTTGCATATTCGCTTACATAAACGGAGTATGACACTGCTTTAACGACCGTTGCAAAATGCAGCAGTGTAACCAGCACCGTATTGATCGCAATGGCCAATGCCGCTCCCATAATTCCTAAGTTTGGCTGGGTTGCCAATGCGAAAATGCAGGCAATTTTGACAGCTGCGCCGATGAGGCTGTTTGTCATCGCTGCTTTCGCTAAATCAAGGCTTTGCAATATCGCCTGCAGCGGGCCTTGAAAGTAATAGAATAAGAAAAACGGCGCCATCACTTTGACAAAATGGGTCGCTTCGCTGGTGCCATACATCAGCAGCATGAGCGGTTCCGCAAACACATATAAGACGACGACAGAGAGCCCGCCGGTGACAAGGGAAAGGCGCATTGCCTGCTGAATGCGGTGTTCCACCAGTAATGTTTGCTTTTGCGCCGCTGCTTCGCTAATTGCCGGAACAAGAGACGTGGATAATGAATACGTAATGAAAGATGGCAGCATTAATAATGGAAGCGCATATCCAGTCAGCTGGCCGTATTGCTTTGTAGCCAGCGTCGTTGCGACCCCGGCGATGGCCAAGCTGTTCGCCACGACAATCGGCTCCAAAAACCAGGAAAGGGAACCAATTAACCGGCTTCCTGTCGTTGGCAACGCGATGCGCATTAAACTGATAAACGTCTGCTTCCCTGCTTTGACATATTGAAAAAACTTTGCGCGCACTTTCATCGATTTTTTTAACTTAAACATGTAAAGCAAGTATAATAGCGATGCGAATTCGCCGATTACCGACGAAAGCATGGCGCCCGCAGCAGCATATTCAATGCCGTATGGCAACAGCGCTTTTGTGCAAATGGCTATTAAGCTGATGCGGACGATTTGCTCTAATAGCTGTGAATACGCGTATGGCTTCATTTGCTGTTTTCCTTGGAAATACCCGCGCAGCACGGAAGAAATCGCAATGATTGGGACGACGGGGGCGATGGCGATCAGCGGATAATAGGTGCGCGGGTCCGTAAACAATGTTTGCGACAAAAACGGAGCGAGCAAAATCATGGCAGGAAAGAAAATAACGCTAAGTATGCCAGTCATCGTTAAAGAAACGACAAGAATTTGCTTCACTCTTTGCCGGTCGCCGACTGCTTCGGCTTCTGCCACTAGTTTCGAAATGGCGACAGGCAGCCCCATTTGCGTGATCGTTATCGCTAGCACAAGCGTCGGCATTGCCATCATGTACAACCCAACCCCTTCCCCGCCGATGACGCGGGCGACGACAATCCGATTGACAAATCCAAGCACTCTTGTAATCAAACCGGCAACGATTAAAATCATCGTTCCTCGTAAAAATTTGGACATCGTCTCTCCCTACCTTCTCAAATGCGGTAATCTTTTATACAATTAACTATATGCAGTCGATATAAACAAGCATGACAAGGATGATGGCGGATTTTATCAAGGGGAGAAGGGAAAAGAATGGAAAAGGAGAAACAAAAGGAATTGCGCGAACAACTGATGCCGGCATTGCAATGCAAGTATGATGAATTTCGCTTGCTTGGCTATAACCAAGTGACAATGGAACAAATATGGAATTGTTTAGTGCAAAAAAAGTGGAAAAACTTCAAAGAAGAAAAAAAGCTATTTGAGCTTGTCAACGATATTTTGTCGCTGCAAATCGGCGAATACATGTCGTTTGTGACGATGCAGTCATATAAAGAACAGCGTTCTTCCGGCAATGATGATTTAGAAACGGTATTAAAGGAATTATTATAGTGATGTAGAAAATTGACAGTTTCCGTTTGCTCCTTCATAATGGGAATGGGTATGCAGAAAGGTCTGATGTTTGCGGCCATCGTTTGTTGCGATCAGCCTTGCTTTTTTTGTGAAAACAATGTTTGTCTGGCGGAAGGTCGAAGGAAGAGCGGCAAGAAGAGCTGAAGGAGGATTTTTTATTATGGTAAAACGCAATCGCATTGTCGCGTTTTTCCTGTTGCTCTTGCTGTTGGCAGGGGTAATGGGGCCGACGATTCAAGGAATTGTACATAATATTAAATTGGGCCTTGATTTGCAAGGCGGCTTTGAAGTGCTTTATGAAGTGAAACCGGCGAAAAAAGGTGACAAAATCGATAACGATACGTTAAAAAGCACGGTGAGCGCGTTAAACCGCCGGATCAACGTGCTTGGCGTCAGCGAGCCGAATATTCAAATAGAAGGGAAAAACCGGATTCGCGTGCAGCTTGCTGGCATAAAAGACCAAAACCAAGCCCGTGAAATTTTAGCGACACAAGCGAAATTAACGTTTCGTGACGTGAATGACCATGTGTTAATGGATGGCAGCGACCTTGTCCAAGGTGGGGCCAAGCTGACATTTGACGAAAACGGAAAGCCGAGTGTCGCGATCAAATTAAAAGACGCGGATAAATTTAAAGAAGTGACGGAAAAAGTATATAAAATGGGACCGCCAAACAATTTATTGGTCATTTGGCTTGACTTTAAAGAGGGAGAAGATTCTTACAAAAAAGAAGCGGGAAAAGCAGACCCAAAATTTATTTCCGCGGCAGCGGTCAACCAAGTATTTAACCAAACGGATGTTTCGATCGTAGGCAACTTCACCGTAAAAGAAGCGCAACAATTGGCTGACCTGCTGAATGCCGGCGCGCTTCCTGTGGAGTTAAAAGAGATTTACTCGACATCAATCGGGGCACAGTTTGGCCAAAATGCCCTGCAAAAAACCGTTTTTGCCGGCATTGTGGGAGTTGCGGCAATTTTCCTTTTTATGATTTTATTTTATCGTTTGCCAGGGGTTATTGCTGTTATTACATTAACCGTTTATATTTACCTTACGCTGCTTATTTTTGATTGGATGAACGGCGTGCTGACATTGCCGGGAATCGCCGCCCTTATTTTAGGGGTCGGGATGGCGGTCGATGCCAACATTATTACATATGAGCGGATTAAAGAGGAAATTAAGCTCGGCAAATCGATTATGTCGGCGTTCCGCTCCGGAAACAAGGGGTCGTTTGCGACCATTTTTGATGCGAACATTACGACGATTATTGCTGGTGTTGTTCTCTTTATTTACGGGACAAGCTCGGTAAAAGGGTTCGCAACAACGCTGATCATCAGTATTTTGATGAGCTTCATCACAGCGGTATACGGCACGCGGTTGCTGCTCGGTTTGCTTGTCAACAGCCGCATTCTCAATAACAAACCGGGTTACTTTGGCGTAAAAAAATCAGAAATCTTAAATATCGCTGAAATAACAGACCATACGGAAGTGCCGACAAAATTTGACCGTTTGGACTTCGTAAAACATAGCAAAAAGTTTTTTATTTTTTCCGGTTTGTTGACAGTGGTTGGCATCATCGCTTTATTAACGATGAAGCTGAATCTCGGCATCGACTTTGCAAGCGGTACGCGCGTTGAAGTGATGAGCGACAAGCCAATCAATGTCCAGCAGCTAGAAGGCGAGTTTCAAAAACTTGGCTTAAAACCGAAAGATATCGTGTTATCAGGCGATCATAATAATGTCGGTGTCGCACGGTTTATCGGCGTGTTAAGCAAAAAAGAAATCGCGGAGCTTAAAATGCATTTTAAACAGCAGTACGGTTCAGAACCGAACGTCAGCACCGTATCTCCGGTTGTTGGCAAAGAATTGGCGCGCAATGCGCTGATCGCTGTGCTCATTTCCTCCATCGGGATTATTATTTACGTAACGGTTCGTTTTGAAATGTATATGGCGCTTGCTGCGATTGTTGCGTTGCTTCACGATGCGTTTTTCATCGTTACGTTTTTCAGCCTGACTCGTTTGGAAGTCGACTTAACATTCATTGCCGCGGTGTTAACGATTATCGGTTATTCCATTAACGATACGATTGTTACGTTCGACCGCGTCCGCGATTTAATGAAAAAACGCAAAGTGAAGACGGTCGATGATTTGAAACATATTGTCAACAGAGCGCTGCAACAAACGCTAACCCGTTCCATTAACACAGTGTTGACGGTACTCTTCACCGTTGTTGCTCTGCTGATTTTCGGCAGCAAGGCGATTTTCAACTTTAATGTTGCCCTTTTCGTTGGTTTAGTCTGCGGGGTTTACTCTTCGTTATTTATCGCTGCCCAATTATGGGTTGTTTGGAAAGGGAACCAACTGAAAAAAGGAAAAGCGAAAAAACGCCCGGAAAAAGAACTAGAACCACAAGTATAATGAACGAAAGAGCTGCCGGCCAAAAATGCTCCATGTTTCCATGGAGCATTTTTGCTTCTTAACAGAAGTAACTTCTTGCCCGCTCTTTTTTTTATTTTGGTATAATAGGAAGAGTTGAGGTGGGATACATGTTAATCGCAAAAACACGTTGGGATGTAAAACGGCCCGACGAAAATATCGTAAAGCATTTAGTGGAACAATTGCGGATCGATCCGCTTATTGCCACCCTTCTTGTCCATCGCGGAGTCCGCACGGCAGAAGAGGCGAACGCGTTTTTATATCCGCTGAAACAACCGTTTTATGATCCGTTTTTGCTAGATGGGATGGAGCGGGCGGTCGCGCGGATTCAGCGGGCGATACAGGATGGGGAGCATATTTTAGTATATGGCGATTATGATGCGGACGGCGTAAGCAGCACGACGGTAATGGTCAGTGCGCTGAAGGAAGCTGGCGCCATTGTGGATTTTTACATTCCCAACCGCTTTACCGAAGGATATGGCCCGAATGAAAAAGCGTTTCGCTGGGCAAAGGATCAGGGATTTTCCTTGATTATTACGGTCGATAATGGCATTGCCGCGGTGAAGGAAGTGGCGCTTGCCAACGAGCTCGGGATGGATGTCATTATTACCGACCATCACGAAGTGGGGCCGACGCTGCCGGAAGCGTATGAAATCATTCATCCGAAAAAGCCTGGAAGTACATATCCGTTTCGAGAATTAGCCGGGGTTGGAGTGGCGTTTAAAGTTGCGCATGCGCTGCTCGGAGAGGTGCCGCGCTATTTATTGGATGTCGCCGCAATCGGAACGATCGCCGATCTCGTTTCCCTTACCGGCGAAAATCGCGTATTGGTGGCGCAAGGGCTTGAGCAGTTGCGAAAGACAAAACGTATAGGATTGCGCGCATTGTGTACACAATGCGGGATAGACGCAGAAAAAATTGACGAGCAAACGGTGGGATTTATCATTGCGCCGCGGATGAATGCGGCCGGGCGATTGGGGGAAGCCGATCCCGCTGTAAGATTGCTGATGACGGAGGATGAAGAAGAAGCAAAAAGGCTTGCGAAAGAAATGGATGATTTAAACCGGGAACGGCAGCAGCTTGTCGCGGAAATCGCGGAAGAAGCGGCACAAATCATACAGGAACAATTTCCGCCATCTGAGAATAAAGTGCTGGTGGTGGCCAAAGAAGGATGGAATCCCGGAGTCATTGGCATTGTTGCATCCCGGCTGGTCGAACAGTTTTATCGCCCGACGATCGTGCTAAGCATTGATGTGGAAAAAGGAATTGCGAAAGGTTCGGCGCGAAGCATTCACGGGTTTGATATGTTTTCAAGCTTGTCGACGTGCCGCGATATTTTGCTGCATTTTGGCGGCCATCCGATGGCAGCGGGAATGACGCTGTCTCTTGAAGATGTTGGCGAATTGCGCCGGCGTCTTAACGCGCTTGCTGACGATATGCTGACAGACGATGATTTTACGCCAATAACATCGATTGACGCGGTTTGTTCCGTATCTGATTTAACCATGGCGGTGGCGGAGCAGCTGGAAAAATTCGCTCCATTTGGTGTCGGTAATGCCAAACCTCTTTTTTTAATGGAAAATGTGTCAGTGGAAACGATGCGCCGCGTCGGTGCCGATCAATCGCATTTAAAGGCCGTTTTTGCGCAAAATGGCGCTGCAATTGATAGCGTTGGCTTCGGCTTCGGATATTTGCGCGATGAAATCGCTCCGGATGCGAAAGTGTCGGTTGTCGGCGAGCTTGTTATTAATGAGTGGAATCATCTTCGCAAGCCGCAGCTGATGATTTATGATATGGCGGTGCATGAATGCCAGCTGTTTGATATTCGCGGTATGCGCGATGTAAGGTCGCTGATTGCAGCGCTTCCGCCAGATAAGCGGATGCTCATTATGTTTCGCGAAGATACGGCGGATGCGTTAGGAATCGGAGCATATAAAGAAGAGATTTATTATGCCGCCTCAGCGGAAGAAGCATCGCGGCTTTGTTTAGATGGCCGCTATGTGGTGCTGTTGGATATGCCTCCGTCTTTGGAAATGATAAAAATGTTATTACGTTCTAGTTTACCTGCACGCATTTATGCGTTATTCTATCAAAGGGAGACTCATTTTTTCCGCACGTTGCCGACGCGTGAACATTTTAAGTGGTTTTACGCGTTTTTGCGGAAGCGGGGCATGTTTAATTTGGCGAAACACGGCGGAGAGTTGGCACGTGCGCGTGGCTGGACGGAAGAAACCGTCTGGTTTATGGCGAAAGTGTTTCTTGAACTGGAATTTATAACGCAACGGGATGGCATCGTATCGCTTGTTCCTCAGCCGGCTAAGCGAGATTTAAGCGAATCGCCGACTTATCGCTTGAAACAAGCTCAGTATGAGCTGGAAAGTCTTTTTTTATATTCCACATATGAACAATTAAAGCGGTGTCTTTTTGAAATGAAAGGTTTGCACACATATGAGGAGGCAAATGCATAATGGACTTGAAACAATATGTGACAATTGTTCCTGATTTCCCTAAACCGGGGATTATGTTTAAAGATATTACCACATTGATGGATAAAGGCGAAGTGTATAAATATGCCACGGACCAGATTGTTCAATACGCGCGTGAAAAGAAAATCGACATTGTTGTCGGTCCGGAGGCGCGAGGTTTTATTATTGGCTGCCCTGTTGCGTATGCGCTTGGGGTTGGGTTTGCCCCGGTGCGCAAGGAAGGAAAGCTTCCGCGTGAAGTCGTTCGTGTCGAATACGGTCTTGAATATGGAAAAGACGTATTGACGATGCATAAAGATGCGATTAAGCCAGGGCAACGGGTATTAATTACAGACGATTTATTGGCGACAGGCGGAACCATTCGCGCGACGATTCAGCTTGTTGAGCAGCTTGGCGGCGTCGTCGCCGGCATTGCCTTTTTGATTGAGCTTACCGAGCTGGGAGGACGCAAAAAATTAGAAGGTTACGATATTTTAACGCTTATGCAATTCTAACCATCGACATGATTGGATTAATCCGCTACAATTAAGAAATAAAAGGGCACTCCAGAGAGTGCTCTTTCTTATTACGGTTGTTTTGCCGGGCAACAGGGCGTGTTGCATAACTCTTTACATGAAAAAAATTTTTCATGATAATAGTAATCAATATATGATTTTATTATACGCAAAGGTGATAGGATCCTATGGCCAACGAACAGGTGTTAACAGCGGAACAAGTCTTTGAACAGGCAAGCTACTATTTGCCGGAAAAAGATGTCGAATTTATAAAAAAAGCGTATGAATTTGCCGACCGCGCTCATCGCGATCAATATCGCAAATCCGGTGAGCCGTATATTATCCATCCGATTCAAGTCGCCGGCATTTTAGTCGATTTAAAAATGGATCCCGCCACGATCGCGGCCGGATTTCTGCACGATGTTGTCGAAGACACGGAAGCGACGAAGGAAGATTTGGAACGGGAATTCGGCAGCGAAGTGGCGATGCTCGTTGATGGCGTGACGAAGCTAGGGAAAATTAAATATAAATCCCAGGAAGAACAGCAAGCAGAAAACCACCGGAAAATGTTTTTGGCAATGGCGCAAGACATCCGCGTCATTTTAATTAAATTAGCGGACCGCCTTCATAATATGCGGACATTGAAACATTTGCCGATTGAAAAACAGCGGAGAATCGCCAATGAAACGTTGGAGATTTTTGCGCCATTGGCACACCGCCTTGGAATTTCAAAAATTAAATGGGAACTGGAAGACACTGCCCTCCGCTACTTAAATCCGCAGCAATATTATCGCATTGTCAACTTGATGAAGAAGAAGCGGGCCGAACGGGAACAATATTTGGAAGAAGTCATTCAAGAAGTGCGCGAACGATTGAACGAAGTCTCTATTCCATGCGAAATTTACGGAAGACCGAAACATATTTACAGCATCTATCGCAAAATGGTCATGCAAAACAAGCAGTTTAACGAAATTTACGATTTGCTTGCCGTCCGCATTATCGTGAACAGCATTAAAGACTGTTACGCTGTATTAGGCATTATTTACACATGCTGGAAGCCGATGCCGGGGCGTTTTAAAGATTACATCGCGATGCCGAAACCGAATATGTATCAATCGCTGCACACGACGGTTATCGGCCCGAAAGGCGAGCCGCTGGAAGTGCAAATCCGCACGTTTGAAATGCATCAAATCGCTGAATTTGGCATTGCCGCACACTGGGCCTATAAAGAAGGAAAGACGATCAAACCGAATTCGTTCGAAGAAAAACTGTCGTGGTTCCGGGAAATTTTGGAATGGCAAAATGATGCGAGCAATGCAGAAGAATTTATGGAATCGTTAAAGATGGATTTATTCTCCGATATGGTGTTTGTGTTTACGCCAAAAGGGGATGTCATTGAGTTGCCGGCCGGCTCGGTGCCGATTGATTTCGCCTACCGCATCCATTCGGAAATTGGCAATAAAACGATTGGTGCCAAAGTCAATGGCAAAATGGTGCCGCTTGATTACAAGCTGCAGACAGGCGACATTGTTGAGATTTTAACATCGAAGCATTCCTATGGGCCAAGCCAAGACTGGCTGAAGCTGGCACAAACGTCACATGCGAAAAATAAAATCCGTCAGTTTTTCAAAAAGCAACGCCGCGAAGAAAATATCGAAAAAGGAAGAGAGCTTGTCGAAAAAGAAGTCCGCAGCCTCGGATTTGATGTCAAAGAAATTTTAACAGCAGAAAATGTCAAGCGCGTTGCGGAAAAATTTAATTTTTCGAACGAGGAAGACATGTACGCCGCTGTCGGGTTTCATGGCATTACCGCTGCGCAAATTGCTCACCGTTTAACAGACAAATGGCGTAAACAGCGCGATTTGGAAGAACAACAGAAGAAATTGACAGAAACGATGTCAGAAACAAAGGTGCCAGTCGCGAAAAAACGCGATTGCGGCATTCGCGTCCAAGGGATGGACAACTTGCTTATTCGTCTGTCGCGTTGCTGCAATCCGGTTCCCGGCGACGAAATTATCGGCTTTATTACGAGAGGACGCGGAATCTCCGTTCATCGCATTGATTGCCCCAACGTGCAATCGGAGGAAGCGGCGGACCGCTTAATTTCGGTGGAATGGGAAAGCGATAAATCCAATCGTGAATATAATGTGGAGATTGAGATTACCGGGTATGACCGCCGCGGATTGCTTAATGAAGTGTTGCAAGCAGTCAATGAAACGAAAACGGATATTTCCGCCGTTTCGGGAAGATCCGATCACCGCAATAAAATCGCGACCATTCATATGACGATTGCCATTCGCAATATTAGCCATTTACAAAAAATTGTCGACCGAATCAAGCAAATTTCCGATATTTACTCAGTGCAGCGAATTATGAACAATTAGAAAGGAAAAGTGAGATGAGAGTTGTAGTACAACGAGCAAAACGTGCGAAAGTGACAGTGGATGGAGAAATTGTCGGAGCTATTGGCCATGGCCTCGTTCTTCTTGTCGGTGTCACTCATAGTGATACGAGCGAAGACGCGGCGTTTGTTGCCGATAAAATCGCGCATTTGCGCATTTTTGAGGATGAGTCTGGAAAAATGAACCTTTCTGTGCTCGACGTTGGCGGAGAAATTTTATCTGTTTCGCAATTCACCTTGTATGGAGACTGCCGGAAAGGACGGCGGCCAAACTTTATGGAGGCGGCAAGGCCGGATCATGCTTTGCCGATTTATGAAGCGTTGAACGAAGCGCTTCGCCAAAAAGGCATTCGGGTGGAAACAGGAAAGTTTGGCGCGATGATGGAAGTGGAACTGGTTAATGACGGTCCGGTTACGTTGATGGTGGAAAGCAAGGAAAAAGCGGGGAACAAATAATGTTCGCCCGTTTTTTTATGTCTTAACATGCCATCCTTCCAAAGCATTTTATTTTTTGCTGAAATGGGAACAATAAAAAAAGACATGGAAGAGGAAGGATGAGCAAAATGCGGCATAGTGCCAAAGGAGAATTTGCCCAGCGGAAAGCAAGCGAATTGTTTTCTATTGACTTTCATGAATTTATGAGAAAAGAGGCGGAACATACGGCGTTTGAATTGGCGTCCGAGTTTGGGTTAACGTTAAGAGATGTGCAAAAATTAAAAAAGCAAATCTCCCGTTTTTAAAACTTGACAAAACCACTGTTTATTCGTAAGATAAGTTATAAAAATTGTACATAATGACAACCAATGACGGAGAAAAGTAGTTAAGAATACACATGGCCAGAGAGGAAATGCCTTAGGCTGGGAGCATTTCTCCATGATGACTTAACGAAAGACACTCCGTAGGTTTCCCTTTGAACGCGCTGTTTGCGCCAGTAAAAGGGAACGCGAGACACGCGTTATCGGTAAAAAGTGGAAGCATTTTGCTTCAATTAGGGTGGCACCACGGGAAATAACGCTCTCGTCCCTATTTTGTATAATAGGGAAGAAGGGCGTTTTTATTTTGGATGTAAGGAGGTTTGACATGGCTTTTCAAATTCCACGAGGAACGCAAGACATTTTGCCTGGTGAAACAGAAAAATGGCAATATGTCGAAAAAATAGCGCGGGATATTTGCAGGCGTTACAATTATCGCGAAATCCGCACGCCGATTTTTGAGCATACGGAATTGTTTTTACGCGGCGTTGGCGATACGACCGACATTGTGCAAAAAGAAATGTATACGTTTGAAGACAGGGGAGGGAGAAGCATAACGCTTCGCCCGGAAGGGACCGCTCCGGTGGTGCGCTCGTTCGTTGAAAACAAAATGTATGGCGATCCGAATCAGCCGATTAAGTTATATTACATCGGGCCAATGTTCCGCTATGAACGGCCGCAGGCAGGACGGTTCCGCCAATTTGTCCAGTTTGGCGTCGAAGCGCTTGGAAGCGATGATCCGGCAATTGACGCTGAAGTCATTGCGATGGCGATGGAGTTGTACCAATCATTGGGATTAAAAAAAGTAAGGCTTGTCATCAACAGCTTGGGTGACATAGAAAGCAGAAAGGCGCATCGCCAGGCGCTGATCGATCATTTCCAAAACCGGATTCATGAGTTTTGCGAAGATTGTCAAGTCCGCCTGAAAAAAAACCCGCTTCGCATTTTAGACTGCAAAAAGGACCGTGACCATGAATTAATGGCGACAGCGCCGTCGATTCTCGATTATTTAAACGAGGAATCGAGCCGTTACTTTGAAAAAGTGAAAGCTTACTTAGCAAAATTAGGAATTCCATTTGAAGTCGATGCTCGCCTCGTGCGCGGGCTGGATTATTACAACCATACGACGTTTGAAATTATGAGCGATGCGGAAGGGTTTGGCGCGATTACGACATTATGCGGCGGCGGCCGCTATAACGGATTGGTGCAAGAAATCGGAGGGCCAGAGGCGCCAGGAATTGGCTTTGCGTTAAGCATTGAACGGCTGTTGGCCGCTTTAGACGCCGAAGGAGTAGCGTTGCCGGTCCAACGCGGCATTGACTGTTACGTTGTCGCCATTGGCGAAAAAGCAAAAGAGGAATCGGTACAGCTTGTTCACGAGCTGCGGAAAGCAGGCATTGTCGCTGATAAAGATTATCAAGACCGGAAAATAAAGGCGCAATTGAAAGCGGCAGATCGCTTAAATGCGAAGTTTGTGGCGATTCTCGGAGAGGATGAACTTGCAAAAGAAGTAATCAACATCAAAGAGATGGGCACAGGCGAGCAAACGGAAGTGCCGCTGCCTTCTGTCGTTGACTATTTAAAAGAACGATTGTCGTAGGAGGGATTGCAGGCGTGTTTGGAAGGACCTATTATTGCGGGGAAATTACGGAGAAAGCGGTTGGCGAAAAAGTTGTTTTAAAAGGCTGGGTGCAAAAGCGCCGCGACCTTGGCGGGCTGATTTTCATCGATCTCCGCGACCGGACGGGAATCGTGCAAGTCGTGTTCAGCCCGGAGGTGTCAAAAGAAGCATTACATGTGGCGGAAAAGGTGCGGAATGAATACGTGCTGAGCGTGGAAGGAACCGTCGTTGCCCGCGAGGAGGGAACGGTCAATCCAAATATTCCAACAGGGAAAATTGAAATTCAGGCAGAGCGCGTAACGATCATTAACGAAGCCAAAACGCCGCCGTTTACCATCGCCGATCAAACAGACGTGGCCGAAGAAGTGCGCCTTAAATATCGTTATTTAGATTTGCGCCGCCCGGTGATGTTCCGCACGCTGCAATTGCGGCACCGGGTAACGAAGGCGGTTCGCGACTTTTTAGACGGAGAAGGCTTTTTAGAAGTGGAAACACCAATTTTGACGAAAAGCACTCCGGAAGGAGCGCGCGACTATTTAGTGCCAAGCCGAGTCCATCCCGGCGAGTTTTATGCGCTTCCGCAGTCTCCGCAAGTATTTAAGCAGCTGTTGATGGTGGCCGGATTTGAACGCTATTATCAAATTGCCCGCTGTTTCCGCGATGAAGACTTGCGCGCAGACCGCCAGCCGGAGTTTACGCAAATCGATATTGAAACATCGTTTATGAGTCAAGAAGACATTATGCAGTTAACGGAACGGATGATGGCGCATGTGATGAAAGTGGCAAAAGGAATCGAAGTTTCTTTGCCATTTCCGCGCATGTCTTATGATGAAGCAATGAGCCGTTACGGTTCCGATAAGCCGGATACCCGCTTTGGTTTAGAACTCGTCGATGTTTCGGAAATCGTGAAACATTCTTCTTTCAAAGTATTTGCAGGTGCTGTTGCAAACGGCGGGCAAGTGAAGGCGATTAATGTGAAAGGGGCGGCAAGTACATACTCTCGCAAAGATATCGATGTGCTCGCCGAATTTGTTGCGCGTTACGGCGCAAAAGGGCTGGCATGGCTGAAGGTGGAAGAAGGCGGGCTGAAAGGGCCAATCGCCAAATTTTTCACCGAAGAAGAACGAAGCGGGCTTATCGAAACGCTTATGGCAGAAGACGGCGATTTGTTGCTGTTTGTCGCCGATCGTAAAGAAGTTGTCGCTGATGCGCTTGGCGCGTTGCGTTTAAAACTTGGAAAAGATTTGAACTTAATTGATGAAACGAAATTTAACTTCCTTTGGATTATCGACTGGCCGCTGTTAGAATATGATGAAGAAGATGGGCGTTATTACGCGGCGCACCATCCGTTTACCATGCCGGTGCGCGAAGATTTGCCGCAATTGGAGACAAGCCCGGAAAAAGTAAGAGCGCAAGCATATGACCTTGTGTTAAACGGTTATGAGCTTGGCGGCGGTTCGATGCGTATTTTTGAGCGGGACGTGCAAGAAAAAATGTTCCGCGCTCTCGGATTTACAGAAGAGGAAGCGCGCAAGCAATTTGGCTTCTTATTAGAAGCGTTTGAATATGGCACTCCGCCACATGGCGGCATTGCGCTTGGTTTGGACCGCCTTGTTATGCTGCTGGCGGGACGCACGAACTTGCGCGATACGATCGCGTTTCCGAAAACAGCCAGTGCCAGCTGCTTGCTGACAGAGGCGCCAAGTCCGGTTAGCGAACAACAATTAGCAGAATTGCGCTTAGTTATCCAGCCGGAAAAAACGGAGTAGCAATATTTGTTATTTCGTTGCAAAGACGCAAAGTGTATGGTACAATTAACGCAAATCAGTCCTGATGTGTTCGTCGTATAACCTATTGTTTTGACCGAACAATAAGTTATGCGGGAGCCCGGAGTTTCCAAGCGGCGTACATGCCTTAGTGTTCAAGGACGTGCAAATCTTGGAACAGGGCACCCACCTGCTTGGGAGCGGGTTCAAAACGAAGGCATCGACGGCACGATTGGGACTTGCACGTGATGGTTGCCAAAAAATCCCTATGTAAAGGCGATGCTTTACATAGGGATTTTATTTTTTTAAAATCAGATTGAAATTTAGCTGTTTGTTATTGTAGGATAAAAAGCGGTATGAAAAAAGAACAATGCAACGGAGGGTGTAGATGTTACATCAATTTTCGCGCAATGAATTGGCAATTGGCAAAGAAGGGCTGGAAAAATTAAAAAACGCAACGGTTGCCGTTCTTGGCGTCGGAGGAGTCGGTTCATTCGCTGTCGAGGCGTTGGCGCGTTCCGGCGTCGGGCGGCTTGTACTTGTTGATCGCGATAATGTGGATATAACCAATATTAACCGGCAAATTCATGCGCTTCTTTCCACGATCGGCCGCCCAAAAGTGGAATTAATGAAAGAACGCATTGCCGATATTAATCCGGAATGTGACGTTATCGCGTTGCAAATGTTTTATACCGAAGAAACATATGAGCAATTTTTCAGCTATGATCTTGATTTTGTTATCGATGCTTCCGATACGATCATCTATAAAGTCCATTTAATGAAAGAATGTTTAAAGCGCAACATCCCGATTATTTCAAGCATGGGCGCTGCCAACAAAATGGATCCGACGCGCTTCCGCATCGTCGATATTTCCAAAACCCATACGGACCCGATCGCGAAGGTGATTCGCGCGAAATTGCGCAAAGAAGGGATCCGGAAAGGCATTCCTGTCGTCTTTTCCGATGAAAAGCCGGTCGTTATTCGTGAAGATGTCCGCAAGGTGGTCGGCAATGACCAATCACCGATTCGCAAAGCGCAAATGCCGCCATCTTCGAACGCTTTTGTTCCATCAGTAGCGGGGCTGATTATGGCTTCATATGTTGTACGCGAGCTTTTAAAAGATATTAAAATTTATCGGGTCGGGGAAGAATGAAAAATGTCGCAGAAAACGCTCTGCGACATTTTTTATCAAGATTTGGCGATATGTTCTAAATTTCCGTTTTTGTCCATTCGGAAAATATGGGCTGCCTGCACTCCGTACTCTTCTTCTAAGATCAATTTGCGGGCGCGTTCCATAATTTTTACTAATGCCTCGTAGTCTTCTTTCACAGCGGATTGTTGTTTTTCCAGACGTTCCAATTTTTCTTGCAGCTTTTCATTGTGCGTCCGCAATTGCGCATTTTCGTGTTTTAGCCGCTCGTTTTCCATTTTGATCATTTCTGAATGCTCCGCATCAGACTTTAATGTTTGCAAAAAAGCGATGCATTGATCAAGAGTGATAGCAGGAACTGGAAGGAAAGAGGATGTTCCTTGTTGGAAAGAGGTGAAATCGGCCGAAAGCGGCTGCGCTTGATTTTCTGTTTGCTGCTTTTTTTTCACTTGCTCTAATGCCCGTTTCCGTTCTTTCCGCTGCTTTTTTGCTAATTCAATCGCTTCTGCGTAGCGTTTCCGCACTACGGCGTTCCAGCGGAATCCGCATGCTGCCGCTGTCCGGTTAAGGCGGTCGCCGGCTTCTTCAAACGCAGCAAGCTGCGTGCCCCCTTCGCGAATGTAGCGCAACACTGTCTCCGCCAATAAAATATCTTCTTCATGAGTCCAAGCGTCTTGTCGTGTTTTCATTCCACTGCACCCCGCAATCGATGTTGATAGATGATATTCTTTCCTCATACTGGAAAATTTAAACTTTCTATATATTTTATCCAAGTCAAAAGTTTACTAATCATTTTTTTATGGATCTGCATCATGACAACTCGGGGATTTGCTGGTTGCTTAGAATATTCATTCCTGCCATCATCGAAAAAGGCACCAGATTTTTCACTGGTGCCTTTTTGCATGAATTATTCTTCTGTTTCTTGGAATTTCTTTCTTCTAAATCTGCTTAATGATTCATACACGATTGGGACAATTAACAGTGTCAGCAATGTGGAGCTTGTTAATCCGCCCATAACGGTAACCGCCATTCCTTTCGAAATCAATCCGCTGCCTTCCATTCCTACTGCTAGCGGTATTAATGCCCCAACTGTCGCGAGTGCTGTCATTAAGATTGGACGCAGGCGAGTTGCTCCGGCTTCGAGTAAAGCTTCTCTTGTGCTTAGTCCTTCTTTTTCTTTATGAATCACACGGTCGATTAATACGATCGCATTGGTCACGACAATACCGATCAGCATAAGAGCACCGATCATCGCTGAAACACTAATGGTCTCACCTGTTATGAAGAGAGCCAATAATGCCCCAATAATGGTAAACGGCAATGAGAATAGGATGACAAATGGCGTAATTGCGCCGCCAAATGTGACAACAAGGACAAAATAGACGATCGCAACCGCTGCTATCATCGCTAATCCTAATTGCGTAAATGTTTCAGTAATATCTTCGGTTACGCCGCTTGCTGATATTTCCACATTTTTAGGCAGCTTAATCTTATCCACTTCTTTTTGCAAGCTTGCCGCCACTTTGGATACGTCTTTTGTTTTTACTTGGGCGCTAACCTCTGCATAAATTTTTCCATCCTGACGGGTAATTGTATCAGACGTTTTCCCTTTCTTCACTTCCACTAACTCTTTAATTGGCACTTCAAATCCGAGTGGAGATGAAATCTTTTGATTGGTTAAATCATTGATACTTTCATGGCTTTGTTCTTTTATTTTAAAATATACATTCAGTTCTTTTCCGTCTTTTTCAATCGTTGTTATGACTGGATTCTGCTTTACTGGCATTAGTGCTGAGCCAATTTGCGCTGCTGTTAAGCCAAGTTTGCTTAATTTTTCATGATCGACCACTAACGTAAATTCATCATAGGTTTCGGAAATGCTGGAGTCGATTTTCGTTAAATCTTTTTCCTTTTTCATAAGATCTTGGATTTTATTTACAATTGGTTCCAGTTCTTCTCTGCTTTCCCCATACACATAGTATACTAGCTGATTGCTGATTGCATTACCGGAGAAATCTTGTTGTTTCCACTCTCCCTGTTTAACTTTTCTTTGCAGGTCTTTAATCACTTGTTCTTTTTCTTTATCAAAATCTGGAGTGTCATCATCGTAAGCAATAAACATCATTGCACTGTTAGTATCCCCTGGGTTCATCGGGTTTTCGCTGCCAACAGAAAGCTGTACTGTTTTCACATTCTTTTTGTTTAAGAAATATTTTTCAGCCGCAAACGTATATTCTTTTACTTGCTCAAGCGTTTCGCCCGGAGCCGGTTTGTAGGTAATGACCATCACTTTTTCTTCATCAGCAGGCAAAAAGCTGACACCGATCACAGGGACGAGAAATACACTTGCAACAAGAAGGAATACGGCAATAAGGCTTGTTACAATTTTATGGTTTAATGACCAATTTAAGATTTTCTTATATTGCTCTGCAAGTTTTCCATGTTTTTCTTTTTTATGCTCATTTTGCCCTTTTAATTCTTTTTGGAATAAAGTGTGCCCCATTAAAGGAACCATTGTAATGGCAACAAGTAATGAAGCGAGCAAAGCAAAAACAATGGTTAATGCAAAAGGCAAAAATAATTCTCCGACCATCCCTTTAACCAGTCCGAGAGGAAGGAACACGACGATCGTGACAATGGTGGATGACATGATCGGAATAAACATTTCCTTTGTTGCTTCTCGGATTAACTGTTTTCCTTTTAATTTTTCCTCTTTTAAATGCAGTCTCCGATAAATATTTTCAATAACAACAATCGAATCGTCTATGACGCGGCCAATCGCAACCGTCATTGCGCCAAGCGTCATCATGTTCAATGAAATATCCAATTGCTTTAATACGAGTAAAGCAATAAGGACAGATAGTGGGATGGAAATCACGGCAATGAGAGTTGAACGAATGTTTCTTAAGAATAAAAGGATAATGAGCGCTGCAAATAGAGCGCCAAATAACGCTTTATCGACCATTGTTTCGATCGATTCTTCGATAGGTGTTGCCATATCAAAACTTGTTATGATTTTTAATCCATCTATTTTATCTGCAAATTTATCTAATTCTTTTTTTATTTCATTGACGACCGTTACTGTGTTCGCATCTGCTGCTTTAACAATTTGAAGGCCGATCGCTTCCTTTCCGTTCGTTCTTGAGATCGATTCCGCTTCTTTAACGACTTGAATATCAGCAATCTCGCCTAATTTTACTGTAGGAAGGCCTTGCGCTTGCTGGCTTAAGCCATTTGCTTGGTTATTTCGCGCGCTCGTTGGGTTGCCAGCGTTATGGTTTGGCGTGATTGCTGAATGGCTGGTGCCGGGCGCCGGCTGGCCTCCTTGAAGATCCGTGCCTCCAACATTTGCATTCATTCCATTATTTGGATTGTTGGCTTGTGGGATGACCGGGATTTCTAAATTCTTCAATTCTTCCAATGTTGTTATATTGCCGTCTACGACAACGGATTGCTCTTTATCGTTAAACGTGTACAAACCGAGAGGAAAAGATACATCGGAACCTTTGATTACATTTTGCACCGTTTCTTTATTTAAACCGAGCTGTGCCAATTTTTTGTCATCCAAAGCGATTTGCACTTCTTCGATTTGTTGGCCAGAAATTTGCACCGAAGAAACGCCGTTAATTCTTTCCAGTGATGGGACAATCTCGTCTTCCACAATTTTGGTAAGCTCGGCTAGCGACGCCTTTTTATCCGAAATGCTTAAAGCCATTACCGGAATGGAATTAAAGCTTATTTTCGAAATCTTTGGTTTATCCACGCCTTCCGGAAACTGTATCGACGTTAATGCTTCTTCTAATTCTTTTTTCGCTTCATCCATATCTTTTTCATAATCATATGTAATTTGAACAGATGAGGCATTTTGAAAAGAAGTGGAAGTAACAGTGTCTACCCCGTTTAAATTTTTAACAGCTTTTTCAATCGGTATCGTCACTTTATTTGCCACTTCTTCTGGGGTTGCTCCCGGATAGGCCGTCACGACACTAATCACTGGTGTGTTGATATTCGGTATGGTTTCAAGTTTCATCGTCATTCCTGAATATAAGCCTGCTGCCATAACAATGATGGTGAGCAGCCAAACAGCAAATTTGTTTTTTAAGGAAAAATGAATAATTCGGTCTAGCATTTTTTCAACCTCCCGCCGTTTTCCATTTTCGCTTGATTCATTCGCTGCAATAATCAATAATATATATGACCAATTAGTCATAAGTCAATAAATTAATAAAAATTTACTTGGAATTTATGAAAAAATCATATAAGTGACTGTCCAGTCATTCAAATTCCAACCCTCCTATTTTTCTATTTTAGTGTGATGCATCACCGTGATAATGGATAACATATATTACCCATTGGTCATATTCAATAAATTCATTAAAATATTTACTTGAAATTTATAAAAAGCATAGTCATATTCAGCGCATTTGGAAAGTGAGTGAAAAAAATGAAGGAAAAAGAAAAATTAATTATTGATGTTGCCATGAAATTATTTGCTGAAAAAGGATTTGACGCAACGTCTATACAAGAAATTGTGAATGAAGCCGGGATTTCTAAAGGTGCATTTTATTTATACTTTAAATCAAAAGACGCCTTGCTTATCGAGATTTTTAAATATTTTTATCATAAAAGGAAACAGAAAATAGAAGAAATAGGCAAGCGAAATCTTTCTCCGAGAGAAAAATTAACGGAATATCTTGTTTGCAATTATACAGAAATTAGCAAATATAAAGAATTTTTGATTATGCAAACTAGAGAGCAAGCCCTTCCTATTAATGAATCGCTCGCTGAATTGATCCATAAAATGTATGTGGAAACCACACAATTTTATAAATTATCTTTAATGGACATTTACGGAAAGCAAATTGAACCATTTATCGGTGATTTAATCATCATTTTACATGGCATTTTTCAATCATATATGCATTGGACGTTATTTCAGAAAAAAAAGATCGATTATTATAAACTGGCAACATTTATTCTCCAACGGATGGATGATCTTGTTAAAGGCTTATTGAAAAGCGGTAAAGAAGCAATCGTGCCATTTGAAGAGCTGGATCAAGGGTTCTTACATATTAACCAATTAACAAAAAAGCTCCATAAAAAGGATCTGCTTCACCAAATAAGAAAAATCAAAAAGCAATATTCTCATTCCTCAGACCTCTATATAACACTTGACGTACTGGAGGCGGAAATCAGCAATGAAAAGCCAAGAATCCCGGTCATCCAAGGAATGCTCTCCAATTTAAAAGATATAGAAGATACCTTGCCTTTACAAAGGCAAATCAAAAAATATTTTCATTTAAAAGAAAAATAATATAATCAATTGTACTTTTTGCTTAGTTGATGTCCCCATCCTTTTCAGCAATGCTGGCTTTCGCAGCCGGATCGCATCACCTTCGCATCCAAAGGCTTCCTGAAACCGGGAAGTCTTTTTTGCCCTTAAAATGGATATCTCGCGAATGATTCCATTTTCTCTCTGCTATCTGGCAGATGAGCAGCACCTTCCTTTGAATCCACCGGTTTGAAGCAGACTCGCATCAGCTCAATCGGATGGCTTAAGCAAACAGCTATTGCCATGATTCAGCTTGCATGTCTGTTTCATGCCGATATGAAGGACGGCCCGTTTTATCGAGCTCTCTTTTTCATTACGTTATAGTTGGCATAGTTGTTTCATTTTTTTTCAGAAAAAAATCCATTATAATAACAAGGAAAAGATATTGGAATATAGGCTGTATAAAATAGTGGGACAAAAAATCTTGCCGCATTGCTGCAGAAATTGCCGGACAGTACAGAATGGTGAAAAGGCACAGCTTGAAAGGAAATCGAAAGTTGCTGTTTCTGTTTTTCATGAAGCGGTTTTGCCAAGATGAAGAGTGGACAGAAGATGAATCAACAAATAGTGATGCTGTCAGACGAAATGAGGGATGCCTATGCTGTTTGCTTCAGAACCGCTTTCTGTTCGGATGAGACCGAGAAACATTGACGAGATTGTCGGGCAACAACATATTATCGGCCCGCATACCGCGCTATACAAAATGATTAAAAACGGCCACGTTCCTTCGCTGCTTTTATATGGAGAGCCGGGAGTGGGGAAGACGTCGTTGGCGCATGCGATTGCTGGGACGGTGCAGCGCGATTTTTTTGCCATTAATGCTACGGCTTCAGGAAAAAAAGAAATGGAAGAAGTAGTGGAAACAGCGAAACTGACAGGCAACGTTATTTTATTTATTGATGAAATTCATCGTTTTAACAAGGCGCAGCAAGATTATTTGCTTCCTCACATTGAGCAAGGGCTGATTACGCTCATCGGCGCAACGACGGAAAACCCGTTTCATGAAGTTAATCCGGCTATCCGCAGCCGCTGCGGGCAAATTAAGCAATTGAAGCGGCTTGAGCCAGACGATATTCTCATCCTTTTGCGCCGGGCTTTGCACGATCGCGACAGGGGCTTAGGAACGCTTGCGGTTGACATGGAAGAACGGCTGCTTTCCATGATCGCGGAAGCGTCAGGCGGGGATGCCCGTTTAGCGCTAAATTTATTGGAAACGATCATCTACGCCTCGCAGAAAGATGACGGCTCCGTCCATGTTGATGAACAGACGGTAAGAGAGTGCGTAGAAAATCGAGGTTTTACCCATGATAAAAAAGGGGATACGTATTATTCGCTTTTATCGGCGTTTCAAAAAAGCGTCCGCGGCAGTGATGTGGATGCGGCGTTGCATTATTTGGCACGTTTATTGGAAGGCGGGGATTTGGCTGCGGTTTGCCGGCGGCTGCTTGTGATTGCGTACGAAGATATCGGGCTGGCAAATCCGATGATGGGCGTGAAAGTACAGGCAGCAATTGCGGCGGTGGAGCGATTAGGGCTTCCTGAAGCGAGAATTCCGCTTTCGGTTGTGACGATTGAGCTGTGTTTAAGCGCAAAATCAAATTCTGCCTATAAAGCGCTTGATGCGGCCATTCATGATGTGCGCAGCGGAAAAATCGGTGATATTCCTGATCATTTAAAAGACGCGCATTATAAAGGGGCAAGTGTGCTAGGCCATGGAAAAGGGTATCAATATCCGCATGATTATCCGAATAGTTGGGTTTTTCAACAATATTTGCCAGATGAGCTGTTAGGAGTTAAATATTATTCACCGAAGCAAAACGGAGATGAAAAATATTATGCGAAAGTATATGAACGATTAGAACAATTAAAACAACAAAGTCATTTTCGAAAATGAAGGAAACGAAATTTTATGATATAATGACAATCGGCTTATTTATATTTATTGGGGGGAGAGTATGGCCCATTCTCACCGCGGATCTGCGCAAATTCTTCAATGGGGAATTTTTTTTGCTGGATTATTGATTATGTCGTTTGGCATCGTATTAACGATTAAAGCGGATTTCGGATGTGCGCCGTGGGATGTGTTGCATATCGGATTATATCGAAGATTCGGCTTGACGATCGGAACGTGGTCGATTATTGTCGGCATTGCAATCTTAATGGTTTCCGCATTGCTTTTAAAGCAATTTCCGCGAATTGGCGCTTTTCTCAATATGATTTTTGTCGGTATTTTTATTGATTTATATATGATGATCCCTTATTTGCACACTCCCGAAACGTTGGGCGGCAAGTTGGTAATGCTGCTTGTCGGGATTGTGATTACGGGCTATGGAATGGGAATATATATTTCTGCTAATATGGGGGCAGGCCCGCGTGACAGTTTAATGATTGCATTGACGGAGCTAACAGGCTGGAAAGTGCAATATATCCGAATCGCGATGGAAGGATTGGTTCTTTTTTTCGGCTGGGTTTTAGGAGGGCCTGTATCGATAGGAACGTTAATATTTTGCGTTATGATTGGATCTATAGTCGGTATTGCTTTGCCGCAATGCCGGCGCGTGACAGAACGGATGTTAATAAGACCTGCTCATGTAAAAACAAACAGTTGTTAGGGGGAATAAGATGAAGATTTCGACAAAAGGCAGATATGGATTAACCATTATGATTGAACTGGCAAAAAAGTACGGGGATCGCCCGATTTCGCTGCGCTCGATTGCCAAAGCGAACAATTTGTCTGAACATTATCTGGAACAGCTTGTTACACCATTGAGGAATGCCGGGCTTGTCAAAAGCATCCGCGGGGCGTATGGCGGATACGTGCTTGCAGACCATCCCGCAAAAATTACGGCGGGGGACGTCATTCGGGTGTTAGAAGGGCCGATAAGCCCTGTGGAAGAACTGGATGAGGAAGAACCGGCAAAACGGGAATTATGGATTCGCGTTCGCGATGCCGTGGAGGAAGTGCTGGACAGCACGACGCTGGAAGATTTGGCGAAATATAGCGAAGGTGATAACGAATCATACATGTTTTATATTTAACCATGAAAGGAGAATGATCATTGGACCGGATTTATTTAGATCATGCCGCTACCTCGCCCGTTCATCCTGATGTAGTCAAACGCATGATTCCGCTGATGACCGAAGTGTTCGGAAATCCGTCGAGCATTCATTTTTTCGGGAGACAAAGCCGGCAGGCGGTCGATGAAGCGAGAGCCGTTGTGGCAGCAAGTCTTGGCGCAAAAGAACCGGAAATCATTTTCACAAGCGGCGGAACGGAAGCGGATAACATCGCGCTTATCGGGACGGCGATGGCTAACCGCCATCGTGGACGCCATATTATAACATCGATGATTGAGCATCATGCTGTATTGCGCGCATGTCAATATTTAGAAAAGCAAGGATTTGAAGTAACTTATCTTCCTGTGGATGAACAAGGGAATGTGTCGCCAGCAGATGTTAAAGCAGCACTTCGCGATGATACGATTCTCGTTTCCATTATGTTTGCGAACAATGAGGTCGGCGTATTGCAGCCCATTCGCGAGATTGGCGAATTGTTAAAAGACCACCAAGCTTATTTCCACACAGATGCCGTACAAGCGTTTGGGCTTGTTCCGATCCGCGTCGACGACTATCATGTTGATTTGTTGTCGGTTTCTGCGCATAAAATCAACGGCCCAAAAGGGGTCGGCGCTTTATATGTCCGGGAGACAGTGAAATTTTCCCCGCTTTTTTATGGCGGAGAACAAGAGCGGAAACGCCGTGCCGGAACGGAAAATGTGGCAGGCATCGCGGGATTTGCCAAAGCGGTGGAAATTATGCAAGAGACGATGTCTGACAAGCAACAGGAGTACCGCTTGCTGAGAGAGACGATGCTGTCTATTTTTGCGGAGTCGGGAATTTCTTACGCGGTGAACGGAAATGAAGACCGCTGCCTCCCGCATATCGTCAATGTCGCGTTTCCGGGGACGAACGTTGAATCTATGCTTGTCAATCTTGATTTGGCGGGAATAGCAGCTTCAAGCGGTTCTGCGTGCACCGCCGGCTCGATTGATCCGTCGCACGTCCTTGTGGCGATGTTTGGCAAAGAATCGGATCGCATTCGTTCTTCTGTCCGTTTTAGTTTCGGATTAGGCAATACAAAAGAACAAATTGCCAAGGCGGCAATGGAAACAGTTAAAATTGTGAAAAAATTAACAACTAAGTAGAGGGG
This sequence comes from Parageobacillus thermoglucosidasius, assembly GCF_001295365.1. Lineage (GTDB taxonomy): Bacteria > Bacillota > Bacilli > Bacillales > Anoxybacillaceae > Parageobacillus > Parageobacillus thermoglucosidasius. The sequence continues at coordinate 3,497,720 of NZ_CP012712.1, read as the reverse complement.
AGGTTAGCAAGGTGAACAAACCCCCAAAAGATACGCGCGTTGTTGTCGGCATGTCGGGCGGAGTCGATTCATCGGTGGCGGCATTGCTTTTAAAACAGCAAGGGTACGATGTCATCGGCATATTTATGAAAAACTGGGACGATACAGATGAAAACGGCGTTTGCACGGCGACGGAAGATTATGAAGATGTGGTGCGCGTTTGCAACCAAATTGGCATTCCGTACTATGCCGTTAATTTTGAGAAACAATATTGGGATAAAGTGTTTACGTACTTTTTGGATGAATATAAAGCCGGACGCACTCCGAATCCCGACGTGATGTGCAACAAAGAAATTAAGTTCAAAGCATTTTTGGAACATGCGTTATCGATCGGCGCCGACTATGTGGCGACTGGCCATTATGCCCGGATTGAGTACCGCGACGGCGAATATAAACTGCTGCGCGGCGTCGACCAAAAGAAAGACCAAACGTATTTTTTGAACCAATTAGGGCAAGAGCAGCTGTCGAAGGTGATGTTTCCGCTCGGCCATCTTGAAAAAGCGCAAGTGCGGCAAATCGCGAAAGACGCCGGGCTTGCCACAGCGACAAAAAAAGATAGCACGGGAATTTGCTTTATCGGTGAACGGGATTTTAAAAAGTTTTTAAGCAGTTATTTGCCGGCACAGCCGGGGATTATGCAAACGCTGGATGGCGAAGTGAAAGGAAAGCATGACGGAGTGATGTACTATACGATCGGACAGCGCCACGGTCTTGGCATTGGCGGAAACGGCGAGCCATGGTTTGTGGTCGGCAAAAACGTGAAGGAAAATATTTTGTACGTCGCACAAGGGTTTAACAATGAATATTTATATTCGACTTCGCTTATTGCGACAAATGTCAACTGGGTGTCAGACCGCAAACCGCCAAAATCGTTCCGGTGCACAGCGAAATTCCGTTACCGCCAGCCAGATATAGGCGTCACTGTGCATGTGATGGATGATGATAAAGTAGAAGTTATCTTTGATGAACCGGTTCGCGCTGTTACTCCCGGGCAAGCCGTCGTGTTTTACAATGGCGAGGAATGTCTTGGTGGCGGAACGATCGATAAAGTGTTCCGCAATGGCGAACGGCTTTGGTATGTCGCCTGAAAAAAACGGCAGGATGCTGCAGAATCGAGAGATGCGCTAAAGCGGATGTGACAGGAAAACCTCAACTCTTATGCGGGTTGAGGTTTTCCTGTAATGAATAGAAAATTGCGAACATATGTGCTATAATGTGCGTAAGGAGTGAAAAGGAAATGGAGGAGAAAAACCGCGCAGGAATCGCATATATGCAAAAAGGAAATTATGAAGAAGCGATCAAATGTTTTCATGATGTGATTGAAGAAAATCCGAACGATCCAGTCGGCTACATCAATTTTGGGACCGTGTTGGCCGCGGCTGGAGAAGAGGAAAAAGCGCTTAACTTTTTCAAAAAGGCGATAGAGCTCGATAGCAACGCGGCGGCGGCATATTATGGAATGGGCTCTGTCTTTTACAAGCGCCAGCAGTTTGCGCAAGCGAAGGATATGTTTGAGCAAGCGATTCAAAAGGGGCTGAATGACGGAGACGTCTTTTTCATGCTTGGAATGTCATTGATGCATTTGGAGGCGCCCCGTCTTGCGCTGCCGTATTTACAAAGAGCGGCGGAGCTGAACGAGAGCGACGTAGAGGCGGTGTTTCAGCTCGGGCTGTGCCTGGCGCAGCTTGAATTTGTCGATGAGGCGATGCGCTATTTTCAAAAAACGATCCAGCTAAATGAACGCCATGCCGATGCGTATTATAATTTAGGGGTTATCTATGCTTATAAAGATGATGTCAAGACCGCATTAAAAATGTTTACGACCGCGCTTCAGATCCAGCCAGATCATTTGCTCGCCGGATATGGGAAAAAAATGATGGAAAAGGCGTTACAACGATAAAAGGGCAGGGGATTCCATTGCAGCAACCGGAATCATTTGTTTTCGAGGGAACTTCGTTTATAAAAGGTTCATATATTTCCACCATTTTTCATAATGAAGCGAATTTGTATTCCGTCGTTCGCGTCCGGGTCGAAGAAACGAACGAAGCGTACGATGAACAAGAAGTTGTGGTGACCGGATATTTCCCTAAAATGAACGAGCATGACACGTATATTTTTTACGGGAAATTTCATGACCATCCAAAGTTCGGCCGGCAATATGTTGTCGACCATTTCCGCAAACAATTCCCTAACACGAAAGACGGCATCATTCACTATTTATCCAGCGATTTATTTAAAGGAATCGGGAAAAAAACGGCAAAAGCGATCGTCGAAGCGCTTGGCGAAAATGCCATTTCCAAAATTTTAGCGGATCCAAGCGTGTTGGATGATGTTCCAAAATTGTCAAAGCAAAGGGCAAAAGAGCTGTATGATACGCTGCGTGCCCATGAAGGGCTGGAACAGACGATGATCGCGCTTTCCCAGTTTGGTTTTGGCCCGCAATTGTCGATGAAAATTTATCAAGTATACCAAGATGAAACACTCTCCGTTATTCAGCAAAACCCCTACCAGCTTGTCGAAGATGTCGAAGGAATCGGCTTTGGCCGCGCCGACGAATTAGGCTACCGGCTTGGCATTTCCGGCAGCCATCCTGCGCGCATTCGCGCGGCGTGTTTGTTTGTGATAGAACGGGATTGCCTTCAAGAAGGGCATGTGTATGTGACAGAAAGGCAGCTTGTCACAAACATTAAACAGCTTTTGGAAGCAAAACGAAAAGAAACAGTCAGTGAAGAAGCGATCGAGCAAATGTTGTTAATGCTTTCTGAAGAAGGAAAGCTAATCAAGGAAGATGAAAAATTTTATATTCCGTCGCTTTATTTTGCTGAAAAAGGAATTGTGACAAATGTGAAGCGCCTTTTACAGCAAACGGAAGCAGTGATGACGTTTCCGGAATCGGAATTTTTGCTAGCGCTCGGAAGGCTTGAGGAGCGTTTATCCGTTCAATATGCTCCCACGCAAAAAGAAGCGATTCGACAAGCGCTTTCTTCCCCGCTGTTTATTTTGACCGGAGGCCCCGGCACAGGAAAAACGACAGTCATTAAAGGGATTGTGGAAATTTTCGCTGATTTGCACGGTTTTTCCCTCGATCCGAAAGATTATACGAAAGATGATCCATTTCCGATTTTGCTCGCCGCGCCGACGGGAAGGGCGGCAAAAAGAATGAGCGAAGCGACGGGTTTGCCTGCGGTGACGATTCACCGTTTGCTTGGATGGAATGGGGCGGAAGGTTTTACCCATGACGAGGACGAGCCGATTAGCGGCAAACTTTTAATCGTTGATGAAATGTCGATGGTCGATACGTGGCTGGCCAATCAGCTGTTTAAGTCGATTCCGGACGGCATGCAAGTGATCCTTGTCGGGGATGAAGATCAGCTGCCATCTGTCGGACCGGGACAAGTGTTAAAGGATTTATTGCAAGCGGGTGTCATCCCGACCGTTCGACTAACCGAAGTGTACCGGCAAGCGGAGGGCTCATCGATTATCGAATTGGCGCACCAAATGAAAAACGGGGGCCTTCCTCCAGACTTAACTGCTCCAAAGGCAGACCGCTCATTCATTCGCTGCCAGACTTCACAAGTTGCTGAAGTTGTCCGGCAAATTGCCGACAACGCGCGCAGAAAAGGCTTCGCAGTGAAAGACATTCAAGTGCTTGCCCCGATGTATCGCGGCCCTGCCGGGATCGACCGCCTCAATCAAGTGCTGCAAGATTTGTTTAATCCGAAATCTGAGAAAAAGCGGGAACTTTCGGTTGGCGATGTCATATATCGGGTTGGTGATAAGGTGCTGCAGCTTGTCAACCAACCTGATGACAATGTGTTTAATGGGGACATTGGGGAAATTGTCGCGATTTTTTACGCGAAAGAAAATACGGAGAAGCAAGATTTAGTTGTCGTTTCTTTTGACGGCATCGAGGTGACATATTCGCGGCAAGATTTGTCGCAAATTACGCATGCATATTGCTGTTCCATTCATAAATCGCAAGGAAGCGAATTTCCAATTGTCATTTTGCCGGTTGTGAAAAGCTATTATCGCATGTTAAAGCGGAATTTATTATATACGGCCGTGACAAGGAGCAAACAATTTTTAATTATATGCGGCGAAGAAGAGGCGTTTAAATTAGGGGTTGCCCGCAGTGATGATAGCTCCCGGCAAACAACGCTGACGGAAAAATTGCAAAAAATTCTTGTCCCTGCTGTTGAAGGGGAGCTGCCGATGGAAGACGCGAACATCGGAATGGAAAACGTTTCACCGTATGACTTTATGGACGAGTAGCCAAGCTAAATATGTCTGGAAAGGTGGAGAGATCTTTGCGGACATTTTCACATATGAAAGGGCTTCCTGTATATGAGCAAAAAACAGGGAAAAACGTCGGAAAAATAAGTGACATTTGCTTTACCAACACAGGGAAAGTCCAAGGGTTTATCGTCGAAAGCAAAGGATGGTTTGCGCGCCATCGGTATCTTCCGCTTCATGGCGTTCAAGCATTTGGATCGGATGGGGTCATCGTGCATGATGATGCGCTTTTACGATCCTCCTCTTTGCCAGCTGGCTACTCTCTTTACAGCGAACGCGGAATCGCCGGAAAACCGGTGATTACTGCGGATGGCCAGAAGCTTGGATTGTTGGAAGATGTATATTTTCACGGGCAATTGGGCATAATCGGAGGATATGAGATTACAGAAGGTTTTTTTGCTGATTTGACGGAAGGGAAAAAGCGGATGGATGCGGTTCCCTTTACGGTCGGGGAAGAAGCGATTATTGTTAACACAATGATGTAAGGAGAGTGGCTGTTTGTGCTCATTTGCCCAAACTGTAAAAGTAAAAATTTAGGTAAAATCGGCGTCAATCAATATTATTGCTGGGATTGTTTTATCGAGCTCTCTGTTTCCAAAGGGATGATTCACACACATCAAGTGGAAGAAGACGGAACGTTAAGCTCGTTAGACGACTTGTTCGACGAACATGAGCGCACGATCCTGTAAGGAGGGGACGGGCATGAATCGCGCAATGACCTCTTTGTTTGCGTTAGGATTAGGAGTTGCTGCTTATCAGCTGGCACAGCGCAACGATTGGCTGAACAATCGCTCCATCAAAAAAATGCGCCACCGGTTAGCGAAAGCGATTCGTTAAAAATAAAGAAGCGCCAATTCCTGTAAGGAACAACGGGAATTGGCGCTTTTTTGTATAATTCTGCTTTTAGCTCCTACACTAACGATAGGGGGTGTTGCCATGGGGGAGAAGCAATGGTTGTCCATCATTCGTGTGAGCAAATGGCTGGTTGTTGTGATGATGATTTACTTAATTGTTCGCATGAAGGAAGTATGGATGCCGGTTGTGCATTTATTTATAACCATACTTATTCCATTTGTGATTGCTGCATTTATTACGTACTTATTACATCCGTTCGTGGAATCCATTTATGAAAAAGGCATTCCGCGCTGGATGGCAATTTTATTGATTTATTTTCTCTTTTTCGGCGGCATCGGTTATGGTTTTTATAAAGGAATTCCGTTGCTGATCCAGCAGCTGAAAGACTTGAGCGAAAGCTTGCCGGCATTAACGGAGACATACCGGAACTGGACAAAACAAATCCACAATGAAACATCGGCATGGCCGCTGGAAATTCACACAAGAATCGAAACGATGATCGTGCAGCTGGAACAAACGGCGGCGAACGCGCTAACGGCGGTGATTAACGGAGTGAAAGGGCTTGTTAATTCCGCGCTGTTGTTTTTGCTTATTCCGTTTATCGTTTTTTACATGCTGAAGGATATCGATCAGCTGAAAAAAGCGGTATGGTATATGACACCGAAACGGTGGCGCCAACCAGGGCTTGCGTTTTTGAAAGATGTAGACGAATCGCTTGGCAGCTATATCCGTGGCCAATTGTTTGTCGGATTCATCATCGGGATGGTTGCCGCACTTGCGTTATGGATCGCAGGCATGGACTACCCGCTTTTGCTCGGGTTTATTATCGGGGCAACGAATATTATTCCTTATTTTGGGCCGATTATCGGAGCGGTTCCCTCCGTCATTTTGGCGGCTACCGTTTCGCTCAAAATGGTGCTTATTATCTCTGCAATTATTTTTTTTCTGCAATTTTTAGAAGGCAATATTTTATCGCCATTGATTGTCGGGAAAAGTTTGCACATGCATCCGCTTGTGATTATGTTTGCCTTGTTTGCCGGCGGGGAAATAGCGGGGGTGCTTGGCCTGATTGTTGCCGTTCCGCTTCTTGCTGTATTAAAAGTCGCTCTTCTTCATTGGAAAGAACATTCTCGGGCGCATTGACAAATAAATGACGCTTGTCTATAATCATTCAATGAAAAAGTGAATACATAACGCGATGACGGATCGAGTATGTTACAGTCCATCTTAAAGCGCGGGTTCGCGCACAGAGAGGAATTTCCGTGGCTGAAAGAAATTCCAGATGAAGGGTAACAGAACGCTAATCCGGAGCGCAGGCAAAACCTGACGTATCGCCACGTTACGGCGTTAGAGGGATGAACGGCTTGCCGTTCATAAGCAGGGTGGTACCGCGAGCATAACTCTCGTCCCTGAAGGGGATGAGAGTTTTTTATATTCAAATTCAATATGGCGTTGAAAGGGAGGATCAGGATGAAAAAGCTTACTTCAGCACAAGTAAGGAAGATGTTTTTAGACTTTTTCAAAGAAAAAGGTCACGCAATCGAGCCGAGCGCCTCGCTCATTCCTGTCGATGATCCGTCTTTGCTGTGGATCAACAGCGGCGTCGCCACATTAAAAAAATATTTTGATGGCCGTGTCGTTCCAGATAATCCGCGCATTTGCAATGTGCAGAAGTCCATTCGTACAAACGACATTGAAAATGTCGGGAAAACGGCGCGCCACCATACATTTTTCGAAATGCTCGGAAATTTTTCGATTGGCGATTATTTTAAACGAGAAGCCATTCATTGGGCATGGGAATTTTTAACAAGCGAAAAATGGATTGGTTTTGAACCGGAGCGATTGTCAGTAACGATTCATCCGGAGGACGATGAAGCATTTGAAATTTGGCATAAAGAAATTGGCCTTCCAGAAGAACGGATTATCCGTTTGGAAGGAAACTTTTGGGATATTGGCGAAGGCCCGAGCGGCCCGAATACGGAAATTTTTTATGATCGCGGCGAAGAGTTTGGAAATGATCCGAATGATCCCGAATTATATCCGGGCGGAGAAAACGATCGCTATTTAGAAGTATGGAATCTCGTGTTTTCACAATTTAACCATAACCCGGACGGTACATATACGCCGCTTCCAAAGAAAAACATTGATACAGGCATGGGATTGGAGCGGATGTGCTCGATCTTGCAAGGAACGCCGACCAACTTTGAAACAGATTTATTTATGCCGATTATCCGTGCGACAGAACGGATTTCTGGAGAACAGTATGGTGCTGATGCGGAAAAAGACGTGGCGTTTAAAGTAATTGCCGACCATATCCGAGCGGTAACATTTGCTATTGGCGACGGGGCGCTTCCATCCAATGAAGGCCGCGGTTATGTATTGCGCCGCTTGCTGCGCCGAGCGGTTCGTTTTGCCAAACAACTTCATATCGAACGTCCGTTTATGTATGAATTGGTGCCAGTGGTTGGCGAAATCATGGGGGATTTCTATCCAGAAGTAAAAGAAAAAGCAGCATTTATTCAAAAAGTCATTA